>CAZLZJ010000019.1:0-37324 GCA_964563975.1 uncultured Prolixibacteraceae bacterium
CCTCAGTATAAATGATTTTTTAAAAATCCATCAATCTGTTCAACGCTCATTTTTTTGGCAATAATGGTTTTATCATGATTTAAAAGATAAACGCCGGGAGTATAACGAGCATCATAAAGAATTTTAAAACGTGACAAATGTTTTTCATCCCACACATTTACCCAGTTGAAAAGCCCGTATTTTTCAATAAATCCAAGCCACTCATTTTTGTTATCCATTGAATAAATTGCATAAACTTCCAACCCCTTATCTTTATACTTATTATAAACTTTTGAGTATAGATCGGGCACAAATTCCCCGCAGTGGCTACAGTTGGGTTCATAAATCAAAATAATGGTATATGGCGCCTCTATCTGATGTAAATTAGTATAATCTCCTTCAATACCCCGGAGGGTAAGATCAGGAGCTGTCATTCCTATCAGGTTATTTTCCAAAAAAAGAACATTTTCCTTTATATTCTCCATCGATTCTTCTGATGCCCAAAATGCTTCACCGGTCAAATAATACTTTCTGGCAATATCCACAAACAGCGCATCCATACCCATAATTTTGCTGTTTATACTGCTATTTAAAAAAAACGAAACTGCAAACTGAAAAATCCGCGGTGAAAATTTTACCTGATCAATAAAATCCATTATATGATTTTTCACTGAATCATAATTTTGAAAAAGCACCTTGGTAAACCATGTTTCCAATCTGTTTTTATAAAAAGGAGTATATAGAAATCGCTCATCGGTATAGTCAAAATAGTCCCAGAAATGCTCCCTTTGATAGTAGTATTTCATACTTGACAAAAGTGAATCACTTTTAAGAATTTCAGGCGAAAGAGCAGATTCATCAATTGCAGGAATATGAGCAGCCCATATAAACTTAGCCAGAAATGACTTAGGAAATTTCCGGACAAGACTGTCTCTGAAATTAATAAGTTCTTCATCTAACCTGTTTAACTCTTTTTGCAACTCAGATTTTCTCTTTAAATCAGCTGTTTCCGCTACCTTTTTTATCTTATTGCTTTCATCCTGCAGATTCTTTAAAAACAGAACATAATCTACAAAAGAGACACTCTCTTCAGCTCCTTCTATTTTAATATTGTCAATACTGAACGATTCATTTGTAATTGAAAATTTTTGCCGGGAACCAAGCAAAATATCAAAATGATTTTCCTGATCCAGATAAATTTTATAAAGCCCCTGGGGAAGCAGTGAATCTGCCACAAATACACCAAACCCTTTTTCATCAAGAGTTATTGTATCTTTGGCATAAATATTTCCAAGATAATATTGAGCCAGAAATATCTCTCTGCCGGCAGCCTTCTTGAAGTTAACTTCAATATTCAACCTATCTCCAAATGAACTAAATGGTAGAAATATGACAAAAAGTATGATGATTCTATTTATCCGGTATACCATTTTATTATATTATTTCAGGAAAATAATAGATAAAAAATAAAATATGTTGCCAAAAATATAGTTTATTACTTTAATTTAAGGCCACTATCAATAATTAATTAAAATCGTTAAATCCAAATGCTGTCAGTCAATATTCCTGTTTATAATACAGAAGTAAGCGATCTGGTCATGCAGATAAAAATTCAGGCAGAAGCTTTATCAATTGATTATGACATAAAAATTTATGATGACTATTCTAAAGAGAGCTTCAAATTAAAAAACAGATGGCTGTCAGCTGTTCCCAATGTTATTTACCGGGAAATGGACAAAAATATTGGAAGATCTGCCATCAGAAATAAAATGGGCCTTGACTCGGGGCGGAATTACCAACTTTTTATAGATGCTGACTCTAAATTAATTAATGAAAGATATCTTGAAAATTACTTGAATCTGGCGTCTCCTCAATGTGTAATATGCGGTGGTACAACTTACTCAGAGAAAAAGCCCGAAGATTTTAAAAAAATACTCAGATGGAAATACGGGCACAAAAGAGAAGCTGTCACAGCAAAAAAGCGTACCGCCAAAAAGGGATTTATCATCTCTTCAAACAACCTGTTTATTGCAAAAAATCTTTTTAGAAAAATCCATTTCAGGGAAGAGCTCAATTCATACGGACATGAAGATACAATGCTTGGTCTTGACCTCCATTTAAACGGAACTGAGCCCTTACATATTGACAACCCTGTTATGCATACAGGAATTGAAGATTCTGCCATTTTTATAGAAAAGACAAAACATGCATTGGAAAACCTTATGCAAATTTCAAAAAATATTGGCCAACATAAAACAATTTTAAGCAGCAGAATAAATTTTTTAAAACAGTATGAAAAGTTGACAAAAGCAGTCCCTTTGCCATTAATAAAATGGTTTTTCATCCAAACCCGCCCTCTTTTGGAGAAACATCTCACGGGAAAAAACCCCGGACTGTTTTTGTTTGACCTCTATAAAATAGGATATTACGCTTCTATAAGCTGACAATCAAAGCCCTGCAATCTATCGTTTTTTGCAGGGATTTAAAGTGAATTATAATATTGTACCAATTTAATCAAATCATCAACCCGATTTATTTTGATCTTATTTTTTCTGATAAATTCCTCTGCTTCCTTTCCATGGTTTGAAAAAAGCTCTTCAATATCTCTCTTTTTTGATATCAGTCCGGCAGGTTCTTTGTCAACTCTTATATAATACTCATCAGGTCCTCTTATAAACTTCGGAGGTTTAGCCTCTGTATATGCGCCTGCCTTCTGTGCATCTTCAAATATAACCCGGGGGCGCAAATAGAGGGTGGCATTACCTTTTTCAAGAACAATAAAAAAACCCCGTTTTATTTTTTTAAGTTGCAAATAAACCGAATACTCTAATGTTGTTTCTCCAAATTCAACTTTATCAATAACTTCAGGAACCGACAAAACCTGCAATGATCCATCATCAGCCTGAAACTCAACCCGGTCGTTAAATATGTTATAACGAAGAGGCAATCCCTCAAACTTAACTTTGGATGTCATATATACAGCCCCTTCCACAAAGTCATCTTCCAGATAGGGAGATCCTTCAATATCATATTCTGTCAGTGTCTTTTTCCACTCACCACGTTCCAGTTTATTAATATTAAAAAAATCTGCCGCCTTCATTATCTCATATGTTGTTTGAGCATGGAGGGAAAAACTTATAAGCAGCATCAAAAGAGATAAATAAAAATTCATCAGTAAAAAATTATATTTACAAAAAGAATATTTAAAGCCAAAAGCCCCCATTCATCAAATAACAACTATTATTTCCCTTATCGGATTTAAATTGATTATCCGAATTTACTGTTAAAAATCCTTTTATAAAAATAAATATTCCACAAATCAGACTAATCCTGAAAACCCCATAAAAGCCATTGCCAGAATTCCCGCAGTGATCAGTGCAATTGGAGTGCCATTCAGTCCTTTTGGAACATTTTGCATATCCAGGTGTTCTCTAATACCGGCAAAAATTACCAGGGCCAGGCCAAATCCAATAGCATTTGAAATAGCAAATACCACCCCTTCTATTAGATTAAACTCATTTTGAATAGTCAGAATTGCCACACCTAAAATTGTGCAATTGGTAGTAATTAACGGCAAAAATATACCAAGTGCCTGATATAGAGCAGGGCTGACTTTTTTAAGGATTATTTCAACTAATTGAACAAGAAAGGCAATAACCAGAATAAAGGCAATTGTTTGCAGAAATGCAAGCCCCAGGGGGTTTAACAGAAAAACCTGTATAAGATATGTAGCAATAGTAGCCATAACCATAACAAATGCAACTGCCCCGGCCATACCGGCAGCGGTTGACAGACGTTTGGAGACTCCTAAGAATGGGCATATCCCCAGAAATTGCATCAACACAATATTGTTTACCAATACTGCACTTAAAATTATCACAAAATAGTTCATCTCTTTTTCTCCTTATTAACCATATTTATAAAAGCGATGAGATATCCAAGCACAATGAAGGCTCCGGGTGCCAGCACAAAAAGAAGGGTGACATAATTTTCGGGATAAACAGGAATATCAAATATCTTTCCACTCCCTAACAACTCACGTATAGCTCCCAGCAAAACAAGCGCAAAACTAAAACCAAGACCCATCCCGAGTCCATCAAGAGCTGAGCTGAATATACTATTTTTTGAAGCAAATGCTTCAGCCCTTCCAAGCACAATACAATTAACAACAATAAGCGGGATAAAAATCCCAAGGCTTTTATAGAGCGCAGGTGCATAAGCCTCCATAATAAGCTCTACTACAGTCACAAACGTAGCAATAATAACAATAAAAGAAGGTATTCGAACCTTATCCGGTATTAAATCTTTGATTAGCGATATTGCAATGTTAGACATCAGCAATACAAATGTAACAGCAAGGCCCATACCCAAACCGTTTATGGCTGAAGAGGTTGTACCTAAAGTAGGGCACATACCTAACAGGAGCACAAATACCGGATTCTCCTTTATTAAACCTTTTGAGAAAATTTTCCAGTTATCCATAATAGTTAAATTATTCCCCGGAGATACCGGGAATTTCATTTTCACTCTCTTTAAATACCTTATAAGCCTTTACGAGGGCATCAAGGAAAGCACGGGACGATATTGTGGAAGCCGTTATTGCATCTATATCTCCGCCATCTTTGGTAACTTCAAATCTGTACAATTCAGGATTTTTACCTATAATACATTGTCCCGGTTTTTCGTCATTGCTGAACCAGCTATCCATTTTTGATCCAAGTCCGGGTGTTTCAGCATGTTCCAATACCTGATAACCTGAAAAAATTCCTGAATTATCAATTCCTGCCATTATTGTTATCAGCCCGCTAAAACCCCTTTTGGAAAACGTTTTTACAGCAACACCAATAAATTGTCCACCATTATATGCAGGATATAGCTCTATAGTGTCCCTGTCCGGTCCATCAGCTATTTTAAGCGGATCGCCCAACCTGTCAAAATCAGGTAATATTTTACTTATGGCTTCATTTTGAGCTTTAGTTTTAGAAGTTTTTATTGCTTCTTTTGTCAATTCATAAACAAAACCCAGGGTAAATGCAGCAATAAAAGTAACAGCAAAAAGTGCTAAAAACATATTTAAAAATGTTGATTCGCGTTTTGCCATATTATTTTCCTCCAAAACGTTTAGGTTTACAATACATATTCAATAAGGGTGTAAAAGCATTCATAATTAAAATGGCAAATGAAACACCTTCAGGGTAAGCTCCAAATAATCTGATAAAAATAGTAATAACACCGATTCCCGCACCGTATATAATCTGTCCTTTGGGAGTCATAGGTGACGACACCATATCTGTGGCCATAAATATTGCTCCAAGCATTAGCCCTCCCGTCAATATATGATAAACAGGATTTATATATTCATTGGGGTCTGAAAGCCAGAAAAGCCCGGATACCAGCACAACAGCTGCTATAACAGATACCGGTATATGCCAGGTTATTACTTTTCGGAATAACAGGTAAATCCCGCCTATTAAAAGCAGTAAAGCTGATATCTCTCCAAGGGAGCCGCCTGAATAGCCTAACAAAAGATCAGAAACCGGAGGCATATTATCTATCATCTCTGAGACAGGTATCCCTCTCGCCATCCCTGCTTTTATTAAAGCAAGAGGAGTTGCAGAAGTCACCATATCAACCCCTTCTCTGGAAACCGTTGCCCAGGTATTCATCTGCACGGGAAAAGATATTAGCAGAAAAACCCTTCCAACAAGTGCCGGGTTAAAAATGTTGCAACCAAGCCCGCCAAAAGACATTTTTCCAATCCCTATGGCTACAATTGCCCCGATAATAATTATCCACCATGGCAAACCGGAGGGAACATTAAAAGCCAGCAATATACCTGTCACCAATGCGGAACCGTCGCTAACGGTTGGCTTTTGCTTCATTAAAAACTTTTGAATCAAATACTCAACCCCCAGACAAGCAGCAACTGAAATTGCCATAACCAGCAAACTGTCAAATCCGAAAATAAACAGGGACCACAAAAGTGCAGGAAGTAAGGCAACAACAACCCTATACATAATCTTTCCGGTGGAATCTTTAGAATAGAGATGAGGTGAAAGTGAAACGGTAAAAAATTTATCCATATTTTATTTATTTATAATCTGGCACACTCAGACTATTCCATACTAATTATTTTTTCCTTGTCCTGATAATTTGCCCTGTTTTAACCTTGCCATAACGAATATAATCCAGCAACGGTCTTTTAGAAGGGCAAATATAACTGCAGGAACCACATTCAATACAATCCATAATCCTCTCTTTCTCAAGAGTATCAAAAAGGCCTTTTTGAGAAGCCGTCATAAGCAGATATGGTTCCAGCCCCATGGGGCAGGCACTGACACATCTTGCACAACGGATACATTCAATAGCCTCCCGGCGCTGCGACTCATCTTTATTTATCAAAACAATACCGGAAGTACCCTTTGTAACAGGTATTTCCGGATGAGTAACCGCCAGCCCCATCATAGGTCCTCCGGAAATAATTTTACCTGTATCTCCGGGTAAGCCTCCTGCAGCTTTAATCAGTACTGATACAGGAGTTCCTATCCTGACTCTAAAATTAGACGGTTTTACCAATCCTTTTCCTGTAATTGTTACAACTCTATCAATCAGAGGTTTATTTTTCCATACTGCTTCATAAACTGCAAAAGCAGTGCCTACATTAGAAACAATTGCTCCTACTGCCGCAGGCAGAGCACCGGAAGGAACTTCTCTGCCTGTAACAGCTTTAATAAGCTGTTTTTCACCCCCCTGCGGATATTTTACTTTTAACCCAACAACTTTTATCCCGTTAATATGTTTCAATTTTTCGGCAAACAGGCTGATTGCATCAGATTTATTTTTTTCAATTCCGATAGCTGCCTCACTAACCTTAAGAGCTTTCATTAAAAGCTTAGTGCCGGAAATTATTTCATCAGCTTTTTCTAACATCAATCTATGGTCAGACGTAAGATAAGGTTCACATTCCACACCATTAATCAGAAGGATATCAATTTTCATCCCTTTGGGGGGTATAAGCTTTACATGGGTAGGAAAGGTTGCCCCACCCAATCCGACAATACCTGCCTTTTGAATTTTATCAATTATTTCCCGGCTCTCAATATCGTATTCCTCAGCTAATTTATCAGATCTGTCAATATCCCCGGTCCATTCATCTCCTTCAACATTTATATAAATACCTTGCCGGGGATACCCCGAGCTATCTTCCATACTATCAATCTTACTTACAGTGCCCGATACTGAAGAGTGGATATTTGCAGAAACAAATCCACTGCCTTCGGCAATCAGCTGACCCGTTTTTACAAAATCCCTTCTTTTAACCACAGGCAAGGCAGGCGATCCTATATGCTGAGCCAAAGGTATAAACACCAAAGAAGGAAGGGGTAAATCTTCAATTGGCTTCTCAGCCGACACTTTATTTTCGGGTGGATGAACTCCTCCGATTTTGAACGTCTTTAGCATTCTTTTCTCATTTAAGAATAGTTTTTTCAATTACTTTAGCCGGTGGAAAATTTAATTCCAGGATTGCACCTGTTGGGCAAACAGGTTCACATTTACGACACAACTTACATTTATCGGAATCAATAAATGCCAAATTATTTTCAAGGGTAATTGCATCAAACCTGCACTCTTTTACGCATTTTCCACACCCTATACATGCAACTTTACAAGCTTTTCTGGCAGCAGCCCCTCTATCCTGGTTTCTACATGCCACTACAATTTTACGATTTTTAGGAAATTTCTTTCTTAACTCAATAAGGTTTTTGGGACACGCTTCAATACAAGCTCCGCAAGCAACACAATTATCATCAATAATTAACGGCACTCCTGTTTCCGGCCTTAATTCTATTGCATTAAAATCACATGCCTCATAGCAATCCCCATACCCCAAACATCCCCATTGGCAGTCAGTTCTGCCACTATAAGTCATCGCTTCTATTTCACAACTCTTTACTCCGTCATAATTACTTGTATTTGGACGGAACTCACATAAACCATTACAGCGAATAAATGCTACACGGGGATCTTTTTTGAGAGCAACCAAACCCAGAATATCAGCCACTTTCGCCATAACATCATTACCACCTGCAGGACAATAAAAATCTGCAAGATCGGGAGCTTTTACACACACTTCTGCAAAAGCACGGCAACCGGCATAGCCGCATCCCCCGCAATTGGCTCCGGGCAGTGCTTTTTCCACCTCATCAATCCGGGGATCTTCATAAACTTTAAATTTTTGAGCAACCAAAAATAAAATAACAGCAGCTGAACCACCCATTATACTTAATGCAGTTATTGTATATACAATTGTTATACTCATATTTTAATCAATTTTTTCTAACTCAAACCTAAATGTTTTTTTAAAAGAGTCCCTGAAAAAATATAATCCGGCATAATAAGGGACCAGTACACCTATAGCTATTAAAGCCGACAAAGCTTCATCCGAAGTAAGTGTAAAAATAACAAACAATATAAAAATAACAAGTAACAATGGCAGAATATATCCGTAAAGCAAAGCTTTGGCCCCAAGAGACTCTTTCATTGTCACAGTTATAAATTGTCCCGGCAGGAATCCATGCTCTTCACAGGGAATTTGAATTTCCTTTTCTTCCGATTCAGTTGCTAAGCATACCTCTTTTGCATGACAGCCCGAACATGCTGATCCACTATTTACCGTTACAACCAAAAAATGGTCTGAAACTCTTTTAATCTTGGCTTTATGTTTAATAATTGTCTTCGTTTTTAAATTATTTTGCTATTTACAGGTTACAAATTTAGTGTTTTGTTCAAATGCAGAGATATCAAAAAAGGGTTTTATGAAAAAAAAATATCCTATAATGATATTAAAAAGATAATTAACTATGTAACAACATGTTATTATTGAATTGATTTTAAACTGCAAAAAATATTTGTATATGACAACTATTAAGATTATTTTTGAAGCAGAAAGATTAGTTCTTTAAAAATTTTATCCGCATCGATTCAGCAGTTGGTAAACTCAACAGATCTTATTAAACTGAGAAAGCTTATCGATCGTAAAAACAGGCCTTGTAGTTCCGGCTTTTGCCGGAATGAGTCGAAAGACCAGCGGACGTTTGAACGGTCGGGCACTCAAATCCTGTCAAACCGGGGTTTTACTCAAACGGAATTGATGCGGATTTTTCTATTTGTGTACCAAATTATTGTTTGTTTTTATTGCTCTGCCGGAAATCAGCAAAAGAATGATTAATGCAGAAACAAAAAGGGAGGCCCTTGCAATATAATCTCCATATCTGACATAAAAAGTAATTTTTGAATTATAATTAACGGTGCCATCTATTACAGCCTCTGTCCACCAGTCTGTCTTTCCCGTTACATCGCCTTTTTGATTAATAAAACATGAAATCCCCGTATTGGCAGATCGTACTACACTTCGGCGTGTCTCAACAGCCCTTAGCCTGGCAAAAGACATATGCTGTTTATAACCGGGTGTGTTTCTCCACCAGCCATCATTGGTAATAATAACAATAATCCCTGCGCCCTTCTTTACTGATCTTCCGATATACTCTCCAAACACTGACTCATAACAAACGGCCGGTGCAACCTTACGACCGTCTTTAAGAACAAAGTCAGACGGCTCCTCCTGCACACCGAGACTTCCGGTTGTCCCGCCAAGATGAAAAACCAGATCGCTCATAAATCCCAAATATTTTTTAAACGGCATTTTTTCAACCCCTACCACTAAAATAGACTTATGATATAGTTGATCACGTACACCTTTTCCAATGAACAGTGCAGAATTGAAAACATCAAATACCACCCCCTGTCTGTTCCTGGCAGTAGAACTTGCAGCTCCTTTATCCGGGTAGATTTTACTTGTTGAAGCACCAAATATAATCTCAGCTTCAGGATAATTCGTTAGCCAATCAGATATATGATTATAATAAAAATTCAAATGCAAATGATCCTGACTCCATTCAAAATATCTTTCAAAGACAGTTTCAGGACCAACTATCAATTCAGTATTATTGTTGCTCTTTTCAGAAGCCAGTTTTAACATTATTTCCATTTTTTCCAATTCAGCCTTACTGTCAAAATTCTCAGAATAGGGATCAATATTTGGCTGAACAATAACAGTCTCTATGGGATCTTCCTTCTCTTCATATTTAAAATAGAGAAATAGTGAAAATGAAACCGGGATCACCAATATAAGCAGGAGACCGGCTAATTGAGCCTTCACTGTTTTTGAAGAGGACTTCTCAATAATATTTCCTGATAATTTAAAAATTAAAATATTTATTATAAATATCCATAATGTACCTCCCAATATTCCTGTATACTCATACCATTGAATAATCTTTATACTATTTGCAAAGCCATTGCCAAGATTCAGCCATGGCCATTCAATATCCCAGTGATAGTGAAAAAACTCAAATGCTATCCAAAACACTGTAATAGCCATTAAACCTATATTTCTGTTAATATGTTTTCTTACCGCATACCCTAACCACCATACCAGCGACATCAGAAATGAATTAACAACAATTGCCATTACGGCTCCGGCAAGAGTAGCATAGGCGATCCACCAGGTAGTAAGGCCATTCCATATAAGAAAAGAGAGAAAAGTATATTTCCAAAATCTTACTCCGCTATAAGCCATTCTGCTTTCAGCAAAAAAATCCTCTATCCAAAACAGGGGTACTAAAGATATAAAAAGAGACCACGAAGGAAATCCCAACCAGGGAAGAGTTAATAATAAACCTGATAAAACAGAAAGAATTAATCGAAAAAGCCACGATCTTGCTATGAGATTTGCTGACAAATACATTTTCTATTTATTCAATTTTACTTAAAAAAAACAAATGACAATGGTTCTTTTTATCTTTAAAATCATCCTTATTGTTAAGTTATTAACAACTGACGGGTGATAGATACATTCATTTTAGAATTCTTTTATGAAAACTAACCGCTATTTTAGCTTTTAGTTTATAATTATAAATAACATGTTTGGGCCAAACTTACATATAAATAAAGACTTGAAAATTATTTTTTTGTTTTTTTTGACTGTTCTGCTTATTCCCCTTTCAGTCAATTCCCAAACAAAAGAGGTTATTGCTCAGCCGGGTGAAGGCATTTACCGGCTTCTTTCAAGGAACGGATTGCCTCCCGAAAAATATTTAAATATCTTTATCGAGATCAATAAAGATAAACTCGGCCCGGGAGATATGCTTTATGCAGGGAAAAAATATATTCTGCCCGATCAGGCTGATGAAAGTAAAGCAAAGTCCGGTAAAAATATTATTAAGTTAGATATTTTCGGGAAAGATTACAGTGAGGTTGAAATTATCAATAATAAATTAAATGGTGCAGTATATCATCTGATGTCCGGCCATGGCGGTCCGGATCCGGGCGCTGTGGGGAAATACGGTGACTGGCTGTTATGTGAAGACGAATATGCTTATGATGTCACTTTGAGGCTTGCAAGAAATCTTATTCAACATGGAGCCACGGTATATATGATTACTTTTGATCCTTATAACGGAATCAGGGATGACAACTATTTAAAACCCGATAAAAATGAAAAATGTTATCCCAACCTTACAATTCCATTAAACCAAAACAAGAGGTTAAAACAACGAACAAATGCAGTAAATAATTTGTATAACAAGCACCGCGGTCAATTTCAAAGAATGGTAGCAATTCATCTGGACTCAAGAAGTCATGGTGAAAATATCGATGTATTTTATTACCACGATGAAAGAAGTGAAAAAGGAAAAAAAGCTGCAAAAATTCTTCAAAGTACATTTCAAAAAAAATATGATACCCATCAGCCTGGCCGTGGATATAAAGGTACTGTATCTTCAAGAAATCTATATGTGGTAAGAAATACCCTTCCGGTGGCAGTCTATATTGAGTTAGGAAATATAAACCATAAAAGGGACCAGCAAAGGTTTATTCTCCCAAACAACAGGCAAGCATTGGCTAACTGGCTGACTGAAGGGCTTATCACTGATTTCGAAACCAATAAATAGATATTTATCATCAAAATTTATATAAAGTTTACTTTTTTAAAAATAAACTTTGGTATTCTTCTAATTTAGTATTACATTTGCAATGCAATACGTCCTGTATTGCTTGTGTGTTTGGGGGTTAACATTAATAAAGGGCAGCTATTGAGCTGCCCTTTTCTTTTCAAAACATAATATACACTTACTTTTAAATCAGATTTTTAATTTCCCGTTTTCAAAGTCTCTATAATAAAATGAGAGGTAACTAAGCCAATGACTTAAGCTTTTTATTGCCTCTTTTGTTGAGGAATTAATTGACTTTTTACGAACTTTAAGCATTAAGTACCCATATATACCATCAAGAGCAATCCTGACATCCGAATCCGCCTCAGGGTTTTTTCGTTTCAATTCAGCTAAAAAACCGGAAACTGTGTTGAAAATGGAACTGTATTTTTTATCAAATCCGGTTTCAATAAGCTTTAAATGCAGCTCATTCAAATCAGTTATCAGATTTAATAAAAACCTGACATGCCCTTTTTCTTTTTTGCCCTCTTTTTCCATCATTAAAATCAGATTATTATACCAATCTGAAATCTTATCAGCCGTTACATCATCTGATCTGTACGTAGGAGTCAATTTTTCTCTGATCATATCTATATCAAGATTGAAAGCCCTGATCAGATCTTCCACATGATATAAATACAAAATGTATTCGGCAATATTTTCATCTCTTTTTTTTAAAGCAGCCAGCATGGTTAACGGAATTTTAAAAAATCATCAAGTTCTCGACGCTCTTTCTTAGTAGGCCTTCCGGAACCGGGCTTTCGATAAAACCATGTAGCCTGTTTTTGTATCTCAAGCCGTTCAAGTTCCTCCGGAGGAGTAATATCTTCAACAAACCCTGAAACAAGAGTTGCAGATAAACGTTTATAAACAGGTTCTATCACTTTGAACACTTTATAAATCGAATTATGCCTTACCTTTATAATATCTCCCTTATATACTGTTTTTGAAGGCTTTACCGGAATATTTCCAACAAGAACATGGCCTTTGATGCAAGCTTCAGAAGCTTTACTTCTGGTTTTAAAGATCCGGACTGCCCAAAGCCACTTATCAATCCTCATCTTTTGAACCATAATATTTTTTATTAAATAAATTCATTGTCCGATCAATACCCAGCGTACCAAAACTCTTAATTATCTCAATCGCCTCATCAATTCTTTCCGGTAGCAGGTTAACCTCTTCCTCAAGCCATTCGCTAAGAACATAATCAACCTGAAAACCTTTATAAAAGTTATCTCCAATCCCGAATCTCAACCTTGCGTAGTCATTACTTCCAAGCACCTCTGATATATTTCTTAATCCGTTATGCCCCCCGGGGCTCCCTTTTGCCTTTATCCGAAGTTGTCCAAACTGCAAAGCCAGATCATCTGCGACCACTAAAAGATTATTAAGAAATATTTTTTCTTTCTTAAGCCAGTAATTTACAGCCCTGCCACTCAGGTTCACATATGTTGCGGGCTTTAAAAGTATAAAAATTCGCCCTTTATATTTATATTCTGCAACAAACCCATAACGCCTGTCATTAAAAGCAATATTGGACACCCCGGCAAGAGTGTCCAATATTTGAAATCCTATATTGTGACGTGTATTTTTATATTCCGAACCTATATTACCAAGTCCTGCTATTAAATACTTCACAAAATTTTATTTTAAAATTAAGATTGAGGCTGATCTTCAGCAGTATCTTCTCCTGATTCTTCCTGCTCTTCTTCCTCCTCTTCAAGAAGATCTATATCCGATTGAGATATCCTGGTCGTTACAACACCCACAATAAGATTAGATTTATTATCTAAAAACTCAAGATTATCCTTTTTTACCTCATTTACTTTTATACTGTCTCCGATAGCAAGCTGAGTTATATCTATTTCAATATTATCAGGAAGATTTTCAGGTAATGCTTTTATCCTCAATAAACGCATATTAACCTTAAGCCTGCCTCCTGCCTTAACACCTTTGGCCATCCCGGTAACCTTAACCGGTATATTAATTGTCAATGGCTTATTGTCAATAACCCTCAAAAAGTCAACATGCATTAACATCTCTTCCACAGGGTGCCACTGCAAATCCTGGATCATTGCTTTTTCTATCGTGCCATCAATATTAAGATCTATAAGATACACATTTGGTGTATAAACCAGATCTCTCAACTCACTAAACGGGACAACTAAATGAACAACCCCGTTTTTTCCATATAAAACACCGGGGACCATTCCTTTTTCCCTAAGCTCTTTTGCACTTTTCTTTCCCAAAATCTCTCTTTTTTGGGCTTTAACTTCAATTGATTTCATCTTTTAAAATTACATTAATAATTATGGTACTCAGTCTTTCCCGCAGTACGGGACCAACAGCATGCATAATTAAAGGTGTTTTAATCCTCAAAATTGATAGCATCTGCTGAATAACAGATTTGCCGGTCAGTTATTGTAATGCAAAGGCTATTATAAAACACACTCTGAATGCTCCTGCTAAAAACGGTGCAAAGATAAAAATTAGCGATAATATAGCGAACTTATTGACTGATTTTTATAAACTCTTCTTATTACTTCCCCCAAAGCATCTGCAACTGAAATATATTTTATTTTCAAACAGTTGGTCTTAGGCAAAATTGAGTCTGTAAAATAAACATATTCAAGAGCTGACTGTTCGATACGTTCAACTGCCGGACCCGATAAAACGCCATGAGCAGCAAAAGCACGAACACTGTTTGCTCCCTCTCTCTTCATCAGATTTGCAGCTCTTGTGATAGTCCCTGCAGTATCGATCATATCATCCACTATTATTACATCCCTTCCCCTTACATCCCCAATAACCGTCATACTGTTCACTTCATTAGCCCTTGCCCTGGTTTTATGACAAATAACCATATCGGAGCCCAACAAACGGGCATAAGTATTTGCTCTTTTAGTTCCTCCAACATCGGGCGATGCTATAGTAATTTTATTCAGTTTCATATTACTGATAAAAGGTATAAACAGGGCCGAAGCAAACAGATGATCGACGGGAACATCAAAAAAGCCCTGAATCTGATCAGCATGAAGATCCATTGTAATAACCCTGTCAACGCCTGCTGCCGATAGAAGGTCAGCCATCAGTTTTGCACCAATGGAGACCCTGGGCTTATCTTTTCTATCCTGACGTGCATAGCCAAAGTAAGGTATTACAGCAATAACCTGTGCTGCACTGGCACGTTTTGCCGCATCAATCATAAGCAGTAACTCTAAAAGATTTTCTGCAGGAGGCATAGTCGACTGTAGTATAAAAACATAAGCTCCTCTGATTGTCTCTTCATAACAAGGTTCAAACTCTCCGTCAGAAAAAACAGGGCAGGATGAAATACCCAAATCAATAGATAAGCTTTTACAAATTTTTTCTGCCAAATGTTTTGTTGCCCGGCCGGAGAAAATCTTTAATGGAGGATTGTTAGGACTCATTTATAACTCATTTTTATTTTGCCAATCTACAGCAAAATTACAATTTTCTTTCTACTGCTGTTTTAATACTACCTCAATTTATTACTTTTCTTCTAAATTAACAATTATATATTACCTCTGTTAACATCTGAAATAAATTTCAATATCTTCTCTCTCCCCAGGCCAGTTAATGAAGAGGTTTTAAAATACTCCGGCATACTCTCCCACTTTTCCAACATTTTCCTCTCATAATTTCTTATATTATCTTCTAATTGCTCAGGCTTTAATTTATCTGTTTTAGTAAAAATAATTGAAAAAGGGATCCGGCTTATGCCAAGCCACTCCATAAATTCAAGATCTATTGGCAAAGGTTGATGACGAGAGTCTATAAGCACAAAAAGTGAATAAAGATTTACCCGTTTCAAAATATATCCTTTAACAAATTTTTCCCATTTTTTGCGCTCTTGCATTGGCAGAGAGGCATAACCATAACCGGGAAGATCAACAAGGTACCACTCCTCATTTATCAAAAAATGATTAATTAACCTGGTTTTACCGGGCTTACCTGAGATTTTTGCCAGAGACTTCCGGTTTGTAAGCATATTGATTAACGAGGACTTTCCAACATTGGATCTTCCAATAAATGCATATTCAGGCTTATTGGGTTCCGGGCATTTTTCCACCTCATTATTACTTACAATAAACCGGGCCTTTTTTATCTCCATAAATTTAACAATTATCTGTTACCAATTAAGGAATATAAATTTCCAACAACTTTACTTCAGATGTAAGGGGTGTTAATTTTAATAGTTCCAGACTAGCGGGTATAAGAATAGTTTCACCCTTTTCTGCAACTATCTCCCCGGTGCTATACTTTATACTGAATCTTCCCTCAAAATTCATTAATATAATAAAAGAGTCGATTTTATGATAATCTCTTTCCATAGGTTTTTTAAAACAGACAATATTTGTGGCAAAATAATCGCACTTAACAATTTCCACAGGCTCATCCGCTTTTGGAAAAAATTCAGTAAAAAAACCCGTATTATCATTAAAATCAATTGCATCCAGCGCCAGATCGGTATGTAGTTCTCTCAAATTACCATATTTGTCTTTTCTGTCATAATCATAAATCCGGTATGTTATATCAGAAGTTTGTTGAATTTCGGCAACCAGCAATCCTTTTCCGATGGCATGGATTTTACCTGCAGGAATAAAAATCACATCTCCTGCTTTGACCTGTTTACTGCATAATAACTCTGCCAACCTGCTTTCCTGCACATACTTAGTGTAAACCTCTTTTGTAACCGGCTTTTTAAAACCTGATATTACCGAAGAGCCTTCATCTGCATGTAATACGTACCACATCTCTGTTTTTCCATAAGCATAGTGCCTTGACCTGGCAAGTTTGTCTCCGGGATGTACCTGAACTGACAAATCCTCTTTTGTATCAATATATTTAATCAGAAGGGGAAACTCAATACCAAATTTTTCAAATATCTTTTCACCAACCAGGTCACCCATATATATTTCCACCAACTCGGTAATACTATTCCCTGCTAAATAACCATTACAAACCACAGAGACATTATCTTCAACGGCAGACAATTCCCATATCTCACCACAATTATCCACTCCGGAGCAATCTTTATTTAAAATATCATTTAACAACTTTCCATCGCCCCAGATCCTTGTCTGCAAGATCGGATTAAATTTCAAAGGATATAAACCGGTCATAATTAAAACTTATTTTTATAAATCTCTGCAAAGAGATTGTTAATACCTCGTTGCCCTTTTTATTTCTCTGGCCAAATCTTTCTGCTTTAAAGATTCACGCTTATCATAAATCTTCTTGCCCCGGGCAAGGGCAATCTCCATTTTTGCCAGGCCTCTTTCGTTTATAAACAATCTGATCGGGATAATTGTAAATCCTGACTCTTTAACCTTGCGCTCCAGCTTCCTAAGCTCCTTTTTATTAAGCAGCAATTTGCGATCGCGCTTTGCAGGATGATTGTTGCAGGTTCCCAGTTCATATTCGGATATATGAATATTCTTGGCATATAACTCACCGCTGAAAAACTGGCAATAAGAATCATTCATACTTACATTTCCTTTTCGAACCGATTTAATTTCTGTACCTAAGAGTTGAATGCCTGCAATATATTTTTCAATGAGCTCATATTCAAACGAGGCTTTTCTGTTACGAATATTGATATTACCCTTAGAGTGTGCCACTATAGTATTGCCGTTAATAATTTAGATAAAATTATGCTCAATATACCATAAATTACTAAGGCGGAGATAACCACCGAAATAAAAAAGGCATATTGCCCCTTATCTCTGAATTGAAACATTGTTTTGATACCGGTCAGAAAAATATAAAATCCATATAATCCAAAAATATCAAGAACATAAAGAAACGGGAACAATCCGGTGAAAAACGAAGTAAGAATAACAGGAGTTAAAGAATAGGAGATCAGTTTACCCAAAGTACGAATATCCTTTTTACCTGAAGTGCGAATATCCTTTTTGATGCCTGTCAAAGCCATCAGCTCCTTAATTATAAAAATCATAATAAAATAATAGAGCATAAATAAAACCATCTTTCTAACAGCCTTCATGACCGGAAAAAAAAGATAGAGCCTTGAACCCCGAAACAGCTCCCCGGCAAAAATGCAAAGTGCAGAAAATAGTACCAACGGACCAATATAGTGTGTTACCGGCTTCAATATGGAAGGAGTATAACTTTTCTGCTTTTTCCAAAAAAGAACAGGTTCAAACAATACAGCCGTAACGCTATTATAAAGCTCTTTAAAATAGATCTTCATTTTAAAAAAATTCAACACAAAAATACATTAATTATCAGGACTTTTTAATATCTGTCCGGGTGTCCTTTTTTTTCCTTAATATTTTTTCCAAAGCAAACATTTCATCTCTCAATCTTGCGGCTTCAATAAAATCCAACTCTTTTGCTGCCTCTTTCATCTCCCTTTTTGTATTTTCTATTACTTTGGAAAGTGCATCCGCACTCATATATTTAATAACCGGATCAGCTGCCGTATCAAGCAATACAGATCTTTCATAAAAGTCTGTTTTTTTCTTGCTTCGATATTCCAATCCTATAATTTCACGTGTTGGTTTTATTATCTGTTTGGGAGTAATATTATTATCGGCATTATATTTCAACTGTTTAGCCCTCCTGTAGTTTGTGGCATCTATTGTTCTTTGCATAGACTGAGTAATCTTATCCGCATACATTATTACTACTCCGTTCAAATTACGCGCAGCACGGCCGGCCGTTTGAGTCAGTGATCTTTCAGAGCGCAGGAAGCCCTCTTTATCGGCATCCAGAATAGCAACTAAAGAAACCTCAGGAAGATCAAGCCCTTCACGCAAAAGATTAATACCCACCAAAACATCAAATCCTCCTTTTCTTAGTTGTTCCAGCAGCTCAACCCTTTCGAGGGTATCAATATCTGAATGTATATAACGTGCTCTCACCTCAAGATTCAAAAGGTATTTAGAAAGTTCTTCAGCCATTCTTTTTGTCAGAGTTGTTACCAGTACTCTCTCATTTCGTTCCACCCTCAGTTGTATTTCATGCATCAGATCATCAACCTGATTAGTTGCAGGCCTAACTTCAATAAGAGGATCAGGAAGCCCTGTTGGACGAATAATCTGTTCAACAACTACTCCTTCGCATTTAGCAAGTTCATAATCAGCAGGAGTAGCACTTACAAAAACAATCTGATTGACAAGACTTTCAAACTCCTCAAACTTTAATGGCCGATTATCAATTGCAGCAGGCAATCTGAAACCAAACTCAACCAAAGTCACTTTCCTTGAATTATCGCCTCCATACATAGCTCTAATCTGAGGTATAGTTGCATGACTTTCATCAATAATGCATAAAAAATCATCAGGAAAATAATCTATAAGGCAAAAAGGCCTTGTTCCCGGCAGCCTCCCGTCAAAGTACCTGGAGTAGTTCTCAATACCCGGGCAATAGCCCAATTCACGCATCATCTCCATATCATACTCCACTCTCTCTTTTAAGCGCCGTGCCTCCTGCTGCTTGCCAATTTCCAAAAAATAGTCTATCTGGGATATTAAATCATCCTGAATCTGCCTGATAGCTGAATTCATTCTTGACTTTGTTGTTACAAATATACTTGCAGGGTAAATTACTATATCATCTTTTTGTTCAAGCTCATAACCTGTCATAGGTTCAAACAGGTATATTTTTTCAATCTCATCCCCCCAAAAAATAATCCTGACTGCTGTGTCGGAATAAGCAGGAAAAATATCGACCGTATCACCTTTAACTCTGAAATTCCCACGTTGAAAGTCAATCTCACTTCTTGAATAAAGTGCATCTACCAGCTTTCTGAGAAGCAAATTTCTTGAAACAGATTCACCTGTTTCAACTTTTGTAACATTAGCATGAAAATCATCCGGATTGCCAATTCCGTACAGACACGACACAGAAGAGACTGCTACAATATCTTTTCTGCCGGAAAGCAGTGCCGAAGTGGTGCTTAACCTAAGCTTCTCTATATCCTTATTAATCGAAAGATCCTTTTCAATATATGTATCAGAAGATGGCAGGTATGCTTCAGGTTGGTAATAATCGTAATATGAAACAAAATATTCAACCAGGTTTTCAGGAAAAAACTGTTTCATCTCACCATACAACTGAGCAGCAAGAGTCTTATTATGGCTTAATATCAGGGTCGGTTTTTGTATCTTTTCGATAACATTAGCCATCGTAAATGTTTTCCCCGATCCGGTAACTCCTAAAAGTGTCTGGTATTTATCACCGCTTATAATTGCTTCCGAAAGCTGTTTGATTGCCTCAGGCTGATCACCGGTTGGTTTATAATCCGATATTACTTTAAACTCCATTTTAACCCGGATAAATTAATTAACTTATTTGTCATTATAGCCTGAAATAGACTGAAAAACAAGTTCTCAAAAATATAAAAGAACTTTTTTAAATCTCTTCCCCAATGGTCACATCGTAATAATCGGTTACCATAGTATACATCATTCCTGCAGCAACAGCTGCCTTAACACCCGGCTCCCCGTCTTCAAGAACCTGGCAGGAAGAAGGCTCCACTCCCATTTTCTGAGCACATTTTATAAATGTTTCAGGATCAGGCTTTGGCTGTGAAACATCTTCTGCCGAAACCAATATGTCAAAATATTTATCCAACTCCAATATTTGAAGAGTTTTCCATGCAACTCTTTTATATGAACCGGTACCTATCGACATCGGAAGTTTGCCATGATAATTTTTAATAAGCTCCACTACCGGTTCAACAGGTCTCATCTTATGCATAATCTTTTCATACTCTTTCTCTTTGTGAACTCCTGTTTTTTTCGGATCCATATCGGTACCAAAAATCCTATTCAGCTTTTTAATAGTTTCTATGGCAGGAATACCGGCCATGGTAACAAACAGTTCAGGGGTAAAAACAATTCCATAGTCATTAAGAATATTTTTATAAGCCATAAAATGAACAGGCATTGTATCGGCTATAGTACCATCAAGATCAAAAATAAGTGCTTTGGCATTAGGATTTACATCTATTTTTTTCACAAAAAAACTTATTAAATTAAATTACAAAAATAAAATAAAAGGATGAGCCTTACAAACCTTTTAATATTTGGAAAAATTTATCATTTTTGTTAAAAACTTAATTAATGAATCCCGGACAATTTATTTATACCCTGCCTCAATGGATTGTCTTTGCGGGAATAACCGCATATATATACGGTACTGCTGAAAGTAAACATACTTTCAGGATTACCGGATTAATATTGTTCATAGTATTAGGTATATACTCAATCTGGGCTTTGCAAAGCGAATATTTCTCTTCTCACAGATTCTTAACTCCGGAAGAGATTATAAATAATGAGCTGGAAGAGGTTCTTCCTGCAGATATTCCATTTCCGGCTAAAATTTTTCCCGCTTATCTTCTTTTTTTAATTTCCGGAGTTATGTCTATTGCAGCACTCATATTCGAGCTAAAAGACCACAAAAGAAAAATGGCACTGGCAATTGTCGCAGCAATGCCTGCATTATTGGGTTTTTTTATTATTACAGGATCATTAAGATCTCTTTAAAAAAGTTACCCGCCAATCATATTATTATTCCGTTAACAATTTTAAATACAAATGTTAGGATAATAAAAAAATACAATTCATTTTGCTAACAATTATCTTTCACGATCTCCTTATTGCTTATATTGCAGCCGGTTTTTATTACAATTGACAAAAGAATTAAAATTCTAAAATGAAGTTATGAACCCACAAGCTGAAGAGCTCAATAGTATAATCAAAACAGAAAGCTCCTGTGTATTTGATTTGTTATCAGAAAGGGGGAAAAATATATTTTTCCCGAAAAAAGGGATCCTTGGTCAAACTGCCGAAGCCAGAAACACCCGGATAAATGCCACTATCGGAACGGCTATTGAAGATGACGGCTCACCTATGCGATTAGAAACAATTGCAATGAAAATAGCTCTTGATCCCTCTCTTATTTTTCCTTATACAACCAGTTTCGGGCGCCCTGATCTTCGCTCAAAATGGAAAAGCATGATCTTTGAAAAAAATCCCTCATTAAAAAGAAGTGAAATAAGCCTGCCTGTGGTAACCTGTGCTTTGACTCACGGGATCAGCATGGCGGGATATCTGTTTGCAAACCCCGGTGATGAAATTATTACTCCTTCACTATATTGGGGCAACTACAACCTGATACTATCCAATGCCTATGGGGTGAAATTTAAAAAGTTCAATTTATTTAAAAATGAACTGTTCGATCTGAACTCTTTCGAAAAAGAATTGAATTCAGGAAAATCAGGGAAAAAAATAGTGATGCTCAATTTCCCTAATAATCCTTCCGGTTATACTCCTGCAAACTCAGAAATCGAAGCAATGACCGAAATTTTGCACAATTCTGCTGTGAACGGAAATAAAATCCTGACCTTAATCGATGATGCTTATTTCGGATTGGTATATAAGAATGGTATAGCCACAGAAAGTATTTTTGCTTCACTTGCCGGTCTACATAAAAATATACTTGCAGTTAAATTTGACGGACCGACAAAAGAAGACTATGTATGGGGTTTTAGAGTAGGGTTTATAACATATGGCATTAAGGGAGGCAGCAATAAATTATATTCTGCATTGGAATCAAAAACTGCAGGAGCAATAAGGGGTAATATCTCCAATGCTTCCAACCTGGCACAATCATTATTACTTTCAGCCTACGAAAGCAGTGAATACTCAGCTCAGAAGCTTCAAAAGTTTCAAATAATGAAACAAAGATATGAAATCATAAAAGAGACGCTAAAGGAGAAAAAATACGGAGAATACTTTACCGCCCTGCCCTTTAATTCAGGATACTTTATGTGTATCAAACTTGCAGATGGTCTTAACGGCGAAGAAGTACGGCAGTTGCTTATTAAAAAATACAATATTGGTACCATTAGCCTCGATAATATTCTTCGTCTTGCTTTTTCATCAGTATCATCAGGACAGATCAAAGAGCTGTTTGAAGGTATATATTGTGCCTGCCGTGAATTAAGTTAAAAGATTCTCATCTCTGATAATCATAAGAATTGCTGAATGCGGGAGTATCAGATACTTCTCTTTATTGAATTCAATTTCAAAACCGCTTTTATTCAGATAGATAGCAAGGTCTCCCCTTTTAGCCTGAAGGGGAACATATTTTACATTTTCCTGTTTCTGCTTCCAGGCTTCATCCTCCTCAGTAACTGCAGGAATAGGATAACCCGGTCCGACCTTAATGATATAACCGCTATGTATCTTTTCCCCTTCCTGGACTGTAGGAGGCAGATATAAACCCGATTTAGTTTTACTTGTAGGCACCTTGGGCTTAATCAATACCCTGTCGCCCACCATTATAAATTTTTCAAGATCCTTTTCTTCAATAATGAGTGACATATCTACTTACTTTTGCGGGGCAAAGATAAAAGATTATATTCAACCTTTTAACATATTGTAAACAAGAAATTCAAACTCCTTTAACTAGTTTTTACTGCAAATACCATTCAATTTGTGTTATATTCGGGTGTTTCATATAATTGAATTAACTATTTTTAAAGGTATCATATATTTGCCCCGACTTTAGCCGAGAGAACTCGCATCTGTTTTAATAATTTTCTTGGGAGTAAATATTTTACATGTTGGTTTCATATTTATTATGAATATCCGTCAATACTTCATGCCCTGAAGATGTAACCAAAACAGTATGTTCAAACTGAGCAGACAATTTATTATCAATTGTTCTGGCTGTCCACCCATCACTCTTATCTATTCTGGTAGCCGGCCTCCCCTCATTAATCATGGGCTCGATTGTAAAAATCATTCCTTCTCTCATAATGCTGCCTCTGTTTCTGCCTGAAGTATGATCAACCTGGGGCTCTTCATGAAACTCCAATCCCACACCATGTCCGCAAAACTCATATACCACACTGAAACCACGTGATTTTGCATATCTGTTGATTACAAACCCGATATTTCCAAAATAGTTACCCGGAAAAACCTGTTTAATACCCAGGTCAAGACAATGCCTGCTTACCTCAATAAGTTGATTTGCCACATCATCTATCCGCCCTACGGTAAACATCTTTGAAGTATCACCATAATAACCATTCAAAATTGTTGTAATATCTATATTTAATATATCTCCCTCCTTTAAAATAATATCGTCAGAAGGAATTCCATGGCAAACAACTTCATTCAGCGATATACAGCTGGCTTTGGGAAAGCCATTGTAACCTTTTGTTGCAGGCAAGGCACCGTTGGCAAGAATGAATTCTTCCACTTTACGATCAATAAAACCTGTTGTAACACCCTCTTCAACAAACTGCCCGGCATAATCCAGAGTTTTTGCTGCTAATCTGCAACTCTTTCTGATGCCTTCAATCTGCTCAGGTGTTTTAATGATTATTTTACTCATATAATAAAATTAAATTTTTTGTAAAATTGGTTAAATCTGTTTGTATTTCAAAACCTAACAATATTTTTGCAGGAATTGTAAATAACAAAAGATGAAGCATAGCTGCCAATTTTCTGTAAAATCATACTTTATTAACCGGTTTGAAGAGCTTTCTACATCATTTATGTTCTATCAGATGCAGGAGATCGCCTGGGAACATGCCAATATTCTGGGATTTGGATATGAACAATTAAAACCAAATAATCAGTTCTGGGTATTATCAAGACTCCATGTCAAAATTGAGCGCAGACCCGGTTGGAGAGAGTCAATTCAGATAGAAACCTGGTCAAGAGGCACAGACGGATTTTACGGATACAGAGATTTCAATTTCACAGATTCAAAAGGGAACAGCATTATACAAGCAACAAGCAGCTGGCTGATATTGGATCAAAATACAAAAAAGATAGTCCGTCTCAATAACTTTAAAGAGTTCCCTGAATATAATGATAGTTTATTAGGATATAATCCTGCCAAACTAAAACCTCCAAAATCTGATGAAAAATTAAAATTTTCGCCGGTATTATTCAATGAAATAGATATAAATCAACATTTCAATTCAGGAAGGTATATTGAAAGAATAATTGACAGTTACTCTTTTGAATTTCACAAAGCTCATGAAATCTCTGAGCTTGAGATAAATTTTCTGAAAGAGGGCATGCCTGAAGATAAACTGGCAGTAAAAAAACAAAAAATTGATAACCATGTCTGTATTTGCAGCGTTATCCGCGAAAGCGATAATGCCAACCTGATAATTGCACGTATTACCTGGAAAGACAGAAACCTGCCCGGCATTTAAAATTAGCTGTCAAGCATTTTCAATATCATTTCAACTTTCTCCTCCTTCGACAAGTTACCGTCTATCCAATTTATTTTTACTCCCCTCCTTTGCATACCCCTGAACCAGGTCATCTGTCTTTTGGCAAATTGATGAATTGCAATTTCCAATTTAGCAACCATCTCTTCATAAGTAATCTTATCTGTAAGATAAAGGGTAATATACTTATATTCAAGACCGTAATAAATAAGTTGTTCAGGTGTCAACCCCGAATCAAGAAGTTGTCTGACCTCCTCTGTCATACCCTGCTCAAGACGCTGATTAAGACGCTCTGTAATCCTTCTCCGGCGTATATCCCTGTCGAACATTATACCAATATTAAGACTTTTTATTTCCGGCATATCTGTGGCAAGCATCGGATGTTTCTTATAGTACATTTCTATCTCTATTGCCCGGAGAGCTCTTCTCTCCGTTTCAATATCTGTTATATTGTGTAACTCGGGTTTTAAATCAGTTAAAATTTTTGCCAGCTCATCCCGCTTTTTTCCTTTTAATTTCCGTCTGAGCTCTTTATCAGGCGGAACCGCAACAAGCTTATAATTTCTGAGTACCGATTCAATATATAACCCGGAACCTCCGCATAAGACAGGCCATTTACCTTTTGAAACAATATCTTTGTATGCCTCTATAAATCCGGTTTGAAACCTGTATACATTATAGTGCATTCCCGGTTCTTCAACATCTATGATATGATAAGGGATAGCCAGTCCTTCCACATTGTAATCTTCATAATCCTTACCTGTGCCAATATTCATCCTGCGATATACCTGCCTCGAATCAGCAGAAATAATCTCTCCGCCAATTATATAGGCAAGCCCGGCAGCCAGGGTGGTTTTCCCGGTTGCCGTTGGACCCATAATTGTTATAAGATCATACTTTTTCATCATATAGTGTGATAAAAACATCAGCAGTAAAACAACAATCAAAGCAAATTATTAATCAATGTAATCACCTGTAATTTTATATATTTTCGAACATAAAATTCAAAGATTCAGTTGATTATTAAATTAAATGTAAACTCAATTTTAATTGTAATTTTTTCTTCAAACAGTTATATACTAAAAATCAATAACTTATAATATTATTTAAATATTAAAGATAAAAATATATTAATATTCTTTTGGATTGTATTAATTTTCTTTTTAATATTGAATTGCTATTAAACAATGAAGAAAAGAAAAAAATTGTAACACTTAAAATTTCAAATCATGAAAAAGCTTTTATTAATTTTTACGATGATTTTTGTTTACGGACTTTTAGTATCAACTGCAAATGTTGTTACAACGAACTCTGACAAGTCAAAAATAACAGTAGTTTCTGAAAAAGATCAAAATGCAACTGTGGAGTTAAATAAAAAAGAGGCTAAAAAAGCCAAAGGTGTAAAAGCCGAAAGCAATTCTGAAAACTGCAGCAAAAAAGAGGCAAAAGCCGGGGAGTGTACAAGCGATAAAGCAAAAGCAACTTCTGACTGTTGCAAAAAATAGGCCATCTGTTAATATTAAAAGCCGGTTAACTTAAATGCCGGCTTTTTTTTTAAAAAATCCAAAAAAAACAATACGCCCCGATTGATCTTTTTGAAGGAGCCTCAGTTGATTTTTAGTCAATGCAAACTGAAAAACTTCCTTTTGATCTTTTTCCGGAGTTATTATATTTAAAAAATTTTGGGACAAGCTCCAGAAGTAAATTTTTTCATTGGTGAAAAATTTTACCGGCAAATTTGACTTTTGCCTGAAAATCCCCCTATTGTCAAATTCTATTTCCCAGTGTATATTCCCTTTGAGAAGTTGTTCTTCTTTTATATGTAAAAGTTCATCTTCCGGCTCATAGTAATATTCATATAATATCCACAAGCCTGTTAAAGTCATTTTGGGTCTGACCGGTGCAATAAATGAATTTGCCCAACTTTTAAACAGTGATAATGACAACTTTATATACATAATTAAAAACAACAACTTTTAACCTTATTTCCGGCGTACCTGGCCAATTTTAAATAAATTTATTCCAAAAATAGTGATTAAAATTTCAAAATATTAACATGATGTAACTATCATTTTATCTTTTCAAAAATATATCTGCAGCTTAATCCTAATTTATTATTTTTACAAAAAAAAGAACTATGGACAAGCCAATTCGTATTATGCCATGCTTAGATATGGAAAAAGGACGGGTAGTTAAAGGTGTACACTTTATTAGCATAAAGGATGCAGGAGATCCGGTTGAATGTGCAAAAATATATTGTGAAGCCGGAGCAGACGAAATAGCAATGCTTGACATTACAGCTACACATGAAAATCGTCCTATTATGATTGAAGTGGTAAAATCAGTTGCTGAAGTTATTAACATACCATTCACGGTTGGCGGAGGAATATCAGATATCAAATCAGCAGAGGCAATATTAAAAGCCGGAGCTGATAAAGTTTCGGCCAGCAGTGCTGCTTTTCGTAATCCTGATCTTATACCGGATTTAATAAAAGCATTTGGTGCTGAAAAGATCACTATAGCCATAGATGTTGATAAAAATGAAAATATGCCGTCAGGATATGAAGTTTATATAAACGGAGGCAGAACTGCAACCGGCACTGATGCTGTTGAATGGGCCAAACAAATTGACGGGTACGGTGTTCCGGTAATTTTACCCACAAGTAAAGCCGGTGACGGAGCCCGGACAGGATATGACCTGCCGGTTATAAAAGCCATTAAAAATGTTGTCAATGCTGAAGTAGTTGCATCAGGCGGAGCAGGCAAACCCGAACATTTTGCTGAAGCGATTGATGCAGGTGCAACCATACTGCTTGCTGCTTCAGTATTTCATTTCGGGAACATTACTATTCCGGATCTTAAAAAATATCTGAAAAAATCAGGCTATAAGATCATATAACCTTCTTATTAAATAAAGTTCTGCTCATATTATAAAAGTCCTTTCACGGGTTTCAAAAAATAGTTTTAAAAAAGCTATTGGCTCTTTTTATACCATAAGTAATTCCCGATATTATAAAATTCAATAAATCTTTCAGGATCCTCAGACAATTCATCTTTGGTATATGGAAAATAAGGCACTAACAAATCATTGCCCGGTATCCAGTTTGCAGGGGTAAACATATTGTTTGCCTGTGCAGTTTGTAAGGCCCGGACTGTCCTCAATATCTCCTCTAAATTCCTTCCCACATTCATCGGATAAAATGAAGTTGATTCAACTATATTATCAGGATTTATTATAAATACGCCCCTGACATCTTTTGTTGTACTAACAGGATAATGTAACATTCCGTATAATTTCGACACCACAGCCTTTTCATCGGCGATTAAAGGAAAATCAATCTTGATGGACGAAGGACCTTTGCTTAAAACTTCTTCCATTGAGCTCTTCCAAAGTTGATGCGTATTTTTATTATCTGTTGATAATATTGCAAGTTCAACATTTAACTGCCTGAATTGATCCTGCATCATTGCAAGATGCAAAATTTCGCTTGTACAAACCGGGGTAAAATCACCCGGATGACTTAACAACACTTTCCATTTTTGCCCAAAATCATCAGGGAACTTTAACAACCCAATAGTTGATTCAGATGTAAATGAAGGAGCTTTAGAACCGATTAAAGGGATACTGTTCTGAGAAAATAATGAGCCTGTAAGCATCGAAGATACAATGAGAAACAAAATCTTTACTTTCATCTGATTAAAATTAAAAGTTTTTAAAAGTATTATATAACTTATCGCGATTAATATTGGGATGCACTTCTCATAGCTTTGAGCATTTAATTAGATAAAGCTACGATTATTTACCTAAACAATAACAAAAGGTCTTTAAGTATTTTTATTTTTAAATGAAAATTAACATTTATCTCTGTCGTATAAAAACAGAGTGCTCTTTTTTTGCAGCATCTTAATGGCTAAATGAAAGAGGTGGTCTTTTAAAATTTCTAAATAAAGGAGTAATTGCAGAATGGAAAACATCTGCAATAAATTCGTATTTATTATATTTGCCCCAAGTGTTACTCATGGTATATCCGATTATTGCCAAACTCGGAATATTCCCAAAGTAAATTTTATTTATTAACATTATTAAAAACTAACACATCATGATTAGCAAAAGAATTGCAAAATGCTTAACCGGCACTCTTTTTCTGCTATTTCAGGTGTTTGCTGCAAACCACTCTTATGCCGGAGCTAATTCTCAGCAACAAGCACCCAAAAAATTATTCAAAGCAGGTGCTGCTTCAGTAAACACATCTCCTTCAATGGCTACAGATATGAGAGGCAGCCCTGAAATTATCAACATTCACGATGAATTGCACGCACGCTGTCTTGTTTTGGACGATGGTGAAAATAGAGTTGCATTTGTTGTAGTAGACATATTGGGGTTACACCATCAATTAGTTGAAGAGGCTAAAGAGATAATCCAAAAAGAGAATGATATAACTCTTGAGAATGTAGTGGTTTCATCCACTCACACTCACTCTATAACCCCTGCAACCGGTGCACCGCCCTTTAATGAATATCAGGAATTCTTAAAAAGGCGTATAGCAGATGTTGTGAAAAAAGCTATTTTTAATCTGGAACCGGCCCGTATAGGTTGGGGTGCAGGAAGCCTCCCGGAACATGTTTTTGTCAGGCGCTGGTTTATGAAATCCGGCAGTCGGGTACCAAATCCCTATGGAGATGGAGATGACAAAGTTAGGATGAATCCCGGAAGACTTAACCCCAATATTGTAAAGCCGGCAGGAGAACCTGATCCTGAAATATCAGTTATTTCAATTCAGTCTCTGGAAGGTGATCCGATCGCCCTATTCGCCAACTATTCACTTCATTATGTAGGGGGTGTTCCCAGAAGTCATATTTCAGCAGACTATTATGGAATTTTTGCAGAACGCATTAAAGAGTTGTTGGGAGCCAGCCACCAGGATCCTCCATTTATCGGGATCATGTCTAATGGAACATCAGGAGATGTCAATAATATAAACTATGCTTCACCCGGACATAATTATCCTCCTTATGCAAGAATGAAAGTGGTAGCTTATGATGTTGCAAAAGAGGTAAAAAGGGTGTATGAAACAATTGAGCACCATGACTGGGTTAAGGTTCAGTCAGCCCAACAGATGCTGCCTTTAAAAGTGAGAAAGCCCGACGATAAAATGGTTGAACGTGCAAAAAAGGTATTATCTGAACCGGATTGGAGTGTTGGTCCGCATGGTAGTGTTCATCACTATAACAAAGGATTGTTAAGCCGTCTGGAGATGCCTGATGTTGTAGAGATTCCTCTTCAATCTTTTAAAATCGGCGAACTTGCCATTGCTACCATCCCATTTGAAACATTTGCTGAAATAGGACTTGAAATAAAAGCAAAAAATAAGCCCAATCCTTCATTTACAATATCAATAGCAAATGGCTACCTGGGTTATTTACCTACACCGAGACAGCATGAGTGGGGAGGGTATGAAGCCTGGACCAACAGATATGAGTATGAGGCATCTGTAAAAATCATAGACACCTTAATGAAAATGTTTAAAAGTTTTGAATAACGTTTTTTCAGATAACTTCTAATTCAACAGGATTTATTAGTTGTCCTATTTTTTCTATATCAATTATTACAGAATCACCCTGCTGCAACCAGCGGGGTGGTTTTGAAGCTTTACCTACTCCGTGGGGCGTACCGGTTAAAATAACAGTACCGGGTAATAGTGTAGTGCTACCGCTTAAAAATTCAATTAACGCTGCAACATCAAAAATCATATCGCGAGTATTCCAGTTCTGCAATATTTCACCATTCAGAATAGTTTTAATCTGCAAATCATTAGGATTTTTTATTTCATCAGAAGTGACAATATGAGGGCCAAGCGGACAAAAACTGTCGAATGTCTTTCCCCTGCACCACTGCCCGCTATTATATCTTATCTGCCAGTCGCGTGCACTGACATCATTTGCACAGGTATACCCGAAAACATAATTCAAAGCATCGTCTCTGCTTACATTTTTACACTCTTTACCTATAATAACTGCTAATTCACACTCATAATCAACCTCTTCACTAACTAACTTACAAGGTATATATATAGGATCTCCCGGATTTTGAACAGAGCTGACCGCTTTCAAAAAAAGAACAGGAAATTCAGGTACTTTCATATTGCTTTCTGCAGCATGACGCCGGTAATTTAATCCGATACACAATATTGAAGAAGGCATCAAAGGGGCTAATACTTTTTTTACTTCAACAATCTCTTCCGTAATTTTATAATTATTAAAAATATCTCCTTCAATTTTATTAACATCTCCATTATCACCAATTTTCCCAAATCCAGTAGTTCCTGTCAAGTCTATATATCTTATTATCTTCATAAAAGTGAAATTTAATCAGTAAATTAAAATTTAATAGTAAGCTGTACCGGCTCTCTGTTTTCATTAATAATAAAATTAGATAATGTCAATCCGACAAGCCTGACACCTTTTGCAAAATTATAAGAATTTAAAATCTTTTTTGCTTCCGTTATTAACATCTCTTTAGATGAAATCCATCCTGACACAGTTTTGCTTCCGGTATGTTGCTTAAAATCTGAGTACTTAAATTTGAAAGTAAGAGTTTTGGCTTTTACTCCTGATTTCACTGCTCTGCCCCAAAGCAGATCGGCAATTTGAAGCATTTTCTCTTCCAGCTCCTTCTTATGATACAGGTCTTTCTGAAAAGTTTGTTCAGTTCCAATTGATTTTCTTTCATGAAATGGTTCTACCTGCCGGGGATCTTTCCCCCGGCAAATCTCATAATAAAAATTTCCCGCTTTCCCAAATAACCTGATCAATTCAAACCTGCTGATTTTTTTCAGGTCACTGCCATTCCATACTCCCATTTTATTTAATTTTCCGGCAGTCACCTTCCCTATCCCGAAAAATTTCTTTATTTCCAGCTTTTCAAGAAACTCTAAAGCTTGTTCGGGAGTTATAACAAATAATCCATTAGGCTTATTAACATCAGAAGCAATCTTTGCAAGGAATTTATTATACGAAACACCGGCCGAAGCTGTCAATCCGGTTTCCAGATTGATCCTTTCCCTTATCTCTTCGGCAATAAGTGTGGCAGAGGGTTTTCCTCTTTTTACATAAGTTACATCAAGAAATGCTTCATCAAGCGACAAAGGTTCAACCAAATCTGTATATTCAAAAAATATGGTACGTACTTTTTCTGATATCTCCTTATAACGGTCAAACCGGGGTTTCACAAATATCAATCCCGGGCACCTAAGTTTCGCCAATTTTGAAGAGATGGCAGAGCGGACTCCGTATTTCCGGGCTTCATAACTGGCTGCAGCAACAACACCACGCTCCCTGGAACCTCCAACAGCTACAGGTTTTCCTTTCAATCCAGGATTGTCAAGTTGCTCAACCGATGCATAAAAGGCATCCATGTCGACATGAATTATTTTCCGGATATTTTTCAATCAAATTTTTGATATAATAACTCCATCAGAAATGACAACATCAGATAAAACCGACTCATTCTCAAGCTTCTCAATATGGTATAAGATTATAACTATTTAAGAATTTGTTTCTTGTAAATATAGTTATAAAATTAAATATCGATACCTCTTAACAGCTTTTCGTAGCTGCATGACGAGGAGTAATTAACATCACTTAAGAAATTATAATAATTTTCAGTTGAATACCCTTTCTCTTTCCAGTGATCCCTCCAGTAAATATAGTCGTCAACGGAATCTGTCCAATGTCTGTATTTTGCATATCCCATAGCCATTCCTGTTGCTGTAGTTTTCCTGATATAAGGATACTTCATGCCTGAAATGTTATTATAAACAGTAAAAAGTTCACTTTTAAACCATCCTGTTTCAAGAATAAACTGTCTGATCGGGACCTCCATTAAAGAGGGATCAACAAGATCTATATACTCTTCCAATAAAGGTAAACTAAACTCCATGGCTTTTATCTCATCAATCCTGTCCTGATCTTCATATTCTTTAACTTTTGTCTCATAATGCTTATCTAAAGCTTCTTTTACAAAACCATCCAATCCCGGAGCTTTAACAATTGACGGCATTACGAGAAAAAATAAAAATAATCTTCTCATAAAATAAATATTTCAGTTAAAAAGATGTTGATTAATTTGTGTCTGGATTAGAAAGAATGATAAGGAAAACAATGAATAAGATAAAATTGTTTAATAATCATACTATTTAGAAATTATTTGAGGGGCAAAAGTAACGATACCTTTTAAAATGAAGACACAATCCGGCATCTTCGTTTAATATATAACATATTAATAACGCATTGATTTATATTATTTTCCCTATTTAAGCCGTCTCACATAAGCTGGAATTGCCAACAAATAAAAATAAAACTCCGATAAATTTTATCTTACAACACCTGAAATATCATACCATTTGAATTATTTTTTTATTTTTGGCTTTGTAGGGCATAGCTGATTGCCGCAAGCTTTTTATAATACTAAAAAAATCAATTATAATAGTATGAAACTAAAATATCCTATTTTGATTAACCGGCTTATATTAATGGTCTTACTACTCCCGGTTACGGCAACTTTTTCTCAACTTTCAGCCCAGTTAACGGGCACAACTGTTTCTGATGCCGATGGCAACATATATAATAGTGTAGTTATAGGGGATCAGGAATGGATGAAAGAAAATCTAAAAACAACCAAATTTAATGACAATACGGAAATCGAAAATATTGTCGACCCTACAAAATGGGCACGTGCCACATCGGCTGCCTACTCCTGGTATGATAATGACAGCTCTAAAATAAATATCTATGGAGCGCTTTATAACTGGCATGCCGTAAACTCAGGTAAATTATGCCCCAAAGGCTGGCGGGTACCTGACGATAATGACTGGCAAAAATTAACTGACTTTTTAGGAGGTATCGACAATGCGGGAGGAAAATTAAAAATGTCAGACAGTTCGCTTTGGAACCAATCTAACATAGGGGCTGCCAATGAGAGTGGTTTTTCGGCTGTCCCCGGAGGTTACCGGTTTGGAAATTATTGGTATCCGGGTAATTTTTACGAAATCGGAGTTAATGGTTACTGGTGGTCTGATACAGAATATACAAAAACACATGCCTGGAGCCGGACCATAAATTCAGAAAAAACAAAAGTTTATAGAAGCTTTTTCATAAAAAATTCAGGATTTAGTGTCAGATGTATTAAAAATGACAAATGAAACAAGCATCCCGATTAAAACATATGTAAGCAAGCTATCTGATACCTTTGAAAACTTTAAATTTTAATTTACTAAACCATGAAAAAGAGCACATATTTATCTAAAATATTAATTGCCGGTTTTTTATTAATAACGGGCAGCTGTACGATGCAAAAAATGAACAGCCGGATGGTCAGAGATATTGATGGCAATATCTACACGGTAGTCACTATCGGAGAGCAGCAATGGCTGGGAGAAGATTTGAAAACTACAAAATATAACGACGGAACGCCTATCCAAAATGTTGCAGATATAACAGAGTGGAGGCACTCCGATTATCCGGCATATGCCTGGTATGATAATGATATAATGTATAAAAGCACCCATGGGGCGATGTATAACTGGTGGGCTGCCGGAAGCAGATCTGGTCTGTGCCCTAAAGGATGGAGAGTTGCTACTGACAATGACTGGAAAAAGCTTGAAGAGTTTCTTGGCATGAGTGCTGAACAAATTGAAGGCACAGCAATGCGTGGAACCAATGAAGGGGGTAAACTGAAAGAGGCAGGAACAGAAAACTGGTCTGTCACAAATGAAAATGTAACTAATGAGTACAATTTTTCAGTTGTCCCCGGTGGACGCCGGGCAGATAATGGCTTGTTCAGTAATTTAAAAAATACTGCAACTTACTGGACTGCAACTGAAACTTCACCCTCCTGTGCAGTATACCGGCATTTTGGAGGAGGAAGCATTCAGATAGGAAGAAATATAGAGGCTGAAAAAAAATATGGATTAGCTGTCAGATGTATTAGAGATAAGTAATCCTTCTATATAATATTTTGCTGCAAATTATTCATAATTAACAACAAAGTCCCACATATATTCAACCGATGGCGGACATTCAATTTCTAAATTGTCTTTTATCAAATCTTTCATTTGGTAAACCAACCAAACCTCTTAAAAATCCATGAATAATGGCAATGGGCAAGCATAAAATACCTATGATAAGCATACTTAATTCATAAAACAATGTGCTACCCTTGTATTGTTTCCCTTTAAATCTGGAAAGAAATGCACTAAAGGGAATTCCAAACATATTTCCTGCAATCATAACTTGACATGCAGAAAGAATAATATGAGCTTCTTTTTTTCCATATTCTTCTCTAATAGAGTCGTAGGTGGTTTTTTTAGGAAATCCTCTTGAATCAGCAAAGTGCTGAGCAAACATAATAGCCTTTGCTTCTTCCGGTTTAATAAAATCACTTCCACCGCTCAAAAAGCTATTTATTTCTTCATTGCTCATACCTTGCTCCAGGGCCATTTGAGTATGCTGATATGAACAGGCAGCGCAACCATTCACTTCGGTAACAGCCAATTGCAAACGTTCTATAAAATGCCTGTCAACTAATTTACTTTTACTATTTCCAATCAGTTGTGATACTGCCCCCGGAATAAAAACAAATGAGCGGTATAACTCCCATAAACTAAACTTTCGCTTAAACTCATTTTTTTGAAGTACTGATTCCGTTAAGCTTACTTTTTTTGTCATATTTATATAGATTTCTAATTACATTCTGTTATCTACATCCTGTTTTCAAACCACAATGTTGTAAAAATAAGTTTTCTTTTTATCTCATTCCCCATTTATAAATACTTTTCCAATATAAGCATTTGATAGCCGGGGAAGAGTGACTATAAACCAGCTGCCTATACCTTAGTTGTAACTAATACCGAAGTCGTCAATACGTTGGTCCGTAAAGTTTATCACTGAATTGGAAGGGTAGAAAAACAATGGATAAATCATCCTGTTAAGCCACCGGTAACTGAGCAGGATTTTTCAGGACGAGACTTTTTTCAAAAAAACGACATAGGATAGGGTGGAGATTTTTTCGAAAAAACCCAAAGGGTCATGGTTTTGGAATGAAAAAGACGGTTTGCTGTATTTGCTTTATCAGGATAACAATAATATCCTAAGCTGATTTGGAAAAAATGTCCAAACAATAGAGGGTAAACCACAATAAAAATCCTTTCCCTTTAACTTATCTGGTTATGGGATCTATAATTACTTATAATAATCAATAAATTTTCATATGCGAATTTCAGATTCGCAGATTAGGATTTTTCTTCCGGTGTTGTAACAACTTTAGCTATTTTAACCAGATCAACCAATATTACCATTACTGCCAGGGATCCCAGAATAGCAGGTATTATGAAAATATCTTCATAATTCACTCCGCTAAACCACCTCCCAAAAACCGGGGTTCCAAGCCAGGCACCAATCCAGCCAAAAATAACTTTGGAAAGAAATGAGATAAAGCCCGGTCTTATATAAAACTTACATACGTAATGTAATATTACTGAAATAACTCCACTTATAATAAGTAGAATCAGAAAACTCATAAAATCCATTCCAATCATAATAAAGGTCTCCTCCTTAAAATTTGATTTTTTATTTTATACAAAATTTTACGGAAAGAAAAATCAAATGTTTCATTGCCATTAACATTTTATTTTAAAAACTATATTTTCGATTTATAAACCCTTATAAAAAGAGCTTGTCGGTTAACATAATAATTGTTGTAATTGCAAGTTCTCTTAATCCTCTTTCCGGCAATGAAATGTAAATACGGTCAAGGTCGTGTAAATCAAACAGAATACGAAGTCAAAAGATAATAATACATCTTTTGGTAGTCAAATTATCAATAAGTCGTAATAATGATGATGTCAAATGAGGTAATTCTTTGATACGAAATAATTCATTTTATATGCAAATTGTATGCAAATAAAAAAGAGCTACAAATTTCATCCTTTGTAACTCTTTCATTTTTAAGTGGGAACAACTGGATTCGAACCAGTGACCCCCTGCT
>CAZLZJ010000020.1:0-36291 GCA_964563975.1 uncultured Prolixibacteraceae bacterium
ATGAAAATTATATTTTTTTGTTTGACCTTTTTGTTAACAAGTTTTCTTTCGGGAGCACAAAATCCGGGTGGCTCTATTCGCACTATCAAGGGAAGAGTTCTGGATCACTTTACAAATGAGCCTGTTGCTTTTACAAATATCAGTATATCAGACACATTTTATGGTACCGCAAGTGATGAAAATGGAAATTTCGAGTTAAAGATTCCTGAAGAAATGGTCTCTGCGCAAATATCTTTTTCAGCAGTAGGCTATAAAAGAGATGATTTTTCAGTTGCAACACTTATCAATCGCGAATATAATATAATCAAGTTGGAGCCTCACTCTTATGAAATAGAAAATATTGATGTTGAAGCTACTTCAAAAGTTTTGATGACAATTCTCCGGATGGCTTCAGAAAATATTCCCCACAATTTTCCGGGAGGGCCACTAAACATTTTTGCTGAGTATATAAATGAAAAGATTGTTAACGATTCTCTGAGCTTTGAGCAGCATGCTGAAATAGAGATCTACGATAAGACCGGTTATAGAAACCCTTCTGTTTTAGATGAATTTAAGATGCGGAAATATAAAATCAGGAAAGACAAACCTGATTATAGTTTTTCTTCAGGTATAATGAATATGGATGAATTGCTGAGGCTTGACTGGGTACGTTCTTCCTCTTCCGTGCTTAATCCCTCTCTTTCAGGTAATTTTAATCTTGCTCTTGAAGATGAACCTCTTATTGAGGGCAAATCAGCCTGGGTTATTGCATTTTCGTCAGATAACCCTGATATAGCCGGATCAGGTGATTATCATGCCGTCTCTTTTAATGGTAAAATCACAATTCTTAAAGAGAACTATGCTGTTGTAAAAATTGAGGGACATGGCGAATCTGCTAAGCAAAACCGGCAGGGGAGATTTCTTGCAGCAGCAGACGGCAATTCAGACCACTTAATTGATGTTTCATATAACTTTTTTGTGACTTATGAAGGTTTTAATCCTGACAGGATTATTCTTAATAAAACTTATCAGTCAGGCGGGAAGGGAGTTAAAGAAGAGACTATCCTTATTGTTCACCGGGTTAGCGGAAGTAAAACAGAGGAGATTGCCACAAGAGACTATTTTGCCGACTGATTCTTTTTTTGCACCTTATATATTGCAAAATATTCTATTATTGCACTTCTTACTTCATATTCAGTAGCTGTGTAGGGGAGGATATTCTGAGCGTTAAACCACACCATAAAAGTATCTGCATTAGCTTCATTAAGCCCGGTTATCTCCATAACAACCTTTTTATTGTAATTTTTTGAATGCATCTCCCAATGCTTTTCCAGCATCATTGCCTCACGGACTTCCCTTTTCTCTTTTTCCCGGCGGCTGAGGTAGTATTGCCAATATGAAACAGGATTAAAAATTGCTGACAATACGGAGGGCTTTTCATTGAAAGCATCACCTCTCAATTCAGTGGGAATATCGGTTGGCTTACCTGTTCCCAGATCATGCGAAACTTTTGGTTTGTCACCGGGGATGTCCACCTCTTCTATTAAATAATTTATGGGAGTCATTATATAGGTAAGTATCTCCTGTTCTTTATAGTCTGCCGGAATCTTTAAGATTTTTTTTTGAAATCCCACTGAAGTTACTTCAAGACTGTCAACATTAAGCATTTCAAATGAAAAATATCCTTCTAAATTTGTTATGGTTCCGCTGTGGGTCCGGTGGTTTATAATATTTGCATAAGGCACGGCGCTACTGTCGGCTGCATTGATTATTCTGCCTTTGAGCCTTATAATAATAGGATCGGTCAGCAACGGATCATCCTGCGCCTGCCCTTGCCGGCTTATTAGAAGAAGTAAAATAAATCCGGTATAAGCAAAAAACCTCATATTTTATTTTATTGATGCTATACGCTTTTCAAGTACTTTTATTTTTGCTTCAGCATCGGCTTGTTTGGCTTTTTCTCTGTCGATTACCGCCTGGGGGGCATTGGCTACGAATTTTTCATTATTAAGCTTTGTCATTACTGATTTTAGAAATCCCTGTGCATATACAAGCTCCTTTTTAAGTTTTTTCTTTTCTTCACCGGTATCGACAGATGAAGAAACTGAAATATAAAAGTTGGTGGATTTAACTCTGAAAGAGGTTGCCCCGGGCTCCTCTTTATTGCTTATCTCTATTTTCGACAGATTACCAAGTTTTATTATTATAGCTTCAAGTGAAGGTTCATAGCCTTTGTCGCCTTGCTGCACTTTCATAACCAACTTATCTCTGACAGGAACTCCGTTATGTTTTCTGACTGTACGGATACCTGCAACCACCTCTTTTACATTTTCAAAGGCATTTAGCAACTCTTCACTGTATGTTGCCGCTTTTGGTATGGTGCTAACCATTATACTATCTCCGTCATCTCTTTTTTGTAGTAATTGCCAGATCTCTTCCGTTATAAATGGCATAAACGGGTGCATCAATTTCAGAAGCTTTTCGAATAGCTTTGTTACCTCATTATAGGTTTTAATGTCGATCGGGGTTTTGTAAGGGGGTTTGACAATTTCCAACAGCCATCCGGAAAAATCATCACGGACCGTATTGTAGATGGTCATAAGAGCTTCAGAGATACGAAACTGTTTAAACTGCACTTCAAGAGTTTCAATAACCAGTTCAAGTTTGTTGGAAAACCATTCAATTGCCCGCATTGAATAATCAGGCTGTTCTGATTTGTCAGATACCTCCCAGTTTTTTACCAAGCGAAAAGCATTCCATATTTTTGTGGCAAAGCCGGCTCCCTGCTGCGGCAGACTTTCATCAAACAGGAGGTCGCCGCCTGCCGGCGAGCATAGTAACATACCCACCCGCACTCCGTCAGCGCCATATTTGCTGATCAATTCAAGAGGATCAGGTGAATTGCCCAGCGACTTGGACATCTTGCGGCGAAGGTTATCTCTGACCATACCCGTAAAGTATACATTTTTAAAAGGATACTCTTTATTATATTCATATCCTGAGATTATCATCCTGGCAACCCAGAAAAAGATAATGTCCGGTGCAGTCACTAAGTCGCTTGTAGGATAGTAGTAGTTGATGTCGGGGTTATCCGGATTGTTAATTCCGTCAAAAACAGAGATTGGCCAAAGCCAGCTTGAGAACCATGTATCCAGAACATCCTCATCCTGTTTAAGGTCATTAAGGGAAATGCTCATATTTCCTGTCTCTTTTCGTGCTGCTTCAAGTGCCTTTTCAGCTGTTTCTGCGCAGAAATATGTGCTGTCATTCAGGTAATAGACCGGTATCTGATGCCCCCACCAAAGCTGGCGGCTGATACACCAATCTTTAATATTACTCATCCAGTGACGGTAAATATTTTTGAATTTAGATGGATAAAATCTGATATTGCCGTTAAGCACATTTTCAAGCGCCGGTTTAACCAGCTCTTCCATTTTCAGAAACCATTGTACCGATAATTTGGGCTCTATGACTACATCAGTGCGTTCTGAGTAACCGACTTTATTTTTATACTCTTCAATTTTTTGAAGATTTCCCTCTTTTTTTAGTTTAGGGACAATTTTTTCGCGGACATCAAAACGGTCGTAACCAATAAAGATTTCTGCTTTTTCACTTAATGTGCCGTCATCATTAAAAATATCTATAACCGGCAGGTTGTGCCGTAAGCCTATTTCATAGTCATTTATATCGTGAGCAGGGGTTATTTTCAGGCAACCGGTACCAAATTCCATATCTACAAATTTGTCTTCAATTATTGGCACTGATCTGTTAATCAGGGGTACCAGTACTCTTTTTCCCATAAGACAGCGAAATCTTTTATCTGCCGGATTCACACATACGGCAGTATCGCCCAATATGGTTTCAGGCCTGGTGGTAGCAACTGTAACAAAACCCTCTTCTCCTTCAATTTTATAATTTATATAATAAAGTTTTGAATTTACCTCCTTATAAATTACCTCTTCATCAGAGAGAGCGGTTTTTGCTGCAGGGTCCCAGTTAACCATTCTTACTCCTCTGTATATATATCCTTTATTGTAGAGGTCTGTAAATACTTTTATTACCGATTTGCTGCGTACCTCATCCATGGTAAAAGCTGTCCTGTCCCAGTCGCACGATGCCCCCAACTTCTTTAACTGTTCAAGTATTATCCCGCCATGCTTATGAGTCCAGTCCCATGCATGTGTCAGAAACTCCTCCCTGGTAAGGTTATGTTTGCTGATTCCTTCGCTTTCGAGCTTATTGACAACTTTTGCTTCAGTAGCAATTGAAGCATGGTCAGTACCCGGAACCCAACAGGCATTTTTCCCGGTCATCCGTGCACGCCTGATTAAAATGTCCTGAATAGTATTGTTCAGCATATGTCCCATATGTAACACACCTGTTACATTTGGAGGCGGGATCACTATTGTATATGGCTCACGCCTGTCGGGTTCAGAGTGAAAAAAATTATTATCTGACCAGTATTTGTACCATTTCTCTTCAACATTAGCAGCGTTATACCTGCTTGGTATCTTCATCATTTGAATTAAATAAAATTAGAGGCACAAAAATAGAAAAAACGCAGCAATTGTTAAAGAGATAAGTTAAAAGTTACTTAAAACTGCCATTCTATATCTTCCATGGCAATTGTTATACACTGGATATTGTAGTCTTTGTTTGTTGTTGCTCCTGTTTCATATAAAATTGCCAGTACTTCAAGGCGGCAGTTGTCACCTGTTTCCGGCATTTTGTCAGTGCCTGCCCAGCCATCATCAGTAATGCTGAATGCATACTCTTTTTTATTGTCGGCTAATTGGGGGCTTAGAAATATTATTTCTTCCGAATCGTTGTAAAGCCGAACCCTGTAATTATCAGCTCCGGCAGCAGTTTCCCAGAAAACCTGTACTTGTGAACTTTCAAATTTTATCGAATCGATAGAGACAACAACTATCTCTTTATCTTCCAGAACATCACTGACTTTGAAAGGCGGCTCCCCTTCCTGGGTGCTTTTTATAGTAAACTCATAAGTTCCGGATTTCGGAAATTCAGGTATATAATCTCCCATTTCAGGGAATGAGTTGAATATTTGCGGATTAATATTATCTTTTTCAAGATTCAGGGAATATCCTTCCGGTCCTTCTACCGTTACCGATTCAAGCTCTTTATTTCCAAAAACCCAGAATGCAAGAGCATATTTTTCTTCTCCCGATTCTGATATTTTTTGAATGAAGACATCCGGTAACGCATCAAGGATGGGTGGCTCGGGATCACCAATACAAGAAACCATAAGTAAAGGTGTAAAAACTAATGTTTGTAAAACTCTTAAAATTGTTTTTTTCTTTTTCATTCGTTAAAAATTTTATGATTTATTAAAAATTACCATCATTTATGCATCTTCTTAAAACTATCCGACAGCTATCGCACTTATAAAGGAATTGATGCCTGCTTTAAATAAAGGGTTGCGTAGAGTGTTAATTTTTTTTGAATACATAAATAAGTGAGCTGCATTTCTGATAATCAAAAAGGCTTGTAAACCAAGAAATTGCTCCAATAAAAAAACCTTTTAAAAATGGTATTTTCGAACCTTTATATTTTTCACTTAAAATTGAGATATAGAAAGAGTCTAAGGGCATCTTTTTTATTTTGATCAGCTTTAGTTTCTGCCCGGCTCCAAAAAGTTCTACCTGTTTAGGGCCGAAATGCCATATATGTCGTGGAACATCATAAGCAGCCCAAAAATTTTTATAATATCCGGCATCGTAAGAATCACTGTTGGGTAATGCTGCAATAATGACTCCGTCGTCTCTTAATAACCTGATAAGCTGTTGTATATACTCATTGGGATTATATATATGTTCCAGTACATGCCACAGGGTTATTATATTGAACTGTTGTTTTGCAAATGTTTTAATTTCAAGGGGAGTATCAATATGAAGGTTGTGCTTTTCTGTGGCAAATTTTCTGGCATTTTCACTTTTTTCTGTTCCTGAAACTCTCCATCCGTGATTTGCCATCTCTTTAAGAAAAAATCCTGTTCCTGCCCCTATATCTAAAATTGAGCCTCTTTTTTTTCCCGATATCTTCTCTGCAAATCTCCTTTTATTTCCAAGCATATATTTGCGGGCTGCATGATATAAAAGATTTGTAAAACCTTTTGAAGTATTTGAATGCGAAATATACTCTTCCGACTGATAATATCTATCTGCCTTCTCTTCAGACTCAATATTAGCGGTAAATTTTAATCCGCAATTTTCACACTTCATTATTTCAAACTGTTCATCTGTAATAAAGTGATCTTTGCATATAATAAATAATTTGAATTTAGTGCCCTCACAGACCGGGCAAATATCTATGGTGAATTTTTGCATATTATGATATCTGACAGGATTGCAGCTTCCTGCAAAACTATTTAATTTTAAATCTTGCAGTAACCTGGTATGATACAGTGATATTTTTTATCTGATCGACACTTTCCTGGGCAGCACCTGTATCTGCCATCACACTTTTCATCAAATAAGGCCGGAAAAAGCCATCGTCCACCTCATTTATCAATAGTACTTCACCAAGCTCTTCATCAAGACTTTCGACAAGGTAGGCCGCTTTATTTCTTGCATCTTTCAGGGCGTCTCTTTTAACCTGATTTCTATAGTTGTTTATTTCCGAATGGCTTAGCTCACCAATATTCAGATATTTGATTCCTTTTGCATCCAGCAGAGAACTAAGCTGATTAATTTTTTTGAAATCATCTATTTTCACTTCAAGCTGTTTGCTGAAAAGGAACTCTTTCCCTTTTTGCCGCCAGTAGTTCCCTATGCCGTATACTTTGATATCCTCTTTTTGAATACCTGCTTTTTGTAAACTTTTTATCAGATTATCTTCAATTTCCGAAAGCGGAACTTTGGTCTTATAGTCTTCAGGTTTCTTATTTTTTTGAAATTCCTCTTTCCAATACTCTTCTATCCCAATAAAGAGTTTCATTTCATCAGGCTCAATTTCCATTTCAGCACTTCCCCTGACTTCGATATAACGGATATTATCTTTTGATTGTGCCCATCCCTGAATATTTATCAGCAAAAAGGCAGATATTATAAAATATTTTAAAAAGTTCATTTTTTTGGTTAGAATATAATATTAACTATTTCTTGCTAAATGATAAGCATGGCATCACCGTAGGTTCCGAAGCGGTAATTTTTTTTGATGGCAACCTGGTAAGCTTCCATAACAAAATCATATCCTCCAAAAGCTGCTACCATCATCAAAAGGGTAGAGTAGGGCAAATGAAAATTGGTAGCCATCCGGTTAGCTACGCTAAACTCATATGGAGGGAATATAAATCTATTAGTCCAACCTTCAAAAGGTTTCAGCATGCCCTGTGTTGATACGGAGCTTTCAAGAGTTCGCATAACAGTTGTGCCAACTGCGCAAACATTCTTTTTCAGTATTTTTGCATTGTTAACGATATTACAGGTCTCTTCTTTTATCCATATCTGTTCCGAATCTACTTTATGCTTAGTAAGGTCCTCTACATCAACACTTCTGAAATTCCCCAGCCCGACATGGAGTGTTACAAAAGCAAATTCGGCACCTTTAATTTCTAATCTTTTTAGCAGCTCGCGGCTAAAATGTAGTCCAGCAGTTGGAGCGGCAACAGCACCTTCGTGTTTTGCAAAAATGGTCTGATAACGTTCTTTATCTTCAGGTACCACCGGTCTGTTAATAAATTTTGGCAGGGGAGTGACGCCAAGGCTGTAAAGGGTCTTTTTAAATTGATCGTAATGACCGTCAAAAAGAAAACGCAATGTTCTTCCGCGAGAAGTGGTATTGTCTATCACCTCAGCTACCAACAGGTCATTTTCACCAAAATAGAGCTTATTGCCTATGCGGATTTTTCTTGCGGGGTCCACCAATACATCCCATAGCCTTTGTTCCCTGTTCAGCTCTCTTAAAAGAAATACTTCAATCTCGGCTCCTGTTTTTTCCTTATTACCGTGAAGCCGGGCAGGGAAGACTTTCGTGTCGTTAAATACAAATACATCCTGACTATCAAAATAATCGATTATATTTTTAAATGATTTGTGCTCTATTGTTTTGTTTGCCCGGTCCAGCACCATCAGTTTAGACTCATCCCTGTTTTCTGCCGGATGTAAAGCAATCTTTTTTTCATCTAAGTCAAATTTGAATTTCGATAGTTTCATATTATTTAAATTAATTATTTTCAATGGTATCACACAGCCTGCCCGCACATATTTTAATCATCCTCCTGGTTCCCGATTTCAATAGGGATGCTCGTTTCAGAAGTTTAATTTTTTTATGGTTGTTAGTTTAATATCAGCAGGACTTTTATGAAATAAAAAGTCGTCGGAGCTAAATTTGCAGGTTTGCTTAATTGTTGCATGAACGTTTCTAATAAACATAATTTTCCGAATTATAAATTACGAAAAAAAAGCTAATTGGTTACAAATGTTTTTATATTCTTTAAAAAATCATCAATTGTCATTGCATCATCAACGTCAAAATTTCCAATTTTCGTTCTGCGGAGTTCTGTAATATAAGCTCCGCACCCCAATTCCCTGCCTATATCTCTTGCAAGTGACCTTATATATGTGCCTTTGCCGCATTTAACGTATATTGTTATAAATGGCAAATCTATTGATTTCAGATTAATCTCTTTAATAATAACTTTTTTTGGATTAAGTTTTGGTTTTTCACCTCTCCTGGCATAATCAAATGCTCTAACTCCTTTTATTTTTACTGCAGAGTATAGTGGAGGCACCTGGTCTGATTCACCTATAAATTTATGCAGTATTTCAGCAATTTTTTCCTTAGTGGGCAATTTACAGGGCACGATCTCCTCTTCAGTCTCCATATCATAAGAGGGTGTTGTGGCTCCAAGTTTCAGAATGGCTGAATACTCTTTATCTTTTTCCTGAAATGATTCAATCTGCTTGGTGGCTTTTCCGGTGCATAATATCATAAGCCCCGATGCCAGCGGATCTAATGTGCCTGCATGGCCGACTTTCATCTTTTTAATGCCCAGATTACGGCAGAGAACATTCCTCACCCTTTGTACAAGATCAAAAGATGTCCACTCCTTTGATTTGTCAAACAGTAAAACTTCGCCTTGTAGAAAGTCATATTTTTTGTTGGTCCCCGTCAAACCTAAGTATCTAATAATCAGGCCATTAAAATAAATGGTCAAATTAGGCTACAAAGATAGCAATAAGACCGATAATAAAACAGTAAATTGCAAAATAAATTAATTTTCCATTTTTTACAATTTTTATCATCCACGAACAAGCAAACAGTCCCGAAATAAATGCTGCAAAAAATCCGGCAAAAAGTGGTATGATGCCTATATTATTGGCAGTGCTGAGTTCACCTCCTGCTATATCAAGAATTGCTGCTCCTATTATTGGTATTAATACCATAAGGAAAGAGAAGCGGGCAACTTTACTTTTCTTTGTTTTTAAGAGCAATCCTGTTGAAATAGTTGCACCACTTCTTGAAATGCCGGGGATTACTGCAATTGCCTGGGCAATTCCGATTAAAAATGAATTTAACCATGTTACAGGCTTGTTCCCCTCTTTTGCAAAATCAGCCAGTGTTAACAGTCCGGCTGTTAATATTAGCATACTTCCTACCAGCAAAAGGTTTCCTGTGAAAAATTGCTCAATTTCCCGGACAAAAAAAAACCGATAATCATTACCGGGATTGTAGAAATAAGAAGTTTTGAGATATAAACAGTTGATTCGTTCCACTCGAATCTTAATAATCCTTGTATCAATTTAAGAATCTCTTTTCTGAAAACCACAATTGTACTTAATACTGTTGCTAAATGAACAATGATTGCAAAGAAAAGATTATTTTCTGTTTTTACTCCGAGCAGTGCATGCCCTATCTCAAGGTGCCCGCTTGAGCTAACAGGCAAAAATTCTGTCAATCCCTGGAGAATTCCAAGGAGGAGGGCTTGGATCCAATCCATAATAAAATATATTAATCGTTAGAATTTTTGGGTTTTTTAAGAATGGCGTATATCTCAAATATCAGTCCTGATAAAATAATTAGCGGAGCTATTGTGATACGGCGAAAACTGAAAATTTCAGGATTGAATACCCCGGGGTCATCGCTGCCGCCTCCAATCATTAAAATGAAACCCAGGACTATTATTGCAAAACCAATTGCAATGAGCCGGTAATTTTCTTTGCCGAGGGCAAAACCGGAATCTTTGACTGATTGCTCTTTAATTGATTTTCTTTTTTTCATACGATTAATTGTTTTATTTTAAAGGTATTGTACTGTTTATTCCAATCTCAATTGTGGAAATTCGCATATATTTTAACCATACCTTCAGGTTCCGGTTTTAATCGGGATGCCCTTTTATAATGGTCGTAAATATAATTAAAATAAGCTTATCAATGTTTTTTATCGGTGATTATTAAGGAAGCTGACCTTCCCATTGTCAAAATGATTACCCCTGTAATTGTGATTACACCGCCAATAATCTGATGAGGCAGGGGTAGTATCCCAAAGAGCAGGAATGATCCCGTCAGCACGAAAATTCCTTTAAGGCTTTGGATGATTGATGACCGGGAAGCTTCTATATATCTGAAAGAGTAGTAGATGGTAAGTATTGCCACAAAGGGCCCCAGTATAGCTCCGATAGTAATATTTTTTAATGCCGAAATTGGAATTGTGATAGGTTGGCGGTAAATAAAAAGCATAATTGCAGAAAATATAAAAAGCCAAACCGATCTGTTAAGATTTAGTATTTCGGGAGTGATATTTTTAACATGCACTTTTATTATCAGTGAAGCAGAAGCAGCGAAAATTGCATTTAAAAGAACTATACCTGCACCGGGAATAAAAATTGCATCAAGCGAAGTTTCTCCTGTGTAGCTTACAATGAAAGCTCCGGCTATGGCAAATAATACACCTGCTGCTTCAAGAAGCCCGAATTTTTCGTTTAATATAATTACTCCTCCCAGCAAAAGCATTACAGGATACATATTGCCTAAAAATGATGTTACAGCCGGATTTGGGATAATGTGGATAGAAAGATAAAATGTGGTGGCGGTAATAATTTCAAGAAAGCCAAGGATAATCAGGATAAAATACTGTTTTTCAGTAAAATATTTTATGGGTTTAATTTTCTTTTTATATAAAGAGTATAATAAGGTTAATAATGCACCTGTAGCAAACCAATAAACTCCAAACTGCGAAAGATGCACTTCGTTCAAGGCAGCCTTACTGAAAATATATTCATTGGAAAATGCAATGGTGCCGATTAATGCAAAAATATATCCTTTTATTCTGTCGGATTTGATTTTCATCAGTTAGGGTATAAAACATAAAATTACGAAAATAGGTTAATATTTCAGAACCTGAATTATGAAGGTTACAATTAAAACAAACAGAAAAGATTACATTTGTACTTGTTTGAATTAAATAATTACAGTAACGGGTTATTTCAGATTATGTTACCAAAGATAGATCCAACCACGACAAGATCGTGGGATAAACTTAAATCATATTTTGATAGTTTTAAAGATGTTCATATTGCCGGACTGTTTGAAGATGATCCTGCAAGATTTGATAAGTTTTCGCTGAGATTTGAAGATATCCTGATCGATTTTTCAAAAAACAGGATTGATGACACGGTTTTAAGACTTTTGATTGAACTGGCAGAGGAGTGTAGGGTTAAAGAGGCCATTGATAATATGTTCGACGGAAGAAAGATTAATGTAACTGAAAATAGGGCAGTGCTCCATATAGCTTTAAGAAACCGCTCCGGAAATCCGGTTTATGTTGATGGTATAGATGTTATGGAGGAGGTAAATGGTGTTTTGAGCCGGATGAAGGCTTTTTCTGATGCTGTTATTTCAGGAACCTGGAAAGGCTATTCAGGGAGAGCAATATCAGATATTGTAAATATTGGTATAGGAGGCTCTGACCTTGGGCCTTTTATGGTTACCGAATCATTGAAGCCTTATGGAAAAGAGAATATAAACCTTCACTTTGTATCTAATGTTGACGGAACTCATATTTCAGAAACATTAAAAAAATTAGATACTGAAACGACTTTATTTATTGTGGCTTCAAAGACTTTTACCACTCAGGAGACAATGACAAACGCCGGTACGGCCCGTGAATGGTTTTTAGCCGGCTCGGGAAACCCTGAATTTATAAAGAAGCATTTTGTTGCTGTTTCAACAAATGAAGCAGCAGTTTCAGAATTTGGGATTGACATTAAAAATATGTTTCGGTTCTGGAACTGGGTAGGGGGCCGTTATTCACTTTGGTCGTCAGTAGGGCTTTCTATTGCCTGCGGAATTGGTTTTGACAACTATATTGAATTGTTGGAGGGAGCCCATGCAATGGATAAACATTTTAAAAGTAATGATTTCCGTACTAATATTCCTGTTATTCTGGCTATGATCGGAATTTGGTATAACAATTTTTTTGGAGCTGAAACTGAAGCGATTTTACCATACGATCAATATATGCATCGCTTTGCAGCTTACCTTCAACAGGGGAATATGGAAAGTAATGGCAAGTCGGTCGATCGTAACGGAAAGTTTGTACATTATCAGACGGGTCCGGTGATCTGGGGTGAACCCGGTACTAACGGGCAACATGCTTTTTATCAGCTTATTCATCAGGGTACAAAATTTATACCGTGCGATTTTATTGCTCCTGCGATCAGTCATAATCAGATAGGTGATCATCACGAAAAATTGCTTGCAAACTTTTTTGCTCAAACAGAAGCCCTGATGATAGGAAAGTCTGAGGCAATGGTTGCTGAAGAGCTGCGGGCAGCAGATAAAACTGATGATGAAATAAATGCCCTGATGCCTTATAAGGTGTTTAAAGGGAATATTCCCACAAATTCCATCCTGATCAAAAAGCTTACACCACGGGCTTTGGGTTCATTAATTGCAATGTATGAGCATAAAATATTTGTTCAGGGCATTATCTGGAATATATATAGTTTTGACCAGTGGGGAGTAGAGCTTGGCAAACAATTGGCAGGCAACATTTTGCATGAATTGGTTAAGCCGGGAGCAGTCACGGGTCACGATGCATCGACCAATGGATTGATAAATGCATATAAAGAGATGAGACGAATGAAGGAGGAGTAGCTCTTTTACACCAGCTTCATCGTTAGTTTTGCCATCTCTTTGCGGGCAGGGACATTTTGATATAAAATATTATATACAGCATCGCAAATAGGCATATATACATTATATTTTATATTGATCTCGTGAATGGAACGGGATGCATAATACCCTTCGGCAATCATATTCATATCCAAAAAAGCATTTCTGACAGAGTAACCTTTTCCTATCATTGTCCCGAATAACCTGTTGCGGCTGAATTGCGAATAGACAGTGACCATCAGGTCTCCCAGATATGCTGAATCTTTAATATTTCTGTTTATGGGATGCACTGCATCAACAAAGCGCTTAATCTCTCTTATTGCATTGGATACCAAAGTGGCCTGAAAGTTATCTCCGTATCGCAATCCGTTTGCAACACCTGCTCCTATGGCAACAATATTTTTTATCACAGAGGTATATTCGGTCCCCCAGATATCGTCAGATATTGAAGTCAGAATATACCTGCTGTGTATCAGACGGGCAAAATTTGAGGCTTTGCCCTCATTAAGGCTTGCAACTGTAAGATAGGAGATTTTTTCAAGCGCAACCTCTTCCGCATGACAGGGACCTGCAATAACGCCGATATTATCCATAGGCACATTGAAGAATTTGTTCAGGTATTCAACTACTAAGAGATTCTCATGTTGTATAATCCCTTTAATGCCCGATAAAAAATATTTTTTGCTTACATCAATTTTTACCTTATTCATAATTGAAGGTAAAAAAGCTGATGGTACTGCCAGTACAATAATATCCGACTCCCTGACTATCTTATTGATATTATTGTAAAAATTAATTCGTTCAATATCAAATTCAACACTTTGCAAATATCGCGGGTTGTAATTCAGCTCCTTGAAATTTTCTATTGTTTCACTTTTTCTGAAAAACCAGTTTATCTGCCCAACATTTTCCAGCAGCATTTTTGCTATTGCAGTAGCCCAACTTCCACTTCCTATCACTGCTACTTTATCCTTTTTTATATTCATCTTTCCGGATTAAAGTTGCAAAAAAACGAATAAATTAGTTTTTAACCGATTGCTAAATTTTACAGGTTCCATATAAAAACATTAATAATTACATTTTAATTTACAATTGCAGCTATAGCTGCACCAAGCAGGCTTGAGTTTTGTACTTCGGTAATTTCATAATAACGTTTTTTGTCACCGCTGAGGAACTCCTGCAAAAAGGAATCAAACATTTTTTGAAAGTTTTTCAACTTATAAAAGGTAGTCCCTTCAATTGTCATTAACACCGGTTTTTCTGCTGATCTTGCTTTTTCGGTTTTAAGGATTACTGCCCCGAGGTTGGCTGCTACCAATTTGGCAGCTCTTTCTATGATCCCTTCAATAATAACGGCAGCAGAGTTTTTGTCTTCGTCAGTTGCCAATATTTTTGTTAGCGGATTATTTTCAGGATCAATTTTGCATACAAATTTATTTATCTCTTCTGTTGTCAGATTTTCAATCTCTTTTAATTGAAGTTTTGTCTCTTCTGAAAAAATATTTTCCTCAGCTGCAACTTTAAGCGCAGTTGTACACAGTCCTCCAAAATAGCCTCCGGCAATCATTTTCTCAAAGGTGTAACGACCCGGATTTTTAGTCTGATTATCAAAAAGAATATCAATATCGGTTTGTGTCACTTTACCAAAATTGCCGGATTCAATATTGATTATCTGATGCTTGCCGGGATCAAGATTTTCAGTTTTGGTAATATTTTTGTTGGATTCTATATAACATGTATTTGTTCCTGTCCCTAATATGAATCCGATAAAAGTGTCATATTTTTTACCTGCTGCGGTGGAGTGGCCGGCAAGAAGGGTTGCCACCGTGTCATTAAGCAGGACGATCTCTTTGTCCGGGGTTTTCAATGCATTAAGCAGGCTTTCACCAATCATCTCACCAATAACATCCGGAGCTTTTATCTCTTTACTCCACTCTAAAAGCCTGCCATCTTTGTTTGGATATATTTCAACCGCATATGAGAAACAGAGCCCTATTTTGTCGGAGTCATCAATATACTCTTTTAAATAGCCGGCCATTATTTTGAAAAACTCGGTTTTTGAAAGCTCTTTGTCGACCGCAGGCATTTTTTCATTTTTCAATTTTTCGGTGATCAGTTCCATCTTGTCATTGAAAAATACTTTAGCCGTGCGAAAATTTGTTCCTCCCGCATCAATGGCAATAACCGGCTGGTTGGATGTAATTTGTTTATTAACTTCAATATAGGTTGGAATCATTATCAGAGAACTATCTTTTCCGGCTAATCCATTTTCCATCTCCTTAATAAACAGATTGCATAAATCTTCAATATTCAGATCAGAGGCAGTAATTTTGTGCCTTTTTAAAAATAGTTGTGCTTTGTTCATATTCTCAATTTTTAATTTATATTTTCGATTTTAAAGATCTATTTGTAATTTTCTTTTTATATGCAGGAGTTAAATCAGGTATATTGATTATAAGAGTGTTGCCTGTTTGATAAATTGTTGTTATATCTGCTCCCATCCCTGTCTGTAGGAATGCCTGATCCACTCCTCTACCGTTTCATGTGCAACAAGTGATGCATATTCCTTATTTAATTTTGGTATCCCATTAGATATTGTGAACTCATTTTTAGTCAGGATTTTTAACATATCGTTAAAGTCAATATTGGTTATCTGCATATTCGGACCGTCCCATATAATTTTTTTATTCAGGCTTTGTATTCTTATAGCCAGCACACCCAAAAGTACTGTTTCTGCCAGGGGTCCTGCCTCTTCAAAATTTGAGGATGCAGGTAATCTTCTTTCTGCCGGCTCTTTACATGCACGAATCCAATCTTGTTCGTGGCCCCCTTTAAATGCATCGGAAATTCTTCTGATCGATTTTTGGGGCTCCTGAAAATGTTCCATTCCGGAGGTGGGCAGAAGGGTGGGATTTTGACCGTAAGTTCCGCACATTATTTTTCCCCGTGTGCCGTAAAAGATACATCCTCCCTTATTGTCTCCCATGGGTTCACCGTCTTTAAGTTCATCGGGCCTTGGCGGCAGCAGTCCTCCGTCATACCAGTTTATGGTAACTTCGGGCATGGCCACCTTGGGCAGATTATCTCTAACGGGAAATTTAAATCTTATTAATGTTGATTTAGGAGGAGAGTGAACATTGAAAGGAGCAGAGCTGGCTTCTGCTTCTGAGGGGGATTTAAGTAACAGTGCTTTAAATGGTGCGTTTAAAATATGACATCCCATTCCACCAAGGGCTGCTGTTCCAAAGTCCCACCACATACGCCAGTTCCATGGGTGGTAATCAGGATGGTAATCATGCCATTGTGCCGGGCCGATAAAGAGGTCCCAGTCAAGGTCGCGGGGAACTCTTTTACTTTTGGCGGGTAACAGCGGCTCTTTTGTCCATACAGGCTCTGTAGTCCATGCATCCACATTTGTAACTTCTCCGATTACTCCTGCCCATATCCATTCACATATACGGCGAATGCCATCATCTGAATCACCCTGGTTACCCATTTGGGTAGCAACTCCATACCTTTTTGCTGCATCATTAAGCACTCTTGCTTCGTATATCGAATGTGTCAGAGGAGTTTGAAGGAAGACATGTTTTTTTTCGCGGATTGCCATAAGAGCCGGCAGGGCATGGCTGTGGTCGGGAGTGGCTATTACAACAGCATCAATATCCTTTTGTTGCTCAAACATCAGGCGATAATCTTTGTAGGTTTTTGCCATCGGCCAGCGTTTGAACGAGTTGTTCCCTGCATATTCCCAGTCAACATCGCATAAAGCCACGATATTTTCTGTCTCCATATTTCTAAGGTTTGTATATCCTTGCCCGCCAACCCCGATACCGGCTATATTTAGTTTATCGCCGGGTGCTTTATGCCCTAACCCTGAAATAACATAGGAAGGCAGTATAGTAAATCCTGCAGCTGCCGTAGCATTTAATTTTATAAATGCACGCCTGGGAACTTCTGTTTTTGAGTTCATTATACAATTAATATTATTAACCGGAGCACCGGGAGCGCAAAATAGGAAAAAAATTAAACGGCCCCGGAATTACCACATTTTATTGACAATAGTGAAAATTCAGGGTGCCGTTAGGTAACTGTTAGAAAAATGCTTAATCCCGGATTTAAGCCGGCATATCGGGCAATTTCCAGGGTTCGCGATATTTATGGTTGATCAGCTCGGCAGCAAACTCTTTTGCCGGAACCGGATCTGTCCATGTCTTATTAAATGTTGGATGTCCGTCGTGAATCTCAAAACCATCTTTAACAACGGAGCTTATTGTCTCATTATCATTCAGATTTGTGAATTCCATTTTTTCGCCGTCCCAGTCCAGAATTTTATTCAGAGATTGCAGCCTGATTGCAAGAACTCCCATTACCACCATCTCATTGAACGGACCTGCTTCGCTGAAGTCAGAGGCAGTGGGAACGCGATTTTCAGGACTCTCTTTACATGCTCTTACCCAATCCATCTCATGGCTTACATCTATTCTGCGGCGGAATTTGGGGGCATTTGGAATGCGGCCCGAAATTAACCACGGATTAACACCGTAACAACCACAGACAAGAGTATCTTTTGTTCCGTAGAAAATAACTCCGCCACCACGGTCATTGGGATTTTTGCCGGCAGGCCATCCGTCGGGGAGCATTGGCTTAATACCTCCGTCATACCAATAGACATCAACCTGTGGAAGCTTCATTTTCATTTTTTTGGAAGGCTTTCTTTCAGGGAAGGTTAGCTTGACAGACTGGGCGTTTGGTGCGCAATCCTGGAGTAACAGTGTTGAGCTTCCTTGTGCATGAATAGGATAATCCAGCTCAAGGCCGACAAATACGGGGTGAAGTATATGGCATGCCATATCTCCCAGGGCTCCTGTGCCGTAGTCCCACCAGCCACGCCAGTTCCACGGGTGGTATATATGATTGAAAGGACGCATCTTTGCAGGGCCTGTAAATAGATCCCAGTCAAGGGTATCGGGCACCCAATGGCCTTGTTCGGGAGTATTAAGCCCCTGTGGCCATATTGGACGGTCTGTAAAAGATTCAACTTTGGTCACTTCGCCAATCTCACCATTGGCAAGCCATTCTGCTGTAAGACTCACCCCTTCCAAAGATGAGCCCTGGTTACCCATTGATGAGGCAATTTTGTATTTTTTTGCAAGTTTGGTAAGCAAACGTGATTCATAAACTGAATGAGTAAGCGGTTTTTGTACATAAACATGTTTACCCATGGTTATTGCATGGGCAGCAATAATGGCATGAGTGTGGTCTGCAGTGGCAACGACAACCGCATCAAACTGCTTGCCCATTTCATCGTACATTTTGCGCCAGTCTTTGTATTTTCTTGCTTTCGGGAACCTGTCAAAAACTTTGTTCCCGCCTGTGTAACCCCAGTCAACATCACAAAGGCCTATGATATTTTCTGATTCGAGGTTTTTAAGATTGGCAAAACCCATACCTCCCACGCCGACACCTACTATATTTAGCTTATCACTGGGAGCTTTATGCCCCAGCCCGGCTACTACATGAGCGGGAACTATTGTAAACCCTGCAGCTGCAGCAGCAGTGGTCCCGAGAAAGGCCCTTCTCGTAACTCCATTTTTAACTGACTTTTTTTCCATAATAATTTTTTTTAATTTGACTGGTAATATTTAATGTTATATATGCTATTTAGAAAAAACCTCTAAATATAAATATATTCAGGTTTCATTCAAATAAATGAAGAGAATTTACTTTCATTCTATGGCAATTATTCTAAAAAACACTATAAGACAGCAACCCGAAAGATAATTGATTGTCTCTGTCTAATTGTTTGGCAGCAGAGATGAGATTTTGAAAAATAGAAGTATTTGTGCTAAAATTTGACTCCTTGCCTGAAGAGCACTCTTAAATTTTATCGTTATTAATTTAATATATATTGAATATGTTAAAAATAGTTACAAATTAGCGGAAAGATATTTTTGTGCTTGTTATTGTATATTTTTGTCTGCTTATTAAAAAAAACATTCCTGTTAAAACCGGAATTCAAAGGTATCATTTAAAATGTATATGAGCAGGCTACAGAATATCTTTGAAAGTTATTTATTTTAATCATTAGAAAATGACAATTAAAAAATATACAATTCCAACTTTATTCCGGGAGTCGGTAAAACAATACCCGGATAACAGATCACTTGTTTTTGCCGGTGAAAATAATTACACATACAGACAAATGGGGGAAGATGCAGAAAGGCTGTCTGTTCTTCTTGCCGGCATAGGGGTGTCGAAGGGTGATAAAGTTGCTATCCTGAGTTCCAATATGCCAAACTGGGGAGTAGCTTTTTTTGCTATTTCACTGACAGGAGCTACTGTTGTTCCGATACTTCCGGATTTTCATGGAAATGAGATCAGCTCAATCCTGAAACATTCCGGTGTAAAAGTGATGTTTATTTCAGCAAGTTTGTATAAAAGTGTAAGTCAGATAACAAACGACCTGATTGAAAATTTGATATTGGTCGATAATTTTTCATTAATCCCTGCAGGCACTAAAAATGAAGATATTAAAAGCCTGAGCTGTTCGCTTCCGGAAAAAGGTGTAAAATTGCCACCCGTTGAAATTGAAGAAGAGGACCTGGCATCACTTATTTATACTTCCGGTACCACAGGCAGTTCAAAAGGGGTGATGCTTACGCATAAAAATCTGGCATGGACAGTTGAGCAATGTTATACATTTCAGGATGTTAATCAAAATGACCGGTTTTTATCGGTACTGCCTCTGTCTCATACTTTTGAAAATACCATTAGTTTTCTTTTGCCGATAAGGTTTGGCGCTTCTATACACTATTTGCGAAAACCTCCTGTAGCATCAATTTTGCTTCCGGCGCTTCAAAAGGTGAAGCCTACCATAATGCTGGTTGTACCATTGATAATTGAAAAAGTATTCAGAAGCAGCATATTGCCGAAATTTCAAAAAAATGGTTTTATGCGCACTTTATATTCAATTCCTCCTACGCGTAAGCTGTTGCACAGGATTGCAGGTAAGAAGCTTTACAAAACTTTTGGAGGGCATTTGAGATTTTTCGGAATAGGCGGGGCAAAGTTGGATCCTATGGTTGAAAGATTTTTAATGGAGGGTAAATTTCCTTATGCCATCGGGTACGGCTTGACAGAAACTTCACCTCTTTTGGCGGGCGCCGTGGGAAAGAATGTGAGGTTGGGATCAACGGGAGTTGCTTTGCAGGGGGTGCAGCTAAGGTTGGCTGATGTTGATAAGGCTACCGGGGAAGGGGAGATACAGGCGAAAGGTCCAAATGTTATGAAGGGATATTATAAGGCACCTGAACTTAGCAGGGAGGTCTTTACGGAAGATGGTTGGTTCAGGACAGGCGACAGGGGCACATTCGATAAGGACAATTTTCTTAGTATTAAGGGGAGGATAAAAACAATGATAGTCGGATCAAGCGGTGAGAATATCTATCCTGAAGAGATCGAATCAGTTATAAATAAGATGAGATTTGTCCTTGAATCGCTTGTTATTCAGAAAAAAGGCAAATTGGTTGCAATGATCCATTTGAATATGGAAGAGATTGAGCATAATTTCAAGCAGTTTAAGCAGGATGCCCATAATTATATACATAATAAAGCTGAGGATATTTTAAAAGATATTCATAGAAAAGTAAATGCCCAATTAAATAAATTTTCCAGGGTGCAGGAGGTGACACTTCAGCTAACTCCTTTCGAAAAAACACCAACTAAGAAGATAAAACGATTTTTATACCTGTAAGAATTGTTATTTTTGCATTTAAAAAAAGATGGCTTCAGACTCCAGATATAGTGCCAGAGGTGTATCGGCATCGAAAGGTGAATTGTACAATGCAATAAAAGACATTGATAAAGGGTTGTTCCCTAAAGCTTTTTGTAAAGTAGTGCCCGATATTTTAGGCGGGGATCCCGACTGGTGTAATATAATGCATGCTGACGGTGCAGGCACTAAATCGGCACTGGCTTATATCTATTGGAAAGAGACAGGAGATATTTCTGTATGGAAGGGAATTGCACAGGATGCTTTAATTATGAATGTTGATGATCTTCTTTGTGTTGGAGCTGTGAATAATATCATTGTTTCTTCAACAATAGGCCGTAATAAGAGGCTTATTCCCGGGGAGGTGATTTCAGCTATAATAAATGGTACTGAAGAGATATTATCCCAACTGAGAGAACGGGGATTGAATATATGGTCGACAGGTGGCGAAACAGCTGATGTTGGAGATCTTGTCCGGACAATAATTGTTGATTCCACTGTTGCCTGCCGAATGAGAAGGAAAGATATTATTTCAGCGGGAAATATTAAACCGGGGGATATAATTATCGGCCTCTCTTCATCCGGTAAAGCTTCTTACGAAAATGATTATAATAGCGGTATGGGCAGTAACGGGCTTACCTCTGCCCGGCACGATATTTTCAATAAATACCTTGCTGCAAAATATCCCGAAAGTTATGATCAGGCGATATCCGATGAGTTGGCCTATTCGGGTACATATAAGTTGACAGACAAAATTGAAGAGCTGGATATTGATGCGGGGAAGCTTGTTTTATCGCCTACCAGAACATATGCCCCGGTTATTGGGAAAGTACTGGAAAAGTGCAGAAGTGAAATTTCAGGAATGATCCATTGCTCGGGAGGTGCACAGACCAAAGTATTGCATTATGTTGATAATGTGCATATTATAAAGGATAATATGTTTGATGTGCCTAAGTTGTTTGAGATCATCAAAAAGGAATCAGGAACAGATTGGAAAGAGATGTACAAAGTCTTCAATATGGGGCATCGTTTTGAAATATATGGCAGCCGTGAAATTGCAGATGAGATTATTGCTATTGCCGGCTCATTTAATATCGATGCTAAAATAGTTGGAAGGGTGGAATCTTGTAACGGAAGGCAGCTTACTATAAAGAGTGAAAAAGGGATATTTGAATATTAACGAGATGACAGAATATAAATTACTTGATAAATATGAACCTTTAAAGCATCGCTTTGAAGAACTTCAGCAGCGTATAACAGATCCCGAGGTGATTGCCGATATGGAGCGATATATTAAACTCAATCAGGAATATAAAAATCTTCAAAAGCTCCTTGAGGCTTTTAAAGAGTATAAAAATCTGATCAACAATATAAATTCGGGAAGAGAGATTCTTGCAGAAGAGTCGGATGAGGAGTTACGTGAAATGGCTCGCACTGAGATGGAAATGGGCGAAGAGAAGATTTTTGAAAAAGAGATTGAGATTAAGATGCTTTTGGTTCCTTCTGACCCTGAAGATCAAAAAAATGCAATTCTTGAAATTCGTGCCGGGACAGGAGGCGATGAAGCCAGTATTTTTGCCGGAGATCTTTTTCGAATGTACTCCCGTTTTTGTGAAAAAAAAGGATGGAGGATGGAGGTTACAAATCTTAATGAAGGTACTGCAGGCGGATTTAAAGAGATAGTTGCCAAAGTTAGCGGGGAAGGGGTATATGGAGTTTTAAAATATGAATCAGGTGTTCACAGGGTGCAAAGAGTTCCTCAGACTGAGGCCCAGGGTCGTATACATACATCGGCTGCTACCGTAGCAGTGCTTCCCGAAGCCGGTGAATTTGATGTGGAGCTTAAAGAGTCGGATATAAAAAAAGATACTTTTTGTTCGTCAGGCCCGGGAGGACAATCGGTTAACACTACCTATTCGGCAATCAGGCTTACTCATATACCAACCGGGATTGTTGTAATCTGCCAGGATGAGAAATCTCAAATTAAGAATCTGGCAAAAGCAATGAATGAATTGCGTACCAGGATCTACAATATGGAGTATCAGAAATATCTTGACGAGATATCTTCAAAGAGGAAAACGATGGTATCAACAGGCGACAGATCGGCAAAGATAAGAACCTACAACTGGCCTCAGGGCCGTGTTACAGATCATCGTATTAATCTGACCCTTTATAATTTGCAGTCAATAATAAATGGAGATATCGATGAGATTATTGATAAGCTGATGATAGAGGAGAATGCTGAGAGGCTGAAAGAGGCAGAAATTTAAAATAAAACAAAATGAACCGTAACCAACTGTTTGAACAGATCAGAAAGAAGCGAAGTTTTCTATGTGTCGGGTTGGATACAGATCTTGACAAGATACCGGGCCATCTTCATGATACTTCAGATCCCCTTTTTCTTTTTAACAGGGAGATAATTATTGCTACTGCCCCTTATGCAGTTGCCTTTAAACCCAACCTGGCGTTTTATGAGAGCTTAGGATGGGAGGGGTGGCAAAGTCTTGAAAAAACTGTAAATTATATTAAAGCTTTTTATCCTGAAATTTTTTTAATTGCTGATGCAAAAAGAGGCGATATTGGCAACACATCACAATTATATGCCAGGGCATTTTTCGGGAAACTTGATTTTGATGCAGTTACAACTGCTCCATATATGGGAGAAGATTCTGTTAAACCTTTTCTGACTTATAGTGAAAAATGGATTATTTTGCTGGCACTCACTTCCAATAAAGGCGCTGCTGATTTTCAATTTACAGAAGACAAAAAAGATGGTGATTTGCTGTTTGAAAAAGTTTTAAAAATTTCGCAGCAATGGGGAACTCCTGAAAATATGATGTATGTTGTTGGTGCTACACAGGCAGAAAAACTTAAGGAAGTGAGGCAGATAGTGCCTGACCATTTTTTACTTGTCCCCGGTATCGGAGCTCAGGGTGGAAGTTTGCGGGATGTTGCGCATTATGGCATGAATAGCCGGTGCGGGTTATTGGTCAATTCTTCCAGAGGGATAATATATGCATCGCCGGGTAAAGATTTTGCCGATCATGCCCGGTCTGCTGCAAAAAAGATAAGGGATGAAATGGATGAACTCCTTGAGATTCACGGAATAATAAAATAAGCTTTTTGAATTACCTGTTCGATATAACCAGCTTTTTTATAATCAGCTTACCATCTTTAGCTTTTACCCTGACAAAGTAGATGCCGTCGGGGATATTATAGAGTGAAATGACATTGATTGAGCTTGCTTTTTCAGGTTTTTTTGTCAGCAGTTTTTTTCCGGTTATGTCAATAAGATGGATTTCTGATATCTCTCCCTTGTTTAGCTCTAAAGTTACTTTACCTGTTTTGGCCGGGTTTGGATAAATTTTTAGTTCCGGGGTGAAAAAAGGCCTCTCTTCCTCTATCCTTTCGATAAATGAAGTATCTGATGCAGCCCGGGTAAAACCGGTAAGCCCAAAAAAAGAGAGCAGTATCAAAAGTAGATAAATCCTCATGGTAATTAACTCATAATAACAACTGTTACAAATATTATGCCTTAATTTTTCTGCCCGGAATTATTAAGAATTTTCTGAGCTTCCATAAGATCTTCAGGCGTGTCAATCCCAAAATTATGAAAATCCGTAACTGCTGTTTTTATTTTGTACCCGTTTTCTAACCACCTTAACTGTTCTAATGCCTCTGCCTGTTCCAGTATCCCGGGTTCTAATTTTGTAATTTGCTGAAGAGTCTCTTTTCGATAGGCATACATACCGATATGAATCCAAAATTTAGTTGTTGAAAACCAGTTTTCTTTACTTTTTTCTCTGATAAACGGAATGGTTGAGCGGCTGAAATAGAGAGCATAATTATCTTTGTCCACAACTACTTTGGGCCTGTTCGGATTAAATAGCTCTTCCTCCGATCCGACCTCCTTGATAAGTGTGGCTATTTCAGTTTCCTTATCAAAGACTGATGCCAATTTGGAGATTTGTGCCGGTTTTATAAAGGGTTCGTCTCCCTGAATATTTATGACAATATCAAAATCTGCTTTTTTATTCAGCTGCAGAGCTGCCTCTGCACATCTGTCTGTACCGCTAAGATGGGTAGACCGGGTTTTTATCGACTTACCCCCAAATGCATTTACTGTATCAAAAATTCTGTCATCGTCGGTTGCTACCCAAACTTCATTTAATATTTTTGCAGCATTTTCATATACCCACTGTATTACCGGTTTCCTGTTTAGCATTGCCAAAGATTTACCCGGGAAACGGACAGAAGCATATCTGGCTGGGATAATTCCTATGAATTTCATCCATTTAAAATTTTTAATTAAAAAAAGTATGTTTATCTATGATAAAGATAATTAATATGCAGATTATCTGATAAAATTAACTTAAAAAAGGATAATTGGTTTTTACATCTGAACTTTAACGGGTAAAAATTGTAAATTTGTTGTTTATATAAGATTATTAAAGCTATGGACATTCAGGGTATAAAGCAGAGATTTGAGATAATTGGCAATTCACCCGGCCTTAACAGGGCAATCGAAGTAGCGGTACAGGTTGCCCCGACCGATCTTTCAGTATTAATAACAGGTGAAAGCGGGACAGGAAAGGAGATTTTTCCCCAGATAATCCATCAGTTTTCAGCAAGAAAGCATGGCAAATATATTGCAGTCAATTGTGGTGCAATACCCGAGGGCACTATCGATTCTGAACTTTTCGGACATGAAAAAGGGGCTTTTACCGGTGCTTTATCAGACCGGAAAGGTTATTTTGAAGAGGCAGACGGAGGAACTATCTTTCTTGATGAGATTGGAGAATTGCCTCTATCGACACAGGTAAGGCTTCTTCGTGTTTTGGAAAGCGGTGAATTTATCAAGGTTGGTTCTTCGAAGGTGGTTAAGACAAATGTGAGGGTTATTGCCGCATCTAATGTCAATATTCCCAAAGCAATTGAAGAGGGAAAGTTTCGCGAAGATCTTTATTACCGTTTAAATTCGGTGCCTATATATATACTTCCTCTTCGTCAGCGCCCTGATGATATACATCTTCTGTTTAGAAAATTTGCACGCGATTTTGCCGATAAATACAGAATGCCTCCGGTCAGGCTTGATGATGAAGCCAGGCTGTTGTTGGTTAATTACCGGTGGCCGGGTAATGTCAGGCAGCTTAAGAATATAACGGAACAAATTTCAATTATTGAAAAAAACCGGGAGCTGTCGGCTGATATATTGCAGGGCTATCTGCCTGCATTAACCTCTCAGAATCTGCCTGCCCTTTTTTTGTCCAGAACCGAAGGTGCTTTTACAAATGAGCGGGAGATTTTATATAAAGTTCTTTTTGACATGAAGCGTGATATGAACGACCTGAAGAAACTTGTGCTTGAACTGATGGAGGGAAATGAAGGAGTGGTTACAGGTGATAAGGCCGGAATTATTCATAATCTTTACAATGAAGAAAATGTTGCACAACCTCCGGGCGAACCTTCTGCTAAAACATTTCAGCTGCACCATATTCATAAAGATAGTATTCAGGATACGGAGGAGGTGGTAGAAGAGTCTCTTTCACTCGAGGAGAATGAGATAGAATTGATTGAAAAGGCATTGGAAAAACATAATGGCAAAAGGAAATATGCTGCTGAAGAATTAGGTATTTCAGAACGTACTCTCTACCGGAAGATTAAAGAGTACAATATTAACCGTTGATATATGCAAAGAAAGAGTAGTTTGGTTTTTTTATATATTCTGCTGTTTTTAATTGCAGGAACTGCTGATTCCTGCAAGATCTCCTACTCCTTTACAGGGGCAAATATTTCTCCTGATGTGAAAACTTTTTCAGTTTACTATTTTCCAAATCGTGCCAGATTGGTTAATCCGTTGTTAAGTCAGTTGTTTACCGAAGCCCTGAGGGAAAAGTTGCAACGGCAGACATCTTTAAATGAGACTGCCGAAAATGGGGATCTGATTTTTGAAGGACAAATAACCGGATATGATGTCAGGCCCATGTCAATACAAAAAGATGATATGGCTGCTTTAAACCGTCTGACTATCAGTGTTAGTGTCAGGTATACCAATAACACTGATAATGAACAAAGTACCGAAAGAACCTTCTCCGCATTTGAAGATTTCGACAGTACCAGCTCTTTGAGTGATGTGGAAGACGGGCTGGTACCCGAAATTATCAATAAACTGACTGAAGATATTTTTAATGCAACTCTTGCTAATTGGTGATATGGATAAAGATAAATTTTATAATCTCCTTGCAAATAATCTGCTGTTGAATAATGACACTTTGCCCGGGTTAAAACAGCTGACAGAAAAGTACCCCTATTTTCAAACAGCATTGATATTGCTTTTAAAAAACCTTAAACAGACCGGTAATCCCGAATTTGAAAGTTTTTTAAGAAGATTGGCAATAATGATCCCCGATCGTAAACTGCTGTTTAATTACTTGCTTGAAGATAAAGACAATGAGATTTTGGGTTATTATACTGAAGAGGCAGAAATAGTGACAACCCCTTTTGAATTTGAGGAGTCTGAAAGTGAGGGAAACCGGCTGATTGAAAAATTTCTTTCATTAAATAAGAGAGGAATAAAGATAGACAGAGATTCTGAAAAGAGTACCGGGACCGACAGTAAAGTGATTTTAAAATCGTTGGTTGAGTCTGATGAGCTGATTACGGAGACTCTGGCAAATATATATGCAGAGCAAAAAAAATATGATAAAGCGGTTGATGCTTTCAAAAAATTAAGCTTGAAATATCCGGAAAAAAGTGCTTACTTTGCACTCCGTATTAAAGAGATAGAAAAAAATTTAAAATAAAACTGAGATGTATACTCTTATAACAGTTTTGATTTTTATAATATGTGTTCTTTTGGTTCTGATAGTATTGGTTCAGAATTCAAAAGGGGGCGGATTGGCAAGTAATTTTCAGTCTTCCAACCAGGTTATGGGAGTTCGTAAAACTACTGATTTTTTAGAAAAGACCACCTGGGTACTTGCAGGATCACTGTTGTTTCTCTCTGTGCTGGGTACAGCCTTTATTCCGCGTGAACAGATCATGCAGGATCAGTCGAAGGTAAGGGAGCAGATTGAAACTGCAATTGATCCGACTCAGGTGCCAAACTTTCCTACAACTGTTCCTGAAGCCGGCACTCAGGAGGGCGTACCTGCAGAGAGAAGCGAAGGAGGCAGCGGGGAAGGGCAGTAGCTTTTAGTTTTCTCCGGAAATCATATCCATAATCTCATCAATGCCGATATCCGGATTGCTGATCCGGAATGTTGCTTTTTTATAATATTTGTCTCTCTGTTTTAAAGTTTTATTTATATAGTCAACAAGTTCTTGTTGTGATTTGCCTTTTATCAGCGGGCGGTCTATTTTTGAATTTGAAAGTCTGCCGGCCAGGATTTTTGGATCAATATCAAGGTAAATGGTTTTGCCCGAACGGTTCATAAGATCAATATTGTCAAAAAAACAGGGAGCACCTCCTCCGGTAGCAATGACAACATTGGAAAATTGCGAAAGCTCTTCCAGTGCTCTTCTCTCTTTTTTACGGAATTTAGCTTCTCCCTCTTCTGCAAATATCTGAGGGACGGTTTTACAATTTCTCTCTTCAATATAACTGTCCATGTCGATAAACTGCAATCCGGTATATTTAGAAAGTTTTTTGCCCAGTGTTGTTTTACCACACCCCATAAAGCCTATAAGGTAGATTCTCATTGCAGTAATAATTTTAAAACAGTAACATCTGGTTTGGGTCTTCCTCTTTGTCAGGTCTTTTTATTTCAAAGGGAATATCATCATAATCTGACTCTTTTTCCTCATTTCCCTCTTCACTTTCCGGCTTGTCATATTCATCTTTTATTACCGGTTCCAACTCTTTGATATTGCCAATGCTGTAATTAGACAATCTTTTACCTTTTGCTTTCCATGATTTTACCCCTATAAATTCGGCTACTTCTATGATCTCATTTTCCCGTTCAGAGTTTTTTCCTTCAAATTCAATTTCAAGCCTGGGGTAGCGAACCCATGTTATATTTATAAGTTTATTTTGCGGGTTGTCGCCAATAAACCTGATGCGCTTTCCTTCGGTTTCATCTATTTCAAAACGCTTAATGTAATAATATTCTATTTCTGCATCATAATAAACCGCTGAAAGTACTTTTTTGTCATCAAATTTTTCAATTGTCAGAATATCAGGTTCGAAATGGTTGCTTAAGTCAAAATTATAGATTTGAAACTCACCGTTTTTATAGATCACTAAAATTTTATCTTCTCCGGCAAATTCGCCAAGATATCTTCCTCTGTTATCTGCATTCAGACGGAATACATCATCATCGAACCATATTTTCCTTCCGCCTAATGTTGAAATTCCTTTTTCTTTTAAAGTGATTTTATAAACTTCATGTTTTGTAAGAATATTTCCTACTGACTGTCGCATTTTAATTGCCAGTTCACCCATGTCTGACTCAAAAGCAATCTTTTTAAGTCTTGCCTTTGGTTTTAGTAAAACCTTCAGGACTTCCGCCTCTCCGTTCGGGTTAGCCGAAAAGTAGATAATTTTTGATTTTGGAGTGCCCTTTGTCAGATCATACTCTTTGTCTCTGGTTACTGCCGTTACAAAAAAACGCTTCATATAAGAATATCCCGATTCTCCATCCCGGTATATAACATTGTAGATTGTACGTTTGTCGTTTTTTTTGAAAATGGCAATATGAAGGGGATTTTTTCCGATAAATGCCTTTTCACTGACTTTGGTAATAAAATATTTTCCATCCCTGTGAAAAACTATTATATCGTCTAAATAGGAACAGTCGCATATATACTCATCTTTTTTTAACCCTGTACCCATGAAACCCTCTTTCCGGTCAACATAAAGTTTTTCATTTCTGATTACTACTTTGGCTGCAACTATATTATCAAAGTTTCTGATTTTTGTTTTTCGCTCTCTCCCTTTGCCATACTTATTTTTTAAATGACTGAACCATTTAATTGTATATGTGACAATATTTTCAATATTATAGACAATCTCTTCAATCTCTTCTTCTATTGCCAGGATATTTTCATTTGCTTTATCTTTATTGAATTTGAGTATCCGTGCCATGCGGATCTCCATCAGCTTTAAAATATCGTCGCGTGTTATATCTCTTTTAAAATGTGGTTTCCACGGATCGAGCCGGCGATCGGTATAGACTACCGCCTGATCCATATTTTCAGAATCTTCAAATTTTTTGTCTTTATACATTCGCTCCTCGATAAAAATCTTTTCGAGGTTGGCAAAATGCCAGGCTTCTTCCAGTTCGTTCTTTTTGATTTGAAGCTCTTTTTTTAATAATTCGAGCGATTTGTCGGCCGACTTTTTTAATGTTTCTTTAACTCCGGTAAACTGAGGTTTGTCATCCTCAATTATACATGAGTTTGGCGATATAGAGACTTCACAATCAGTAAAGGCGTAAAGGGCATCAATAGTTTTATCGGATGAAATACCGGATGAAAGCTGAATTAAAATCTCAACATTTTCAGCAGTATTATCATCAATTTTTTTGATTTTAATTTTGCCTTTATCATTAGCTTTTATAATTGACTCAATAATATTGGAGGTACTCTTTCCATAAGGTATTTCAGTTATTGCCAATGTTTTATTGTCCCTCTTTTCAATCTTTGCCCTAACTTTTACAACTCCGCCCCGCAATCCGTTGTTATATCTGCTGAAATCAGCAAGGCCTCCGGTGGGGAAGTCGGGGAAAAGTTCAAACTCTTTTCCTTTAAGGTAGGCAATAGATGCATCTGCCAACTCAATGAAATTGTGAGGCAATATTTTTGATGCCAGCCCGACTGCAATACCATCAACTCCCTGTGCAAGTAATAGCGGAAATTTTACCGGGAGGGTAACAGGCTCTCTTTTTCTTCCGTCATATGAGAGTTTCCACTCTGTAGTTTTAGGATTAAATACAACTTCCAAGGCAAATTTTGATAGCCGCGCTTCTGTATATCTTGGGGCGGCTGCTCCGTCGCCGGTTAAAATATTCCCCCAGTTGCCCTGAGTGTCAATGAGCAGGTTTTTTTGTCCAAGCTGAACAATTGCATCACCTATGGAGGCATCGCCGTGGGGATGATATTGCATTGTCTGTCCGATAATGTTTGCTACCTTATTAAACCTCCCGTCATCCATCTCCCTCATTGCATGCATTATCCTTCGCTGAACAGGCTTTAGCCCGTCATTTACATAAGGAACAGCCCTTTCAAGAATAACATAAGAGGCATAGTCCATGAACCAGTTTCGGTACATTCCCGGAAGATAGGTAATCTCTCTTTTTATCTCTTCGGCACCCCGGTCCTTATTAAGTTCATCAATCATATTTTCTTCTGTCATGCTGCCTTTTCTATTACCTGTCTTATCTGATTAAATTTGTTGAGTTGCTGTCAGACACTATAAGTCATTTGCAAATACTGCTTCATCTTTTTCCACATACAGATTTTCAATTATGAAATCCTGACGCTCAGCGGTATTTTTACCCATATAGAACTCAAGCATTTGCGATAAAGAGTCATGTTTTTTTAAAATTACCGGATCTAAACGGATATTTTTGCCAATAAAATTTTTAAACTCATCAGGCGAAATTTCTCCTAAGCCTTTAAATCTGGTTATTTCAGCTTTTCCTTTTAATCTTTTTATAGCTTGCCTTCTCTCTTCGTCTGTATAACAATAGTATGTTTTTTGTTTGTTTCTCACCCTGAAAAGAGGGGTTTGAAGAATGAATACATGTCCTTTTCTGATAAGCTCGGGAAAGAACTGCAGAAAAAATGTTATAAGCAATAGCCTGATATGCATACCATCCACATCTGCATCGGTTGCAATAATTATACGATTATAGCGCAGATCTTCAATATTATCTTCAATATTCAGGGCAGCTTGTAAAAGGTGAAACTCTTCATTTTCATAAACTACCTTTTTAGTAAGCCCGTATGTGTTCAGAGGTTTGCCTCTCAGACTGAAAACAGCTTGTGTGATAACATCTCTCGACTTTGTAATTGACCCGCTTGCTGAATCACCTTCAGTAATAAATATACTGGACTCATCCGCCCTTTCATCGTTTGTATTGAAATGTACTCTGCAATCGCGTAGCTTTTTGTTATGGAGGCTTACTTTTTTTGAACGTTGTTTTGCCAGCTTTTGTATTCCGGCAATGGCTTTTCTTTCTCTTTCCGACTCTACAATGCGTTTAAGAAGGATATCTGCAGTCTCTTGATTTTTATGAAGATAGTTGTCCAGCTCCTTTTGCAGAAAGTTCCCAACGTGTGCTCTTACTGAAATACCGTCGGGACTGATCTCCTTTGAGCCGAGCTTGGTTTTTGTTTGTGATTCGAATACAGGCTCCTCAACTTTGATACTTACTGCAGCAACTATTGATGCTCTTATGTCTGAAGGTTCAAAATCCTTTTTATAAAAATCACGTATGGTTTTTATATATATTTCCCTGAATGCCTGCAGATGAGTGCCTCCCTGAGAGGTATGCTGGCCATTGACAAAAGAGTAATAATTTTCACCGTAACGGAATCCATGTGTTATGGCAACCTCAATATCTTCACCCTTTAGATGTATTATCGGGTATAGGGGATTATCATCCATATTTTCCTCAAGAAGATCTTTTAAGCCATTTTTTGAGTAAAAACGTTCACCATTGAACTCTACGGTAAGCCCCGAGTTAAGAAATGTATAGTTTTTGGCCATATTGACCACGTAATCTTCTATATAACGGTAATTCCTGAAAATATCCAAATCCGGTTCGAAGGTTACAAAAGTTCCGTTTGGCTCTTCATCGTCACGCCACTCTTTTTCATTTAAAATAATTCCTTTACTAAAAGAGGCCTCCTTAACCTGTCCTTCTCTTATGGATCTTATGGTAAATTCAGATGATAAGGCATTTACAGCCTTTATGCCCACTCCGTTCAGGCCCACAGATTTTTTAAAAACTTTGGAGTCATATTTTGCGCCGGTATTCATTTTGCTGGCCACTTCAACAAGCTTACCCAAGGGAATGCCCCTGCCGTAATCTCTTACAGTAACTTTATCCTGTTCAATATTGATTGAGATTTTTTTACCGTTACCCATCATGAACTCATCAACAGAGTTATCCATTACCTCTTTAAGAAGGACATAAATTCCGTCATCGGGAGCAGACCCGTCGCCCAGCTTCCCTATATACATGCCGGGTCTTTTACGGATATGCTCCTGCCATTTGAGTGTTTTTATTGAACCTTCATCATACTTTGGTGCCATGGTAAAACTTTTTTGATGCAAATATAACGAAAACAGCCTTGAAATCTGTTTTGCGTTTAAACCATTAACTAACAGTGCATAGTTGAAAAGTGTTAATATCAATTAATAAAATTTAACCGGCTTAAGCTAAGCCGGGCAGGGCATAATGATATTTTTTATGTCCCTATAATATATATATTTAATTAATACAGCTGTTTTTTACGTTAAAACATTTTAAAATTTTAATTTTGTCTGTGATCATGATAATCAATTAAAATTTTCTTTAATAATGAAACGAATATCCTTTTTTGCAATGGTAGCTATAGTATTGTTTTCAGCCTGCTCCGGCGGAGGTAGCAAAGTTGAAGAAAAAAAAGAAGCAGGGCCATTTACCGGGGCCAAAGGGGAGGTAAAATTAATGACACTTGCCCCAGGCCATTTCCATGCTGCACTTGTTCAGAAATTAATGTATGAACAGGTTGATCCTGTTGTTCATATTTATGCTCCGGAAGGACCGGAAGTCGAGGATCACCTTTTGAGGATCGAAGGGTACAACAGGAGGCCGGACAATCCTACTTCATGGGAATCGGTTGTTTATAAAGGACCTGATTATTTGCAGAAAATGTTGTCTGAAAAACCGGGTAATGTAATGGTGGTTGCAGGCAATAATGCAAAAAAGACAGAGTATATCCTAAAAGCAGTTGAAGCAGGTATTAATGTATTGTCCGATAAGCCTATGGTAATATCACCCGATGAGTTTCCAAAATTGGAACAGGCTTTTCGTGTTGCTGAAGAAAAAGGAGTGCTGTTGTATGATATAATGACAGAAAGATATGAAGTAACGACCATACTTCAGCGTGAGCTGTCAAAAATACCGGAAGTGTTTGGTTCTTTACAAAATGGATCTGTTGATGAGCCTGCTGTCACAAAAGAGAGTGTTCACCATTTTTTCAAATATGTATCAGGAAGTCCCTTAACCAGGCCGCCGTGGTATTTTGACGTAAAACAACAGGGTGACGGTATTGTTGATGTTACAACTCATCTTGTTGATCTTATTCAGTGGGAGGCATTTCCTGAGGTACCGCTTAAAAAAGAGGATATTGACATTGTTTCAGCCAAACGCTGGCCGACCGACCTGACTTCACAAATGTTTAAACAGGTTACCGGACTTGATGAGTACCCCGAGTACCTTAATAAAGATGTTGTGAACGGTATATTGAAAGTTTATAGCAACGGTGAAATAAATTATAAAATCAAAGATGTTCATGCCAGGGTATCTGTGATCTGGAATTTTGAGGCTCCCGAAGGTACAGGCGACACACACTACTCAATAATGAGAGGTTCTATTTGTAATCTGATAATAAAACAGGGTAAGGAACAGGGGTATAAACCTGAATTATATGTTGAGGCAACAATTGACAGGGGATTGGAAACTTTTGCCGGCGGGCTGGATAAGGCCGTTAATCAGGATCTGGATGTTATGTTTCCCGGGATAAGGCTTAAAAAATTAGAAGATAAATTGTGGATGGTTGAGATTCCGGATAAGTATAAAGTTGGGCATGAAGCTCATTTCGGACAGGTTACGGAAAAGTACCTGCGTTATCTGGTATGGGGCAGACTGCCTGAATGGGAAGTGCCTAATATGATCACTAAATATTATACTACCACAGCCGGTTTGAAAGCTGCAATGGAAGCAATGCCATAAATGTGCTTTTTTTATGACTTAGCGATAGACGATTCTGCTTATATTTTCGGGGGCTAATATTTGATTGGCTATTTCCTGTATGTCATCCCGGGTTATAGTTTCAATTTTTTTGAAAACAGATTCTACAGCTTCTACTTTATTGAAAAGTAAAAAGCTTTTTCCAATGCTTAGCATCAGGTCTTCATGATTTTCTGTTGAGATAGCTATCTGGCCCATAAGTTGTTTTTGGGCTTTACTTAATTGCATTATACCTAATTTTTTTTCACGTATAAGTTTGAACTCTTTTAATACCAGATCGGTGGCTTTTTCTAAGTTATCATGATCTGTTCCAAAATATACATTGAACAATCCGGTATCGATATAGGGAGTATAACCGGATTCTATATTATATGCTATCCCTTTTTTTTCGCGTAAAGTTAAATTCAGCCTTGAATTCATTGCTTGCCCCCCAAGAATATTGTTAAGCAGTACCATTGTTATCCGCTTGGGATGCATAACATCATAAGCAATATTTCCAAGTATGCAATGTGACTGAAATGTATTTTTTTCAACAATCTTATTTTTCGGAATATAATTTTTAAAACGATTGCGCCCGTTTATACCTGTTTTCATTCCGGCAATACCAAAATATTTTTCAATAAGCTTAATCAGCTCCTTAAAAGATATTTTACCTACCGAACTAATCACCATTTGGTCAGTATGGTAATTTTTTTGAATAAACTGAATAATTGAGTTACGGTTGAAAGTGGTAATGTTCTCTTTCGTTCCCAGAATATTGCGGGCTATCGGGTGGCCATCAAAAACCATCTCTTCAAATTCATCGAATATCAGATCTGATGGTGAATCTTTAAATGAGTTAATCTCCTCTATAATGACCTCTTTTTCGCGTTGCAACTCTTTTTCAGGATAAGAACTGTTAAAAAGGATATCGCTTAGTAACTCTGCAGTTCTGTCATAAAATTCTGAAAGAAAGGTAGAGAAAAGAGTTGTCTCCTCTTTTGTAGTATAAGCGTTCAGCTCTCCTCCCACATCTTCTATTCTGCTAAGAATATGAAATGCCCTGCGTTTTCTTGTGCCTTTAAATACTGAATGTTCAATAAAGTGGGCAAGTCCGTGTTCGTGAGGTTCTTCGTCTCGTGATCCTGTATTTATGATTACTCCCATATGAGCAACCGGAGAATCTGTTGGCTTATGAATAAGCCTGATTCCGTTTGGGAGTGTATATGTCAGAAAATCAGATTCGGGCATTATATATAATAAATCAGCTGCAAAATTAATAAATTTACCATAAACAAGCTGATTTAATATCGATGTAAAAATAGAGAATGATTTGAAAAAGTTTTTTTGTGATTATAAAAAATTGTTTACTTTTGCATCACCAAAAAGGTGCCATAGCTCAGTTGGTAGAGCAACGGACTGAAAATCCGTGTGTCCTTGGTTCAATTCCGAGTGGCACCAC
>CAZLZJ010000021.1:0-3513 GCA_964563975.1 uncultured Prolixibacteraceae bacterium
CTGGCCTGATTTTCCTGATCAAGAGGTAACCCGATAAAGCTGTCACCCCACAAAGCTTTTGAAGATTCAAAATTGTAGCTTTCAACAGAAGTTCTTCCAACTATTTCTCCACCTTGTTCTTTAATGATATCAGCTATAATTCCAATCGCATCACAAAAATTTTCAGGATAATTCTTTTGATCTCCAAGTCCGAAAAGTGCAAATTTTTTCCCTTTTAAATTCATCTCTTCAAAATCAGGCAAAAATTCATCCCAGTAATTTGGCAATTCACCATCAAACCATGTAGGAATACTAAAAATAAATTGGTTGTATTTCTCAATATCACTTATATTAACTAATTCTGCATTTATGCTATCGATTTTTGAACCACCGTAAGCATCTATTATTTTTTCAGAAATTTTTTTAGATTTTTGAGAATTAAAGCTGTAAATAATTGCTGTTTTATTCATAATTAGTACATTAACAATTCTTTAGCAACATTATAAATCTTTTCTTTATCCGGCAGAATAGCACGTTCAAGGATTGGATTAAAACCTATTGGGGTAAAAGTTGATCCAACTCTTTTTACCGGTCCGTCAAGATATTCAAATAATTTTTCAGTGATTATAGCACTAATTTCTCCTCCAAATCCACCATACACCTTATCTTCATGAGCAATTAATGCTTTATTTGTTTTTTTAACCGACTCGAAGATCAGATCTGTATCAAGCGGAATAAGTGACCGTAAATCAAGTACTTCAACGCTAAAGCCATCTTTCTCAAGCATCTCTGCAGCATCTAAGCTTAAATGGGTGGTATTTCCATATGTAATAATAGTCAGATCAGACCCCTTCCTCCTTATCCGGCCTTTACCAAAAGGCACTTCAAAGTCATCAGGAACAACCGTTGCTGCTTTGGGACTCTGGTATAAAGCTTTAGGCTCCATATACATTGTCACTCCCCGCGACTGTATGGCAGTTCGTAAAAGTCCGGCAGCATCATCTGCAAATGATGGATATACAATTCTTACTCCGGGAATATTTACCAATGAACCCTCTATAGTCTGAGAATGGTATAATCCGCCTCCGATATACCCTCCCGATGCAAGGCGAATGGTTACGTTTGGGACAAACTTTCCATTCGATCGCCAATAGTCATGACTAGCTTCAATATATTGCTCCATAGCCGGCCAGAAATAATCGGCAAATTCAGCACCTTCAATAACAATCCTTATTTTTTCACTATAACGAGACATACCGTTAGCAGTCCCTACAATAAAATCTTCTGCAATCGGAGCATTAAATACCCTTTTGGAACCAAACTCCTTTTGCAAACCTTTGGAAACATTAAAAATGCCCCCTTTATCTTTGTAAGCCATATCCTGACCCCAGATAAAAGTGTCCGGATTTTTCCTGAACTCAGCTTTAAGGGTTTCATTCAATGCAGTTATCAGCTTAATTTTTTCTCCTTTTTCATTATGTATACCTTCAGGATATTTCGAGGAGATATAGGGTTCTGGTAAAACAAAATCGAATATTGACTCAGGCTTTGGATCAGGAGCAGCCAGAGCCTCTCTATGAATCTTCTTTAATTCTTTCTTTACATCCTCTTCGATTGCCACAAGTTCCTGCTCCGAAAACCTTTCATATCTGAGAAGCATCCTTCTGAATTTAGCCAGCGGATCATACTCTTCCACATAATTTCTCTCAGCTTCACTTCTGTAAAGCAAATGATCATCTGAATTAGAGTGAGAGTGTATTCTAACACAATTAGCCTGTACAATAACAGGTTTAGACTCTTCAAGTGCATATCTTTTCGCTTCGGACATAGCATTCATAGAGTCAAAAACATCTTTTCCATTACAATGGATTATCCTTATATTTTTAAATCCTGAAAAGTTATTGGCCACTTTACGTTGGGCAGTCTGATCTTTTTTAGGCACCGAAATACCATATCCATTGTCCTGGATTACAAAAATCACCGGCAACAGCTCTTTGTCTGCACCGGTAAAAGCTTCATAAACAAACCCTTCACTTACAGATGATTCTCCCTGACTGCTAATTGCAACAGCTTTATCTCCATAATATTTTATTGCCCTGGCAACACCTACCGCATGAAGAGTATGGTTTCCGGTCAGAGATGAAACGCTGTGAATATTCCATTCGGGCTTTGCAAAATGATTTGACATATGTCTTCCGCCACTTGAAGGGTCAGTTGCTTTAGAGATTCCATTTAATATTATTTCATAGGGAGTTATGCCACTTGACAATGCTGAAAGCATATCTCTGTAATATAGGAATAAATGGTCTTTGTTTTTTTCAAAAATTTGTCCTATAGCCAGCTGTATCCCATCGTGCCCGGCATAAGGCGCATGATACGACCAACCAATTGCCTGTTTCAGATAATTGGGAGCCTTTTCATCAATCGCCCGGCCAATTGACATCAGCCAAAACCATTTTTCAAGAAGCTCTTTTGAAGTTCTTTTAATTGAATATTGTTTTGGAATCTTTAATCCTTCTTTCATGTTATTATAATTTAAGAGCTAAAAGCAAAACTTTTTACTTTTAAATTGTACTGTTAATATTAAAACCTTCGAGATTATCAGCAATCTTTCTTAAAAATGCACCTCCCAATGCTCCGTCAACAACTCTGTGATCATATGAAAGAGACAGATACATTTTATGCCGTATAGCAATTACATCACCTGTCGGTAACTCAAGTACAGCAGGCTTCTTTTCAATATTTCCCGTAGCCAGTATAGCCACCTGAGGCTGATTTATTATCGGGGTCCCCATTAGATTTTTAAAAGTACCGAAATTGGTAATTGTAAAAGTACCTCCTTGTATCTCTTCCGGATTTAACTTATTATTTCTGGCAGCTTCAGCCAGCCGGTTTAGCTCTTTTGTAAGGCCAACAATATTCATTTGTTCAGCATTTTTTATTACCGGGACTATTAAGTTTCCGTCATTTTTAGCTACAGCAATTCCGATGTTGATATTTTTCCTGAGGACTATTTTATCACCGTCAACCGAAGAGTTTACCATTGGAAATTCAGCCAGGGCAGCAGCAGCAGCCTCAATAAAAAATGGCATAAATGTAATTTTTTCACCATACTTTTTTTGAAAAGCCTCTTTATTTTGATTTCTCCAATACACCAAGTCAGTAACATCCGCTTCCACTACAGTAGTTACATGGGGTGAAACTCTTTTGGACATTACCATATGCTCGGCAATCAGCTTTCTGATACGATCCATCTCCACAACTTTATCTCCTTCACCGGTTATAATAACAGGCTTTTTAATTTCCTCATCCTCAAGTGTTCTAACAGATTCGCCAATTTTCCTGCTTTCCCTTTGTTCAAGATATTGAAGAATATCTTTCTTACTCACCCTTCCACCTGATCCTGTACCCCTGATATTATCAAGTTCATCAAAAGGTATATTTTCCTCTTTTGCAATTGTCATTACCAAAGGAGAATAAAAACGCCCCTGTTGCTTATTTTCTAAGATATCTTCATCCGTTGCCGGCTCGGGT
>CAZLZJ010000021.1:3613-23507 GCA_964563975.1 uncultured Prolixibacteraceae bacterium
GTTGCCGGCTCGGGTAAAGGCTCTTCTTTTGTAATTTCTTCTATCTTTTCAGCCTCCTCCCCTTCGCCACCGGTATTTATTACAGCTACAACTGTCCCTACGGCAACAAGGCTCTCCTCCGGAAATAAAATTTCAGATATTATTCCGTCAACAGGTGAAGGTATTTCAGAGTCAACTTTATCGGTGGCAACCTCAAAAAGCATATCATCCTCCTCAATTTTATCTCCTTCTTTAACAAACCATTTAGTGATTGTACCTTCCTGAATACTTTCACCAAGCTTGGGCATTATAATTTCAAATTTCGACATATTTTAATTAGTTATTAAGTCAGTTAAAACTTTATAATATAAACATTTTTTTATAATAAATGTTCATTACACCTTGATTTGCAAGACAATTTACAAATGTAAACTACCAGTGAGTTCTGAAACTGAAGTCAAATTATGCCTCGAAAGATAATTATTAATTCCTTTAATTATCTCAAGCGGCACCATTGGGTTTTTAAAAAGAGCCGTTCCCACCTGAATTGCAGATGCACCTGCAATCAGAAATTCAATTGCATCTTCAGCATTCATTATTCCGCCAATTCCGATTACCGGTATTTTTACAGCTCCGGCTGCCTGATATACCATTCTAAGGGCAATAGGTTTTATTGCAGGCCCGGATAGCCCTCCTGTTAATGTAGAAAGCCGGGATTTCCGGTTCTCTGCATTAATAGACATACCCAAAAATGTATTAACTAAAGAGATACTGTCAGCTCCTTCGTCCTCAACTGCCTTTGCAATTTCAGCAATATCGGTAACATTTGGCGAAAGCTTAACGATTAAAGTTTTGTTATATGCTCTTCGCACAGCTTTAGTGACGATTTTAGCTCCTTCCGCAGTTATCCCGAAAGCCATACCTCCCTTTTTTACATTGGGGCAGGATATATTGAGTTCGATAGCCGGAATGTGTGTCAGTGTGTCAATCTTTTCTGTAACTTTAATATACTCATCAACAGTAGACCCGTTAACATTTACAACCAGTGATGTATTGTAATTTTTAATACGCGGATATATGTGGTCTATGAAATAATCAACGCCCCTGTTTTGTAATCCTACGGTGTTCAACATTCCTGAAGCAGTTTCTGCCATTCGGGGGTAATTATTTCCATCACGATTATTAAGTGTAGTACCTTTTAAAAAGATCCCCCCAACCTTTGAAATATCAAAAAAACTATTTATTTCTTCAGCAAAACCACAAGTTCCGGAAGCCAGCATTACCGGATTTTTAAGATCCAGTTTATGAATTTTCACTCTTAAATCTGCCATTTTAAATCTTTAATATTAAAAACAGGTCCTTCAGTGCACACACATAAATTACCTCTGACTGTGGGTTCAATACAGCACAAACAAACGCCAAAACCACATGCCATGGTATTCTCTAAAGAAACTTCACAAAACAGACTGTTTTTAGCAGCTTTGGCAGCTACAGCCTGCATCATGGGCAGAGGTCCGCAAGCATATACTTTATCGTACGACGAAAGATAATCCTTTACCAGGGGATGTTCCGTTACAACCCCTTTAAAACCAAAAGAACCATCGTCTGTTGTATAATGAATTTTTCCGTATCTGCTATACTCATCAATAATAATATGATCATCAAAAGAACGTGCACCAATTAGCAGATCGACATTATCACGATTAAGACCGCAGTTTTTGGCAAGAAACAGAACAGGGACAATGCCGCTTCCTCCGGCAACGAAAAGGATCTTTTCATTTTCCAAAGGATATGTAAACCCTTTTCCTAAGGGATAAACAAGGCTGATTATGTCACCCTTTTTAATTTGTGCCAATTTACCGGATCCTTTTCCAAGTATTTTTACAATTAAAGAGAGACAATTTTTATCATAATCAATATCAAAAACTGAATATGGTCTACGTAAAAAAATTTCACAACACTCTTTTATTTCGGCATTTACAAACTGACCGGGCTTTATTTCAGGAAGAGGCTTAGGTGCGAGCATTCTAATCAGAAAACTGCTTTTATTTAATTGCAGATTGTTAATAACTAAAAAGTCGTCTACAAATCGCTTTTCCATGCTTTTTTGTTTGAGGGTAAATATACAGATTATTTTGTTTTTTTATAAATAGGAATCTATTCTTGAGAGTAAAATAACAGAGATTCAAATTTAAATTCTAAAACAGATTATAAATAGAATAAAATTTAACTTTTGTATAAAGTGATTCCACAAATAATAACATTACATATGTAAAGTCCGTGTGATTAGAATTGTAACATTCACTCTTCGTTACATTTGTATATTGAAAATGTGCCGTCTGCATTCAGCAAAAGAAGTTTTTCAATTTTCTCTCTCTCTTTACTTTGATTTATCTTTTTATTGTCATAATGAACTTCAGTTTCACTTTTAACTTCAGAATGTGTGGTAATTATTTCATTTCTAATATCTTTATTAAGCATCGAGCCAATACCTGTAAGAAGCCATCTTGCATTAACATCCGGAAAAGCAAGGAGAAAGTTTTCAATAAATTGTGCACCGGGCTTGTTTCTTCCATTAAAAATATGTGATATGTTAGAACGCTGAACCCCTGTTAATTCAGCTAATTCGCCGGCAGAAATGTTTTTGTGGCTAACAAATCTTTTAATTCGGTTATTCATTTCTCAAAGCTTTAAAATATTACTCAATGTTAAAATACTCCCAATCAATAATCAGTAGCGGATATAAGTGAATCTGATAATTTAAACAATCAAAAACCAATATTAAATTTGTTAAATTACTTCAATATACAAATGTAGAAAAATATTTTAATATAATTGATATTTATTAATTTCAATTTCTATATTGATCTTACCGGTTTACATCATTAATAAATATCTTAATTTACATTTGTTGAATTACAAATGTAAATATCGCATCAATTGTACTTTTGTAAATTACACCTATTCTGTTTTTAAAGATGTTGTGTTACAGCACTTTAATCACTATCAGAGATTTACCTGAATAGACAACGTTGATATTGCGAAATCTATAAATTGGTTAATTTAGCTACCATTAATATACTGGATATCAGAAACTAAGTATAATTAATTTTATTAAATACTCCTTTTAGTCATTATTTGTCTTGATTAATCTTTAATTTACTATAGATATTAAAGATTAATATCCTGGTTATATGAATGTTACCATATAGAAATTTAATCACGAAATAATGTTTTTTTAAAGCAAATTAGAGGTTTTTCATATATTACATTTGTATTTTGTCATATTTTTTTAATATTAATTTTTAAAGTTTCTTTTTATTTTTTAATGTTTGCCAAGTAAAGGATTGTATACATTTACCAATGAGTTTAGAAATATTAAATTCTCAAACGGTTATTTTTCAATCAATTGATTGATTTACATTAATTTAAATATGTTTTAATCTTTCTTTGCAGAGAATGAATTAGAAAAAATAGTATGAGATCATTTACACTGGTATATTTATTGGCTTTTTTCTTTTTATTTTTTTCCCTTGGCTATATTACTATGCGCTCTTTGAGCTTTATTTTAAATAAAGTGACGGTTAAATTATTTAAATGGGTTTTTATTTTCAGCCACTTTTTGGTATTTATCTGCTTTTTAATACTGTATATATACCCTTTCCATATAAGTGATGGAATAATAAATTATTCTGTCTACTCTTCTTTTAATGTTATTCTGATCTTAATCTTTCTTATTGATATTGTAATCTCTTTTGCTTCAATTTTGAATTTTTTATTCTCTCCCACAAAAAAAACTTTTATATATATTGGTTTCATTATTTCTATCGGGCTTACTTTCACTATTCTTACAGGAACTATCTTTGGGATAAACAATATTAAAGTTACTAGAATTGAGGTGGAGTTTAATAACCTTCCAAAAGGCTTTGATGAATTTAAAATTTTGCAACTATCTGATATTCACTTAGGAAATTTAAAAAACCAAAATAATCTTATCAAAAAAACTATTAAATTAATCAATCAAACTGATTTTGACTTACTTGTTTTTACAGGAGACTTAGTTAATAATTTCTCATACGAAACCGATAATTATATGAACCTGTTCAAAGAGCTGACTTCGGTTAAACCTTCATATTCAATTTTGGGAAATCATGATTATGGTGAATACACAAATTGGAAAAGTGATGAGGAAAAAAATAAGAATTTTAATTCCATTATATCGGCTCATAAAGAAATGGGATTTAAACTTTTAAGAAATGAGAATGTTATTATTAATCGAAATGGAGACTCTATTTTTCTTGCAGGTGTGGAAAACTGGGGTCATCCGCCTTTTCCACAGCATGCCAACTTAGAAAAAGCTTTAGCTGATATTTCAAATGAGTCTTTCACTATTCTGCTGACTCACGATCCTGCCCATTGGGAGAGCTGTATTGAAAATAAAAAAAATATAGAATTAACCTTATCAGGGCATACACATGGCCTCCAATGGGGAATTAAACTTGCCGGTATTCCTTTTAGCCTTTCAGGGTTAACACGAAAGCATTGGGGTGGCTTATACAGTTCAAATAACTTGAAGCTCTATGTAAATACAGGGCTCGGCACAATAGGGTTGCCGTGGCGGATTGATATGGCTCCGGAAATTACACTCTTAACTTTAAAACGCATTAAAATCGATTGATAATAAAAATTCTACTGCCACATCATCTCTCTCCGGAAGCCAGGTGGTTCGAACTCCTATTTCAGAAGGAGCATAAAACCGTAAAAACTTTGTATCTGCAACTATCTCAGTGCCGGTTGAAAAGAGTGTTTTTTTGAATTTTCCGGCTTTCTCCCCTTTTTGGTATATATTACCCTCAACCTGTCCGTAATCTGCAAACAGAGACGTCTTAATCCTTGTGAAATACATAATACCAGCAAGGTTAAAGTCAGGATAAAGCAATGGAAATTTATAATCAGCCGAAGTCATTGATAATAATGTGCTGCCAATCCTGTTCCATCCACGCGGAAACTTCACAATATCAGAAAAACTGAAAATACTGTTATTTACTTTCCGCTGAATTCCTCCATATATTTTCATTCCATGATTTTGAGCAATGCCCGGAATATATAGTTGTCCCTGAATAGCCGATAAATTATCTGCTTTCATTAATCCGGCATGTGAATATTTAAAATTTCCATCAATCATTATTCCGAAATCAGGATACATATCAAGATAACTCTGTTTTAAAAGCTGATGAAAATAGAGCCTTAATCCTATTGAGTGTGAGTCCCCTTCAGGAAACAAGCCGGGCATTCCGGAAGCTCTTTTATTGAGGAGATAGTCATACTTAATCACCGGAAAAAAATAACGATTATATCTGCCTTTTGTAAAATTTAAAGGCAGACCGGCCGACAAGCCTCCATTTATCTCTCTCCATTTAAAATTGCCGGTTGTTGTATCCCTGCGTATTATCTCACCTTTATCGTTATGTGTTGTATTTACAACGCTAAATATTGATTTTCGGTTACCTGTATCGAAATTTATGTCTATTACCGGATAAAATCCTTTATAACTGTACTTCAACAAAAATTTACCACTCTTTTCTGATAAGTCACGTTTATAACCTATCACCGTTTCAGCAGTTCCAAGCAGATTTTGAGAAACCAAGCTGGCACCGGGTGTTATTTCATAAATATTCGGGTCAATATAAAGAGGAGCCCAGCTATGAAAATTAAAAAGATTTGATGCCTTCCGGTACTTTTCAGACAGATAATTATTTGTCTCCCGTCCGGTAAAAATTGGTTTTCCTTCCTCTTGCTGACTAAGCTCTTCTGCCAACTTATAATATGCAGGTTTAATTGAAGATAGAGGGATAACACTATCATTGACTGCCAATATCTCTATTAATCTGAATCCATCTGAAGTGTAATTGCTTAATACTATCTTTTCCCCGTCCTCTGAAATAGCGGGAGACTCAACGCCAAACCTCGGTTCAAAAACTCTGACTATGGAAAGATTGTGCAGGTTCATACGATATAAGCTGTTTTTTCCTGAATATGAACTGATAAAGTATAGATAGTCTCCGGAAATTTTCAGATGTTTTATATCACCTATATCTTTTTGAAATAAAACCGTCATCTCATTATGCTCAGGATTTATCCTGGCAATGCGCTTACCTTTATCTGTCAGTATAACTGTCACCACTTCATTGTCATTAACCCATTCAGGCTGCATAAAGTAGTTATTGGAGGGTGACCGGTAACGATAGATCAATTTACCTTCAGATATATCATAAAACGATAAATAATAGTTATTTATATAATCTGCTTCAACAACAGCAACAGTCGACTTTGATGGAGAGATTGCCGGGCTGAAGCAGTTAAATTCAGGTACTATATCAATTTTTTCATTTGTGACAATATTATAAAGCCTGATTAATGATTTGCCGCCGTGTTGCCAGCGAGGATCATTTATTTTTTCTGAATAAACAATCCATTCGCCACGGTAATTTACCGATTCTTCAAAAATATTCCCGGGTGTCATAATTTTTTGCACTCCCCCATCTTTTTTCAATTTTATAAATGAAGGTATTTTATCAAATGATCTTTTGAAAGATATCAGGATTGAATCGTTATACCAATGATTGTAATTATAATTGGTAAAGTATTTATGTACAGGTGTCAATATTTTAAATGGAGTTGCCGGATAGTTACAATCTTCATTTATCCATACTGTTCTGAGACTGTCGAATACCGAATGATAAAAATTAACTTTATTTTGCCCCGTAATACTTTTTAAGGTGCTATTCACAGGAGTTAAAGAAAGGGGCCTGGAGCCTGTTTTGCTGAATACCTCCTCCCACAATGATAAGCCATACTTAATCCTTGCCGAACCAACAAGATAGTAGCCAAGTTTGTAATAATCAGGTATAAAATCACGATATGACCCCAAATAAGCTTTATCATACGAAAGACGGCCTTTTTCAACATGCAGTGCCCGGTGTTCCATAAGAAAAGACGGAAACCTGCCTCTTCCATAATCACTTAATGATGTTTCAGTAACAACTGCATCTCCTTCAATAAGCCACCAGGGAAGATAGGTGCCAAAAAAGAGTGCTGTCGCCTGTTCACCAAAAAGTGTTTTTACCCATGCCGGCAATCTGTCATTTACTTTATCGATCTGCACAATATGTCTGAATTCATGAAGGACAAGCTGTCTGAGCCAGTCCTGCGGATAGATCGCTTGATGCGGCATTGTATAAAATTCAGCCCGCCTGGGTGCCCAGGCAATCAATCCATTTGACTGTACAGTCCGGGTGTGAAGAATAACGGGGAATTTAGCAGGATTGTGTTTCAATGTATAGGCACCAAAAGGATAAACCTCATCAAGAGCACCTGCAAGTTGTTGTGCTACAGATTCATAATAATCAGGGTAGATCAAATTAAAATGAACAGACTTTATCTGCCTCCACCTGATAGAAGCCGGATCTTGTCCCGTATTAAAATATTGAGCAAAGGATACAGTTTGTAATACTATAAAAAGAAATGCAAGTAAAAATTTCCGCATCTTCTCAGGCTTGAATTACTTTCTTTTAAGGTATTAATATATTGCTTCTCTCAAAAGTAATACTTTTTGATCTATTTGATTATATTTTTAAATCCTTCGCCGATCTTTTTCAATGATTTTTGAATATCCTCTTTTGCTGATTTTTTAACCTCTTCTGTTACCTGCTTCATTGCTTCTTCCAAGCTTATGCTAACCTCCGGTTTTCCCACAGGCCCCTTCAGCATAACCGAAGCAGGTAACATTCTGATTTTTTCTTCTCCCGGAAGTATCTTTAAAATTTTTTCAATATCTGGTCCAAAAGCCTCTCTGTCAACTGAAAAATCAAGTTTCATATCAAGTAGATTGGATGTATTTAATAATCCGCTGATAATCACCTCCTGTCCTGAAACTTTTGTTTTAAAAGGTTTAATAACTATACCTCCCTGTACAATCTCTACATTTGCACTAAAATCATTCACATTCACGGTTTTCAGCAATTCTGATTTTAACAGACCTTTAAGCTGACTGAAAAGTGGAGACTCATTAATAGAAAGATTCTCTGTATTAAAACTTCCTTGTCCGTTTATCGAAGAAGCAATCAGGTTTAATTCAGAAGTCAGCTTTCCATTTATTTTTAGTCCCGTACTGAATTTCCCTACACTGTTGCGGGCTATCGGAGCCATATTCCGAATGCCGGGAAGAGTCTGAAAAGCTATTGGAATATCAGCTTTCAAAATATCAAATCCAAAATCAAACAGAGGATTATCTTCAGGACCGTTTTCATATGAGCCGGTTAGTTTAAGCTCTCCTCCAAGCATTTTCATATTTAAATCATCCAAAGCAAGTTTGCCATCTCTGGCAGTTATCAAACCTTTTACATCTGTAATTGGTAATTTTTCAAATAATACCCGTTGAATATCAGACTGAAAGGTAAAATCAATATTGGCTGGTATATCAAAAGTCAATTTTTCGCCTGAAGATATGCTATCGGTTGCTGGTTTTAAAACAACAGGCTCATTTTCAATTGTTAAACGTAATAATTCATTCAGATTGAGCAGTGCAGATGACAATTTTAAATTTGCAGCCAAGGTCTCCCTGTTAAAAATATAATTCAGATAGTTGGTTACCCTTCCTGATAAATTCATATCACTCTGCCCTATTTTCACATTAAGCCCGCTAAGATTAACAGCCCTGGGAGTAAAGTTCAGTTCCCCCTCCGGTATCAATACTTTCTGTGTAAGTGAAGGCGACTGATAAACAAAGTTAACAAGCCTGACAGTGCCATCTGAGGTAATTTTATCAAACTCCTCCTTCTCAACCGACGAGTAGTTGCCTTTTACAAAAAGGTTTGCATCGATTACCCCTGAAATATCAACACTATCAAGGGGAAGAGCCTCTTTCCATTCATCAAACTTCACATTACCTTTAAAAGAGCCTTCAAAATGCAGATCTGAAACAGGGTTTTTCAGGCTTAATGTGAGATCAACCGGACTGTCCTTTACTTCTGCACGTGCCCGGGTGATATTCACCTCTGTCAGGTCTGCAATTCCCTGAGGCTTCACAATGGAAATATTTGCAGATATATTTTTAATATCTTCCGGCAGATCTTTATAATGCAAATTTCCATTATTTACCTCAATTTTCAGATTAAAAGCAGGATAATCATCTTCAAAATAATATCCCCTGACAGATCCGTCAATAATAGCATTTCCACTAGTTTCAATGTCTTTAAGATACTCTTCATAACCGGGGGGTACGAGGGCCAGGAAATTATCAAAACCTGACTCTTTTGTTTTTATCCGCAGATCGAACGACATGGTATCATCAGGTAGACTGATCATGCCTGTCACTTCCATGGGAAGACGATTAACAAGCAACTCATTCTCTTCAATTTTAATGTTCATTCTTTCATAATCCACATTCAACAAAGAACGGATATCCAGGGTTATACCTGAAATATAATTTACTTTTCCGTATGTCAAAGAAAATCTGTCGGCCTTACCATCAGCAAGCAACTGAGCCTCAGTGCCATACATTTTACCTGAAATGTCAATATTTATTTTGTCAATTAGAACAAACATATCTGTTTCCCTGTCTTCGTAGATAAATCCTGCATCTTTAATATTGATCCGGTCAAGTTTAAGTTCCATACCCTCACCAGGCGACGGATCTACATACTCCGATTCCGGTTCCACTGCCAGGTCCCAATTGGCATTGCCTGATTCACTAACAACCAACTTAAGAACCGGTTGGTTTAAAATAATCTCTTCAATTCTGAAATTCTTTAAATTAAAAAGTCGGGAAAGGGGTGTTTTTGCTCTTAAAGAAGTAATAGTTAAAAGTGTATCATTCTGAAATTCATCTTTCCCTATTATCATAACGTCAGTTAATTTCATCGACAGCATTGGGAATCCGCGAAACAGTGATAATTTCAAATCCGAAAATTCAACCTCTGCTTTAACACTCTTATTAAGAGTTGTTTTAATTTTTTCCAATAAAGGTTGTTTAAAAAATAGCGGAACAGCAGCCATAAGCAAAATAATTACTGCCAAAATGATTATTATAATTTTCTTCATTATAAATCAGTTTAAGATATTTTGTAGATGACACATATTAACAGTATCTGCAATTTATTGCTTATTTATCAGCATCCTTCTTAAAATATGTAAAGCAGTCTGGCTTATCCTAATAATATTACGCTCTTTATTATCTCCGGATAATATTTTTTCAACAACTGTTAGATCAGGGCCTGCAACTGCTATCAGAACAGAGCCCGGGATTTCCAGGGTAGCAATTGAATGGTCAGAACTATATAACTTCTTAACACTCTCGGCCATTGCACGTACTGCAACCTCGCCATTCTCTCCGGTAATTTCAGAAAAGGGCAACTTGAAAGGATTTTCCGAAAGATAAGTGGTAATACCGCCTTTGAAATATTTTGAGCTTGAAGGGGCAGAATTTATCTGGTATGAGATAAACCCGCCGGTATAACTCTCTGCAACCGACAATGTATGATTTTCAGACATCAGCAATCTTCCCACCACTTCCGCCATTGTTTCATCATTATATCCATAGATATTATCAGGGATATGCTTCCTGAGTTTTTCAATTTCAGATTCAACCTGAACTTCAAGTATTTCCATATCCGGACCGGTGGCCGACAAACGCATACGCACTGAATAGGGATCAGGAAGGTATGCAAGCTTAATATTTCCCGGAAGGCCTGCCTCCCAATCTTTGAGTCTCTCCGATAAAATCGACTCAGGTAAACCCTGTGTCAGCACTGTTTTGTGATAAATCGAATTAATCTTATCATATTTTTCAAGATGAGGAATTACACTATTTATCATTACAGTTTTCATCTCATGCGGGACACCGGGAAGAGAAATAAAAATCGTATTATTTCTTTCAATCCAGATACCCGGTGCTGTTCCTGCTTTATTAGGCAGCACTTCACATATTTCAGGTACTAACGCCTGATCTCTGTTAAAACTGTTCATTGTCATACCTCTTTTCTCAACAAGACTTTGTACATGCTTCAAAGTTGGTTCATGCATCACTAACTTTGTATTAAAATATTTGCACAGTACCGATTTAGTAATATCATCAATCGTTGGTCCCAGCCCGCCGGTTGTAATTACCAGATCCATTTTCCCTTCTGCCTGTTGCAATGCTTCCATAATCTGATCAGGATCATCCCGGACAACTGTTATTTTATCTATTTCCACACCATATATATTCAGCTGTCTGGCAATCCAGGAAGAATTTGTATCAACTACCTGACCAATCAAAATCTCATCACCAATTATAACTATCTCAGCTTTCAGATCTTTTCGGCCTTTTTCATAATTTCCGTCAATCTTGCCTTTACTGCAAGAATTACCAATAAACACTATCGAAGATAATAATAAAAGAGTAATGAAAAAGAGTATATTTTTTTGCATGTTCAAAATATTTTTAAGGTTACTGCTTAACAGATAAATAATATAATACTCAAAATTATAAAGATACTCTTTTCCTCAGCATCTGCAATGCAGTTTGCGAAGAGCGCATAATATTGCGTTCTCTGTTATTTCCGAAAACAAATTTTTCAGCAGCAACTAACCTGTTGTCGGCTACGGCAATCCATACAGTACCTGTTGGTTTCTCTTCTGTTCCTCCTCCGGGACCTGCAATACCGGTAGTTGCAATAGCATAATCAACTCCAAACAAATCTTTGACACCATGTGCCATTTCACAGGCAACCTGCTCACTAACAGCACCAAACTTTTCAATGCTTACAGGATTTACTCCTAAAATCTTTTGTTTTACTTCGTTTGAATAAGCTATTATGCTTCCTTTAAAATATGATGAACTGCCCGGCACCGATGTTATGAGATGTGAAATAAATCCACCGGTACAACTTTCTGCCAGAGCAAGAGATGCAGAATTGGAAACCAGCAATCTGCCTGTCACTTCAGCTAATGTCTCATTATCAAAACCGTATATATTTTCAGGAATAATTTTTTTTAATTTTTCAATTTCTTCTTCAACCTGTTGTTTTAATATATTCAAATTAGCCCCTGTAACAGATAGCCGTAGTCTGACAGCCATAGGATTTGGAAGATAGGCAAGCTTGATATTTACGGGGAGTGCTGTTTCCCAATCTTCAATTGTTTTGGCTAATATTGATTCAGGAAGTCCATGAGTATTGATTGTTTTATGATATATTGCTCTGCCTGCACCTAAATCTTTTATTCGCGGAAGAATCTCATGCTCCATCAAATACTTCATTTCAAAAGGCACACCCGGGATTGAAATATAAATTTTACTCCCTTTTTTAAACCACATTCCCGGAGCTGTTCCTGCCTTATTTAATAAAACAGTGCACGATTCGGGCACTAAAGCCTGGTCTTTGTTTAGTTTATTAATACTGATATTCCTATTTTTAAATCTCTCTTTTATTTGTTCAAAAGCAGGTTTGTGAAAAACAAGTTTTGTATTAAAATATTTACATAAGACATTTTTGGTTATATCGTCTTTCGTTGGGCCTAATCCGCCGGTAAGTATTATAATATCTGCACTTTGTTCAGCTTTTAATAAAGCTTCCAATATCTGTTTCTGTTCATCGTGTACAGATGTGATCTGATATATCTCAACTCCGTATAAATTGAGCTGTTCTGCAATCCATGCCGAATTAGTATCAATAACCTGACCAATAAGTAACTCGTCTCCTATTGTTATTATTTCTGCTTTCATCTTAATCTTTTCAGTCGTTCCAATAGTGGAGGGTGTGAATAATTAAAAAAAACATATAAAGGGTGCGGAGTCAGATTGCTCAGGTTTCTTGCGGTAAGTTTTTTTAATGCAGAAGAGAGTGCTTCAGGGTTATAATTTTCTGAAGCAAAAGCATCTGCCTGAAATTCATTTTTTCGGGAAATAATATTCATGAATATTCCCAATAAAAATGAAACAGGTGAGTACAATATACCAAAAGCAATCACTCCAACATGAAAATTTGGTTTTTCAATCCCAAGTGCATTACTTAAAAGAGGGCTGTCTACAAGCAAAGAAAACAAAAAAAGCACTGCTCCTGATTGAGCTAAAGAGATTAATATATTGTGTATCACATGTTTTTTCTTATAATGCCCTACTTCGTGTGCTAAAACTGCTACTATCTCTTCGGTGTTCATCTCTTCAATAAGAGTATCATAAAGAACCACTCGCTTTTTAGCTCCGAATCCGGTAAAATATGCATTAGCTTTTAATGACCTCTTAGATCCATTTATAACATAAATATTATTAAGCCTGAATCCAACACTATTGGCAAACAGGCTGATTGAATCCCTAAGCTCCCCCTCTTCCAAAGGAGTCTGTTTGTTAAACAGGGGAACTATCAGGACAGAATAAAACATTGTCATAAATATGCTGAATGCACTAACAGAAAGCCATGCATATATCCAGAACATATTTTCTGTTTTCCGGTAAAAAAAAACTAAAAGGGATAATAATCCTCCTCCAATTACAGCACTTATAAACCACCCTTTTACCTTATCAAGAATAAATGTCTTCAGGTTGGTTTTATTAAAACCATATTTTTCCTCAATAACAAATATACCGTAAAGTGAAAACGGCATACTCAACATATCTGATGCAAACATAATTATTCCAAAAAACAGAAGTGCTGCTAAAATTGAATTGGAAGTTATGCTCCATGCCAATTTATCAATATAAGCAAATCCGTAAAAAAGAAGCATCCCCATAATTAACAAGAAACCAAATGCGCTTGTTATAATTCCAAATCGAAGATTATCACGCTGATAGGCCTGTTGCTTAGAGTATTTTTCCTGATCATAAATTCCTGACAGCTCTTCAGGAAGTAAGGTGCCCATCATCTTTGTGTTAAGATATTCGAGATAATTTTCAAAAACAAAATCCAGAATAATAATGGCTATGATAATCCAAAATATTATTTCATGCATCTGATCTCTCTTTTCTGTTGAGTTGCAAAGATAGTTATTATCAACATTTTTTATTATTCTTTAATAAACACTTTTTAAATGGTTATTTTTTACAAATCCAAACTCAAAAATATTTGTAATTTTAACTGTTTTTATTTTTCTTACACAAATTAAAATCAATTTATTATGAATATTAGAAGTTTAATTCTTTTTGCCTTTTTAATTATTACATTTTCAAGTGTATCAGGGCAAGAAAGCAAACCGGAATATGAAAAAAAACTTAATCTGCTGGTTTTTTCAAAAACATCAGGATACAGGCACGAATCAATTTCATCAGGGATAAAAATGTTGTATGACCTTAGTAATAATCAAAACTGGGTAATTACAGCTACTGAAGACGGATCAATTATCAATGATGATATTTTGCAAAATATTGATGTTATTATATTTCTCAATCCAACCGGAAATGCCCTCAATACAGATGAAAAGAGAGCTTTTGAGAAATTTGCACAAAAGAAAAAAGGAGTTGTGGGTATACATGCGGCAACTGATTTTGAATATGAATGGCCTTTTTACGGAAAAATTATGGGAGCCTGGTTTAGTGCTCATCCGCCTGCCCAAAAAGGAACGATTATTATTGAAGATCCGGGGCATCCTGCAATGAAACCTTTTAAAGGGATGAAGAGTTACTCAACGTTCGACGAATGGTATTCATTTATAGAAAACCCCCGGTCAAAGGTTCGTGTATTAGCATCTTTAGATGAAAATTCTATTACCAATGCCGGCAGTGTTAAATGGAAAATGGGTGACCATCCGGTAATATGGTGCCAGGAAATTGATGGAACTCGCTCATTCTACACAGTTTTTGGTCATACAGCTGAAGCTTTTCAAAATAAGATAGTTATTGAACATATTAAAAATGCGATTAACTGGACTGCCAGACGAATAAAGTAGCAGAAAAGCCGGAATCGGATATAATTAAAAGAATTTAAAATATTTTAAATCCCATTGAAAGCATTAAACTGTTATTTTTAAAATTAAATCCCTGGTTAGCCTGCTGATAAAATCTATTTGCAGCATTTTCTACTCTTGCATCAACAGTTATTCCAAAAATATCCATACCTATTCCGTATTGATAACCATAATATTTATCTTTATAATAATCCTTATTCAATAAATTATCACCATCTATACGAGATGTAGTCAAAATACTGAAAACAGGACCTGCCATAATCCTGAGGTGAGCTTTTTCTCCTTTTAACAATTTAATACCCAACAGTAAAGGAATATCAAGGGTGTTAAAATCAAAACGACTGGCAACATTAAGAATATTCCCCTCAAGCTTACCTCCTTTTGCACTGTAATATGCTTCCGGCTGTATAAAAAGTTTATTAAATCCCAAGCGTCCAAACGCTCCGATATGATATTTTAAAATAGATTCACTACTGATATCATTCAGATCAGCTGATATTTTTGAGTTGTTAAATCCTCCTTTTAATCCCAAATTAAACACAGGCTGTGCTGATAATGAAAATGAGATTATAAAAATAAAAAATAGCAATATACTTTTTTTCATGATTAGCAGTAATTAATTTTATACTATTAAAATTATATTAGCAAACTGATTATTAAACATATGAATTTACTCAATTATTGTGCCAATATCAAAAATAAATTTAAGAGAATTTGTATATTGCTTTCAAAAACAATTCAAATATGAGACAAAGATCATTTATAAAAAAACTCTGTAATTAAACCACTGCATACTTGCAAAAGCTGCAATGGCAGATACTTTCCGAATAGTAAATATTAACATAAATAAATTATAAAATATTGAAAGCATTAGTATTAGACAATTATAACGAACTAAATTACCGCGATTTCCCGGATCCTGTAATTCAAAATGATGAAGTCCTGATCAAAGTCAAAGCATGTGGAATTTGTGGCAGTGATATTCACGGTATGGATGGAAGCACCGGAAGAAGAATCCCTCCTTTGATTATGGGTCATGAGGCATCAGGAGTAATTATTGAAACAGGTAAAGATGTTAAAAAATGGAAAATTGGCGATCGTGTTACATTTGATTCAACAATATATCCTTTAGATGATTGGTACACACTTAACGGGCAATATAATTTAAGCGACAATAGGATGGTCTTAGGTGTTTCGCCCGGAGAGTACCGAAGGCATGGAGCATTTGCAGAAAAAATAGCTGTGCCTCAACATATTCTCTACACAATACCTGCAAATGTTTCATTTGTGGAGGCAGCTGTTGTCGAACCAATTGCCGTTGCTGCCCATGCAATTAATATAGCAGGTTTAAAACCGGGCAGCAACGCCATTGTGGCAGGAGCAGGTATGGTTGGTCTTTTTGTGATAAAGCTGCTTAAGCTTTTTGGAACTGACAAAGTATTTGCTGTTGATATAGATCAGGAGAAGCTTGAACTTGCAACTGAATTTGGAGCAGATTATATTATAAACCCAAAAAAGAAAGAGCTTGCCGGTATAATAAAAAAGTATACAAAAAACAGAGGTGCAGATTACTCATTTGAAGTGGTTGGCATCGAAGAAACTGTAAACCAATCTATTTACAATACCCGGAAAGGTGGTACTGTTGTTTTGGTGGGCAATCTTTCGCCCGGGATTATCTTCCCTTTACAAACAGTTGTTACCCGGGAACTGAGTATCCTGGGAAGTTGTGCTATCAAAGGTGAATATGAAATGGTATTACAACTGCTTGCCGGCAAAAAAATAGATCCGGCAAAGCTTATCACAGCTGTTGTCCCCCTCTCAGAAGGAGCAAATTGGTTTAAACGATTATATAATAAAGAAAAAGGATTAAATAAAATCATCCTTACCCCTTAAAGGATATTATAATGACAAAAAATCTGAAAGTTTACAATTTAGCAATATTAGGTTGTGGAAAAGTTGCCCACTTACATGCAAAAGCTATCAGCAATATAAGCAATGCACGACTTGAAGGGGTATGGAGCCGTACCTATCTGACAGCCTGTAAGTTTGCCGGGATGTATAACACAAAGGCATACCGGAATATAGACTTACTGGTTAAAGAAAAAAAGATAGACCTGGTTATTGTATGTACACCCCATCCTTTTCACCGCGAACCGGCTATGCAAGCTGCTGCTGCCGGTGCAAATGTACTTGTTGAAAAACCACTTGCTTCAAATCTGAGTGATTGCGATGCAATAATTGATGCTTGTAATAAAAAGGGGGTGCATTTAGGAGTTGTAAGCCAGCGCAGGTGGTATGAGCCGGTGAGAAGAGTAAAAGATGCCATTGATTCAGGCAAAATCGGAAAACCGGTATTCGGTACTGTCAATATGCTGGGATGGAGAGATAAAAATTATTACGATGCTGACGAATGGCGTGGAACATGGAAAATGGAAGGAGGAGGAGTACTTGTGAATCAGGCACCCCACCAGCTTGATATACTTCTTTGGTATATGGGCGAAATTGAAGAGCTCTATGGCTTGTGGAAAAACCTGAATCACCCCTATATTGAAGTTGAAGATACAGCTGTTGCCATTGTAAAATTTAAGAACGGGGGAATCGGAAACATTATAGTGAGCAACTCTCAGAAACCCGGCATTTATGGTAAGGTGCATGTACATGGAGAGAACGGCGCATCTGTGGGAGTGCAAACCGACGGAGGCGCCATGTTCGTTGCAGGAATGTCAAATATTCTTGAACCGCCGCTCAATGATCTCTGGACTATTCCCGGCGAAGAGACTCTATCTGATATCTGGAAAAAAGAGGATACAGTACATTTCAATAAAATAGATCCTGCAGTTTACTATATGGAGCAACAGATAAAAGATTTTATAAATGCACTTGAATCCGGAACAAAACCATCGGTTACCGGTGAAGACGGACGCCGCACGGTAGAGCTGTTTTGTGCAATATACCGTTCTAACCGGTATAATGTACCTGTCAGATTTCCTTTGAAAACTGAAATAGATGAAACCCCCATGAGGAATGACGTTAATTTTTAAGAAGTCCTTCAGGAGTGGCTTTTTTTGGTTGCTTTTTTGGCTACAGAAAAAAAACATGTAGAATTTAAAAGGTAACATTCTTTTATATAAATAATTGAATCTTAAATATTTAATTAAATTATATTCAAATGAAACGGCTATTAATATTAATCACGATTTTATTTTTTGCAATACCATCACATACACAGATTACTAAAAATGATTACTTAGACCTGAATAAGCCTGAAAGGCTCGAATGGTTTAAAAAACTTGGATTTGGAATGTTTATCCATTTCAGCTTTGACAGCCAGTTAGGAATTGTTATAAGTCACTCAATGGCCGGAGCCTCGTCCGACTATCTTCATAGGTTTGTTAATGACTTGCCAAAAACTTTTAATCCTGAAGATTTTGCTCCGGAGGAGATTGCAACTCTTGCTAAACTGGCCGGTATGAAATATATAGTTTTTACCACTAAGCACCATTCAGGTTTTTGTATGTGGGATACCCGAACTACAAATTTTAATATCGTGAACACTCCATATGGAAAGGACCTTTTAGCAGAGTATGTTAATGCAACCCGGGAAGCAGGTCTTGCAGTAGGTTTTTATTACTCACCGGAAGACTTTAACTTTCTGTATGAAAACGGGTTACAAGTAAGAAGAGTATTCCCTACACCTATTCCCGATAATATAATGAAAAAATATCTTGAGCTGGTTGAGCTGCAGTGCATCGAACTTATGGCCGGCTATGATAATATTGACATCATATTTTTTGACGGAGGTGAAGGGCCATTGCAGGAAAAATGCAAAAAAACAGTCTGGAATCTGCAACCTGATATAGTTGTTACAAGAGGAGCAATGCAAACACCCGAACAGACTATTTTAGGAGTTATTTCGGAAGACCCCTGGGAAGCATGTATCACAATGGGTACACAATGGGCCTATAAACCAACAAATGAGGTATATAAAAGTGGAACCAAACTTATAGAAATTTTAATCGAAACCAGGGCAAAAGGTGGAAATTTATTGCTTAACACAGGGCCTGAACCCAATGGAAAACTCCCGGACCAGCAAAAAGCATTGCTAAGGGAAATGGCAGCATGGAACTTTATTAATTATGAAGCTGTAACTGATGTTAAACCCTGGATTTTACCTAACGAGGAGAATATATGGTTTACATGGAGGCCTGAGGAAAAGAGTTTATATGCCTTTATAACCAATATACCTGATTGGCCCAGAGGCTCAAGAAAAGAGTTTGTTATAAAATCGGTTAATATAGAAGGAGATGCTACGGTTAATGTACTGGGGCAATCCGGTGAATTAGTAGAGTACCAGCCTTCAACTGATGCAAAAACTTATTTTGAGCAATCAGATAGCGGGCTGAAAATTTCGTGTGTCCGGGCACAGAGAATATACAATAACCATAAGTGGCCTAACCCTATAGTTATTAAAATTACAAACGCTCTGCCTGCCCTTGATCCTCCGGCAGTAAAAACCATCGGTGCCGGGATTATCAATGAGAGCAACAATGAGATACTTTTTAACGGTGAAATTATTAAAACAGGAGATACAGAAATACTGACTGCAGGGTTTCAATACAGGCCATTTGCCGGAGCAGTTGAAGAACTCTCCTCTTCAAAATGGAATGAAACAGACTCAATAGAGATTTCAAATACCGGAAAATTCTCAATCAGAACAAATTTATTAAAAAAGGGCGTAGAATATCAATTCAGATCATTTGCAGTACATCCCAAAATTAAAGTTTACGGAGAGGTATTAAGAATAAATTTTTAATGTTTACTTTCACTTTTCCTTAAAAGTACTAAATTAGCAGCCCTAAAAATATCTATGAATACAACAAGGGGAAAAAAACTGTTAATTTTTTCTTTTAAACACCCATTGACTATATATCTTTTCATTTTTTGAAGTGCCTGTTAATAAACAAAATATTAATAAAAT
>CAZLZJ010000021.1:23607-33932 GCA_964563975.1 uncultured Prolixibacteraceae bacterium
TTAATAAAATAGCATAAAAAATTCATTATGGCGAAAATCCTAAAACTTAAGCTTCACTGGCAAATTTTAATCTCTCTTATTCTGGCAGTAATTTTTGGTTATTTTTTTCCTCAGGGAGTTAAATATATTTCCTGGATGGGGGAACTGTTTTTAAGATCCTTAAAAATGATAATTGTCCCATTAATTATCAGTTCAATCATCAGTGGCGTTACAAGTATGGGGCAAGGCAAAGATCTTGGCAGATTAGGCATAAAAACCATGAGTTACTACATTTTAACTAGTTTATTGGCAATCTTAACAGGGCTTATTATTGTTAATATAGTAAAACCGGGGGTAGGTGTTGATCTGGGATTTACAGAAACTGTTGAAGGACTTTCAGAACATATTGTTTCTGTAAAAGACATATTTTACCGTCTGATTCCTGAAAATATAGTTGATGTTATGGCTAAGGGAGAGATATTGCCAATTATCTTTTTTGCTATTTTATTCGGATATTTTATCATGCAGGTTCCTAATAAATATAAAGAACCTTTAACAAATCTTTTCGAAGGTATTTTTGAAGTGATGATGCAATTAACTCTATTCATTATCAGATTCACACCTCTTGGAATATTCGGGATTGTTTCAGCAGAGGTAGCAAGAAATTCAGGACAACTTAAAGGAATAGCCGGGAGCCTGATAATTTACAGTCTTTGTGTTTTATTCGGGCTTATTTTTCATTCATTGGTTTCACTTCCCCTCATTGTTCGCATTTTTGGCAAAGCTAAGCCATATACCCATTTGCGAAATATGGCCACACCACTTTTAACTGCTTTTTCAACATCTTCATCAAGTGCCACTTTACCTCTTACCATTGAAGCAGTTGAAAATAAAAGCGGCGTGTCAAATGTAATATCAAGCTTTACACTTCCTCTTGGTGCGACAATAAATATGAATGGCACAGCTTTATATGAGTGTATTGCTGCTCTGTTTATTGCTCAGGCATATGGCGTAGATCTTACTTTTATTCAACAAATGTTAGTGGTTGTTACTGCCCTGTTGGCTGCAATTGGCTCGGCAGGAATTCCCATGGCAGGCCTTGTTATGATGGCTGTGGTTCTTACAGCTGTCGGACTGCCATTAGAAGGTATAGGCCTTGTCCTTGCTGTTGACAGGATATTGGATATGACAAGAACAGTAGTAAATGTTTGGGGCGACACCTGTGGAGCTGTAATTATTGCCAGATCTGAAAATGAAGAGACAAATGTGGGAATTTGATAACTTATATCTTTTAAAATAATGTAAATACATTTATTTTTATATCATTTAAAAATTGTAAAAGATGAATGTTAAAAAAGTTAAAACTATTGCCTTGGTGCTAATCACTTCTTTAAGCCTATTCAGCTGCCAAAAAAGCAACGAAGGCGTCCTTTATGATAAAAGATATATAAAGGAGATCAAAAAAGTCAGAAATCAGGCAGCTGTGTTTTTAACAAGCAATTTTATTCCGGGAGGCACATTTGCCGTTGCCAGCAAAGGAAAAATTATTTATTCCGAAGGATTGGGAATGGCATCAAAAGATCTGGAAGTACGGGTAACAAGAAAAACTAAATTCAGAATAGGTGAAATCTCCGAACTCTTTACATCGGCTATATTTTATAAGATGGCAGAAGATGGCATACTTCACCCGGACTCTTCGGTACAATACTATTACCCTGAATTTCCGGATAAACAATTCAGGTTGCCTCTTAAAAACCTGCTCTATCATACCTCCGGGATTAAACCCCCAAAAGAGGATGGTCAGTATATAAACAATTTTACCGTTTCTATTCAGCAAGGAATCAACCTTTTTAAAGACGACACCCTGGTAGTTGCACCGGGGGTTTACGAGTATCCCACCATTTACGATTATAACTTGCTTGGGGCTGTGATGGAAAAAGCAACAGATAAAAAATTCACTGATATTCTTAAAGAGTATTTAACTGATAATTTATTTCTTGAAAATACTGTACCTGACAATCCCTTTAGCACAATTCCTGAAAGATCAAACTTTTATGACTATAATCTTATGTCTCAGACAGTTAATGCAGTTACCCGAGATCTTCGATATTCTATTCCATCAACAGGAATACTTTCAAATGCTGAAGACTTAGTAAAATTCGGAAACGCCCTGCTCTATTCAAAACATTTTTCTGAAGAGATAAAAAAAAGACTTTTTGAGCCATACTTGCTTAATGGTAAAATGCCTACACAAATGTCTAACGGATGGTTCATAATGAATGACAGGTCTGGCAGGACTATTTACGGGAAAAGCGGTGGAGTTGCCGGCGGTGGTGCATCTTTAATTATTTATCCGGAGGAGAAACTTGTTGTAGCTTGTGCTATTAATGTTACTTCTATAACAGAAGACTATCCTGTTTTTGAAATAGCCGCTAATTTTTTACCGGAAGATGAGAAAAATCCTCCTGATAGAGATAATGCCGGGCAACAATAATCAGCTTATTATATAGAGTTTCCCGAAAATATTATATTTTAGATAATTAAACTCACAACTATGGAGACTCTTCTTTTATTGGGAGTAATACCGGGACTTGCACTGGGCTTTTTTATAGCAACATGGTACAATAAAAAACGTAATGCAAAAAGTGCCACAGTACAATCAACTGTTCTGTTGGAAAAAATTCGCAATGTTTGTAAATTGATCACTGTTGAAGGTGAATTCTCTGAAGTATTTGCCCACAGAGATGCAAAAACTCTTTTTTTTAACCTCCTCAGTATGGAAAAAAAGGCTTTGATAATAGTAAAAGCCAAAGTCCTTATAGGTTTTGACCTTTCCGGAATACATATTGACATGGACAATGAAAACAGACAAGTCAGGCTGGCGCATTTCCCGGAACCGGAGATATTGAGCATGGAGACTGACCTTGAATATTATGATGTCAAAAAAGGGATAATAAATAAATTCTCGGAAAATGACCTGACCTACATGAATAAGAAATCAAAAGAGTTTATCCGTAAAAAAGTTGAAAGAAGTTATTTGTTTGATATTGCACGGAATCAGGCCTCCGAAACGATTTCTGTAATAAAACAGTTAATAGATTCAGTAGGCTGGGTGCTTGTTACTTCATATAATGCAATTGAAGAACAAGATGATATACAGAAAAAAATAGATAGCTGAAGAAGTTGTTCAATTCAGGAAAAGAGGGTCTCCACAAACTCCTGCTTATCGAAAATTCTAAGATGCTCCATCTTCTCACCAATCCCTATATATTTTACGGGAATCTTAAACTGATCCGATATTCCAATTACAACCCCACCTTTTGCCGTTCCATCAAGCTTTGTTAAAGCCATAGCTGTTACTTCTGTTGCCTTAGTGAACTGTTTAGCCTGCTCAAAGGCATTTTGCCCGGTAGATCCATCTAAAATAAGCAATACCTCATGAGGAGCTCCCGGAACAATTCTGGACATCACCTTTTTTATTTTCGACAATTCATTCATCAGATTGGCCTTATTATGCAGACGCCCTGCAGTATCAATGATTACAACATCAGCATTGTTAGCCTTTGCCGAAGAGAGAGTGTCGTATGCAACTGAAGCGGGATCGGATCCCATCTTTTGTTTGATCAGGGGAACATCAACCTGTTCTGCCCAAATCTCTAACTGCTCAATAGCTGCAGCCCTGAAAGTGTCGGCAGCGCCTAAATAAACCAAATTTCCGGCCTCCTTAAAACGGTATGCCAGCTTGCCAATAGTTGTTGTTTTACCAACCCCATTGACTCCTACTACCATTATAACATAAGGTTTTTTTGAAGATGATAATTTAAAATCCGGTCCCTCTTCCTGATTGTTCTCTGCAAGCAATGCAGAAATCTCTTCCCTTAAGATTATATTTAATTCATTAATTCCCAGATATTTATCGCGAGCAACCCTTCTTTCTATCCTTTCTATTATCTTTAAAGTTGTGTCAACACCAACATCCGAGCTGATTAAAACTTCTTCCAGATTATCAAGGACACTGTCATCTACCTTAGATTTACCTGCAACAGCACGACCTAACTTTTTAAAAAGACTTTCTCTTGTCTTAGACAGGCCTTCGTCAAGGTTACTCTTTTTATTTTTTGTAAAACCACCAAACAAAGCCATTTATTATTTATTTGAAGCTGATAAAGTTACTAATAATTTAAAGTAAACAACTTATCTCTAAAAAAAAAGCTTTCACTATAAAATGAAAGCTTTTTTTTACCTGCCAATTATATCATTACTTTGTAAAATAGTCTTTCAGATTATCATTGGTTATAATCTCTTCTTTAAAGATATAAGCACCTGTTTTGGGCGATTTGATCATCTTGATAACTTTTGAGCAACCTTTTCCTGCTCCGGTTTGCAAAGTTGCAACTGATTTTTTTGCCATAATAATATCTATTTAATTTCTTTATGTATAGTTACCCTTCTTAATATAGGATTATACTTTTTCATCTCTAACCTGTCAGGTGTATTTTTCCTGTTCTTCATCGTTATATACCTCGAAGTTCCCGGCATACCGCTATCTTTATGTTCCGTACATTCCAAAATTACCTGAATCCTATTGCCTTTTGCTTTCTTTCCCATTCCCTTGTTTCTTTAAAATGATTCGATATAACCTTTTTCTTTAGCCTCTTTTAAGGCAGCACTAATTCCTTTTTTATTTATTGTGCGCAGGCCTGCTGCTGAAACTGTCAATTGAACCCAGCGGTTTTCTTCCGGAATAAAAAATCTCTTTTTCAATAAATTAATATTGAATTTTCTTTTCACTCTGCGCTTTGAATGAGAAACATTGTTCCCCACCATTGCCTTTTTACCTGTTATTTGACAAACTCGTGACATTTCTTTGATAATTTCTTAGTGCGCAATAAATTTCACGCTCTTTTTACGGGTTGCAAAGAAAGTACTTTTTTGATAAATAATCAAGTTGTTTAATTAATTTTTATAAAATCAACAAACAATTAAATATTAATTTACCAATTATTTTAAAACTCTGATTATTTTCGCTACCAAATAACCATCCATGCTTGATTATATTTTAATAACATTTGGAATAATTGCCATAATTGGCGGAATATTGGGCTGTGTACTTCCGGTGATTCCCGGACCGCCACTAAGTTATGCCGGCTTACTTTTCCTGCACTTCACATCGATGCACCAATTTACAGCTAATTTTTTAATTATCTGGGCTGTTATCACAACAATAGTATATGTACTTGATTTTATAATACCTTCTATTGGAACTAAAAAGTCAGGAGGCAGCAAGGCGGGAGTGTATGGGAGTTTAACAGGACTTGTTGCAGGCCTTCTGTTATTTCCTCCCATAGGTATCATCATTGGTCCATTTGCAGGAGCAGTGTTAGGTGAACTTATTTCAGGCAAAAGCACGATTTCAGCTTTAAAATCAGGATTTGGTTCCTTTATTGGTTTTATTGCAGGGACTTTGTTAAAGCTTATTGTATCAGGTCTTATGACATGGCATTTTGGTAAGGAACTTCTTTTTGGTTAATTTTAAACAGGAGAGTTGCCGGAGTGGTTGATCGGGGCAGACTCGAAATCTGTTGTCCTGCTTCGCGGGACCGGGGGTTCGAATCCCTCACTCTCCGCTTTGATTTTATTTATTCCCGGTCAGCTACACTGGCCGGGAATAAATAATAACATCACCAGTTTGAATTAATAAGCTCCACGGTTTTATTAACCAATACCTGTCCGCCCTCAGAACCAACAGAATTACTTTGAACAATTGCCGAATAACCTCCACCGGCTTCGGCTTTTGCGGTAGGCACGTATGATCCTCCACCATTTGCAAGCTGCACAATAAATGTCATTATTGCTTTACTGCGACTTTTCATTCTGATTCCAAAATCAAGGAATAGTTCAAAAGGATTAGTAGCCATGGCAACATCGCCAAGCCTTAAAACATTTACTTTAACAGGATAATATGGATTTTCATCCTGCTTGTTATATCTGGTGATAGTTCCTCTGTGCCATGATGCCCTGTCGGGTTGTTCCTGTGCCAGTTTTTCTGCCTGTTCAGCCTCTTCCTTTGTCACTTTTCTCACCGGCAGGTTAACCTCCTCATACAAATGATTAAAAACAATCTCATAACTTATATCATTTTGTACATAAGGGAACACTTCATCAACAGCATTTGCAATACGGCGGCCGATCTCCTGTCTCCGGTTAATTCCTTTCCTCTTCAGCATCTCCATTTCGGCTTCCTTTCTCCATTGAAGATGAGGAGAGATATCTCCTGCAGCAGCTACCTGAGGCAGAATAAAAATATCTTTTCCATATCTTTCATATAATTCAAGTCGTGCCTCATGCCAGAAATCAGCAGAAAGCTGCGACATACCTTCTGTTTCCTGAGTAGGGCAAGCTATATTTATAACCAAACCTGTAAGCTTTTTTCGGTTATCCCAAAAAAACAGCATCTCCAATCCATGATCTTCATAACCTTCTATATGTGAAAAATTGTCTTGATTTGTTTTACCATACATAACTGCTGTTCCTTTTCCAAAGCCACTTGGCACAGGTTCAAAATAGGTTGTTCGCCTGTTATACCCGACAGCTGCATGCCCCAGGCCCCAACTCATTCCCCCTGATTTACGGGCATTCCATGCTTCAACAGCTGCATCAGAAATCAGCTCTGAGGCAAATTTTACATATTCGTCAGGTTGGATTGCATCTTCAGGGATTTCATATCTTCCGGCATTAAGCACGGGAGCGGTATGAGTATGTGTTGCATTTATTATCAGTTTGTTTGAGTTAAAACCGGGAAGCCTCTTTTGTAACAATGCAATTACATTATCCTGAAGTTCTCTTCTAATACTTACAACATCAACAGAAATCATAATGGCACTTTCAACACTTTTGTCACCATCTCTGGTCTCTAATGCTAATGCGGTACAGGTAACCGGGTCCATTATCTTTCTGCTTATCCTGGTATGAAACTGTCCTGCTAATGCAACAGGTTTATCCGGAGATATATTTTTTGCTGACCAGCCGACATACAGCTTATGCGGATTATTATCTTCAGCCTGAACAGGACTGTTGTATAGTATTAACGATAAAAATCCCATTGTAAGAAAAAATATGCTCAATTCTCGTTTCATCATATTATTTATTTTAAAAGTAATTATTTGATAGTCATTATAAGTTAATACTTATTTTATTATCATTTGATAAATTATTAATCAGACTATTTCAGGTCGCGTATAGGAATTTGAGTTAAATATATAGATGAATTTCCTTCATGACTTGAATAGTATGATACCCATAATTTATTTTTGTGAATTAACATCCCTGTATAGCTGGTATCACCACCGCTCGGAAGGATTATTTTCTTTTTTACCTCACCGGAAAGATTAGTCACCAATAGCTGTGTCTGTACTTTATCCTGATACTTTCTTGTACCAATCACCAATTTATCCTTACCGGTAAACAAAAAATTAGGCCCTCCCAATCTAAAATCCAACTTACTGTAATTCCACTTATTATACGGATACTGACTACTTGCAAGAACTCCGTTTTTATCCTCACCTTCCCTGCGAATAAGTATCCGGATATCACCTTTTTTGTCAAACCTGACTGTGGCTTCATTGGGTTTCCCGTCAACATCAAGCTGAATTACATTTTCAAAGGTATTACCATCAATTGTCTTCATCAGAAATATTTTCCATTCATTTGTGTCATCAATCTGATAGTCAACTGTATAGCCAACATTTCCACTCCAGGTAACACGCCAAAGCCAGCTAAACTCAGATCCTGACCCTTTAGAAAACTTAACCTTCCGGGGTTCATAAAAATTAAGACCTGACTGATCCGAAAAAGAGACATGCGGTTTTCTCCCCCGCAGCTCCCTGTTTTCATAAATTGAGCCTCCCATTATCACCATAATTCTTTTATCAGGTGTAACTGACAATTTAGGATCTCTGAGGTCTATACCTTCCTTTTCCAATAAAGCTGCATTTTCCCAGTTTTTCCCGTCAGCCGAACGAATGATACGTACTTTTCCGTCTTTACCGCCGGCATGGTCAGACCCGACACGAAAAGAGCAATAAAAGTACTCATTGAAACGTATCAAATCAGTAAAAGCACTGTATTCGTCCGTATCATAAATTTTTCTGACCGGATAAGCCTCGCCGCCCTCATCGACATGCTCTTGCCATAAGGTTAAAAATTGCAATAAAAAAATAAATAAAAAGACCATCTGTTAATAGTTTAAAATATTGTATTTTTTACATCTGAATAGCAGAAGTCAATTTTTTGAATGCAGCAAGCTGTTCTTTGATTGCAACAATCCTGTCATCGGGATTAGAGCTGGCTTCTAAAAGAATGTACCCTTTAAAGTTATTTTCTGCTAACATCTTAAATAGTTGATCATATGGATAATCACCCGCAGTGAGTTCCCTTACATGAACCGTATCGCCAATCCATTTTTTAACTAAATTAAAATTACCCTCAATTCCCGGAGGATTCAGGTCAACCGGATTACTATTCCAGCAAATTTTAACATTTTTATCGGTAACCTGATCAAATATAGCTCTCATATTGGGCAGTTCGGCTGTATAACGACCATGTGCTTCTACTCTGATTATCTGTCCGTAGCTTCTTGCAAATTTTCCAACTTCATTAAGCGAAGCAGCAATTTGCGAAATAGTTTTTTCTTTCGGAACTTCAGGAGGAAGAGTATTAGGCTTCACTTTCAATCCGGTAGCACCAATATCTTTACAAAGCTTTACATACTCTTTTGTTTGTTCAATATTCCAGCGAAGTTCCTCACTATCAGGACTATGATATTCGAAATTAGATCCATATCCAACACAGGTTACCTTGCTGTTTCTAAACATCTTTTTCACCTCTTCCCTTTGTGCCATACTTAGCGAGGTTTCAACACCATGAGCATGTTCAGTCCGTAATTCAACTGCCTCCAAACCTGTTTTCTCACAATTAGAAATCAATGCAGGCAAATCCCAATCTTTACCCCACTGATAAGTTACTAACCCAAATTTCATAACTGCTCTTCCAGAGCAAGATGAAAAACCTGCCCCCATTCCTGCAGTTGTTAAGCCGGTTATTCCGATTACTGATTTTTTTATAAACGAACGTCTTGATTTATCCATAGTTAATTATTTAAATATTTATAAAATCTTTTCCAATAGCTTTTTCTGAATCTGAATATTTCTTTTTAAGTCTTCCGGTATTATCTTTTTTTAACTGATATAAAGGAATAGTTTTTCACCAAAAGTTATTTCAATTTTTTCAAATTACAACCACTTTTTATATTTTTATCCTAAAATATTTTATATATGCAAAGTAAAGGGTTATTTGGGAAAAAACATGTAGACTTAATCACAAAAGAGTTCAATTTTGATAATCCCGGATTTAATGATGTTATTGTCGAAGTTAAAGCCTGCGGGTTGTGTGGCACCGACTTAAATTTTATAAGCCAGTGGACAGATGAGTATATGCCGTTAGGCCATGAAATAAGCGGAGAGATTATTAAGGTTGGCAAAGGGGTAAGTTATTTGCAACCGGGCGATAAAGTTATTGTTGAAGATTGCGCAATGTGCGGTGTATGTTATAACTGTAAAGGCGGGAGACCGGATTTGTGCAGAAATATGTCTGATTTGAATGGGCAACCCGGCATGAGCAAATATCTCCTTGTAAAGCATAACAACTGTGTTAAGTACGAAGGTCTTGATTTCCTTGAAGCATGCCTTACCGAACCCTTGGCTGTTTCTGTTAATTCGGTAATTAATGCTAATATACCATTAAATGGCAGTGTAATTGTAATTGGCGGCGGTCCGATCGGACTAATGGCTGCCGGAGTTGCAAAACTGCATGGAGCCGGCTTTGTCGGATTAACGCAAACAGGCACAAACAAAGCAAAAGGCAGTGCAAGAGCCGGATTAGCGAAAAAATTAGGAGTAGACCTGGTTGTTGATCCCGTAATTGAAAATATCGAACAGAAAGTGAAAAAATATTTTCCGAAAGGAGTTGACAGGGTAATTGTGACAGCCCCGCCCGGAGCAATTTCTGATGCTGTCAGAATAATCAGTTACGGAGGGATTATTACATTTTTAGGCCTGCATTTTGGAGGAAAAAATATAATTCCAATTGATATAAACTACCTTATTTTTAACAAAATCACTCTACAGCCAAGTTTTGCTGAACCTGCAATTAATTTTAATTTATCTCTCGACCTGCTGAAAAAAGGTATTATCCCTGCAAAAGAGATGATAACTCACACATTTTCATTTCAAAATGCTCAAAGTTTTTTAAAATCCATAACTGAAGGGACGGAACCGGTAATAAAAGCA
>CAZLZJ010000022.1:0-32372 GCA_964563975.1 uncultured Prolixibacteraceae bacterium
ACTTGCAGCTATATTTTAAATCATTGGTCTGATAAATTTCGTTACCGCTTTATTATCTTTTTTGCTCTGAAAAATTCAACATAATGGTACCCGTGTAGTATTAATGTAGTACCTGTTTTTATTTCACTTCAAATAATATTTTGGTTTTTTAGCACTTGAAAATTTTTGAATTATAAAACCATTAATCTTAATTCGAAATCTTTGTGTAATACATTAAAAATTACATTTAGTAAATCTTATTGATTCTTAAGTTTTCAGATGGACGAAAATTCATTTGCAGCTATAGCTGTATGGTATAGTTAAAAATATTATTTGTAACTAAATGTATAGGGTATTGAAATATAATCTACTCCATAATGAAAGTAAAAAAATATAATTGTATTAACAAAATCAGGGTTTTATACCTGTTTCTGTTTATCATTTTCGGGTTAACAATAAAAATTTATGCACAAAATTGTACGGTTAATTCCGGAGTGCAGCAAACGGTTTGTGAAAATGAAACTCTTACACTGCACGGTTCTGTATCAGGTCTTTTAAAAGAAAACGGCCAAACAACCTGGACACAGATCAGCGGGCCGAGTGTTTTAATTGAAAACCCCAACTCATTGACTACAGATATAATAGGAATTGTACCCGGTAATTATACTTTTCGTATTTCAACAGTATGTTTGGATGGCTCATTGGTATACCAGGATGTTGAGAATATCGTTTTGCCGGTAACCGAAAGTTTTGCCGGTAACGATATGGTTGTTTGCCCCGGTAGCTATATATTGAGCGCTACTGCTCCGGGTTCAGGCGAAACAGGAAATTGGGTTATAATTGAACCCAACAGGGGGGTTTCCATATCTGATCATTCAAATCCTCAATCCGGAATAACAATTTCCGGAGACACTTCAGGCGATACACGGCTTGTATGGACCATTTCCAATTCAAATGGTTGTTCATGCAGTGATACAATTGTTATTACCAATATTGGTGCTTTAGCTGTTAATGCAGGCCCTGAAAGGACACTCAGCCATTGTTATTCTGTAATGCAAAGTACGGAATTGCAAGGTTCGTATGCCGGAAACGGGATAAACGGGCAACAGGGAACCTGGACTCTTATCAGCGGGCCAAATATTCCTGAAATATCAAATATTCACAATAATAACTCTGCTGTTAACAATTTAATTGAAGGTACTTATATTTTTCGCTGGGAAGTGGACGGGCCTTGCCAAAATGGAATTGCTTACGACACCATAATTGTTCCTGCACCAACTTCTGACGTTACTGATGCCGGTGGCACATCCGGAGATTATCTATATTGTGATGGAAGAGTATCTGTTGTTCTGAACGGCACTTTTCCCCGGTTTACAAATGAAACTGTTTTGTGGGAAAAAATAAGCGGCCCCGATGGAGTGACAATTGAAAATCCTGAAAATCACATTGCTAATATAACGGGGCTTGATGGAAAAAGCAATTACAGTTTTCGATATACCATAACTAACAATATAACAAACTGTATCAGTTCAGCTGTAGTTAATATCAGTTATGCTGACGGGCCGTTGCTTGAAATTGCCGAATCAAGAGTAGATCTGGTTTGCGGAGAGTCTGTTGCCAATATTTCATATACTTCGGAAGGCAGCGGAGAAGAATCATGGAGTATTGCCAGCGGGCCTGTTACAGACATTTATACTTCTTATCCCACCGGTTTTAAGCAAATTAACGGAAATTCCGGAATTTTAACCATTCCCGGTTTGACTGTTTCCGGAACTTATATTGTAAGTATAAGGAAAGCGGCTCCTGAAGGTACACAGTGTGAAGCTGTATTTGCAAATGTGGTTGTAGTGGTTTCAAAAGAGTCGTCACTTTCAAATGCCGGAACTGACCAGCTGCTTGCTTGTGATGTCTATTCAACGTATCTGGCAGGGAACACTCCTGCTGCCGGGATCGGTACCTGGACTCAGGTTTCCGGTCCTGATAAAGCTGTTATTAAAGATATTCATGATCCGGGAACAGAAATTAACGGTTTAATTAACGGGGCTTATACTTTCAGATGGATAATTTCAGGCGGCTACTTTTGTAATAATAACCAGGATGATGTGGTGGTGATTGTAGCCGATATTGAACCGGCACCGGCTGATGCCGGCGAAGATATGGAAGTGTGCATTAACACGCCGGTTTATCTGAATGCCAATAAACCGGTTTTGAATGAATGGGGTAAATGGTCGGTAATACCTGAAAATGCACCTGTTGTTTTTAATGATCCGGCTTCGCCCGATACATATGCTGAAGGATTTGAAGCAAATCTTGTTTATCAGTTAGTCTGGACAATTGAAAATGCCTGTGGAGAAAGTTCAGATACAATTGAGATAATTACAAATGATATTTTTGGTCCGATAATGTCAGATGCCGGCATAGATTTATGCCTTCCTTCAGGTACGACCTCATTTTCTCTTTTAGGAAATGATCCATATATTAACGGACAATGGAGACAGGTTAACGGAACAGGTGCAGTAATAGACGATCCGGCTTCTCCTGCAACAAATGTAACGGTTCCGGGCGACGGAACATACTATTTTGAATGGGCTATTTCGGCTAATGGTTGCGAACCGACAATGGATACGGTAAGAGTAACCATTGCTCCTGATGTTACACCGGCTGATGCAGGTTCTGATCAGGAGGTATGCGGAACATTTACAACATTAAATGCCAATGTGCCAAATATCGGTATGGGCCGGTGGGTTCAGCTTGCCGGGCCGGGCGGAGTGATCATTGAAAATGAATTTTCGGCAGAAACGGAAATTTCAGAACTTACCGATGGCGTCTATAAGTTTGCATGGATAATTTCGAATGAAGCTTGTGACGAAAGCAGCGATACAGTTACTGTTTATATTTCCGGGCCGGGCGAAGAGGCAGTTGCAGGAGATGATATCAGTGTATGTGGTGCAAGCTCTGTAATTATGCAGGCTAATGATGTTTCTAACGGGTTATGGTCAGTTGTCAGCGGGCCAAACACACCGACAATTTCCGACTATACATCACCTGTAGCTACAATTGGCAATCTTATAATGGGCACCTACCTGTTAAGCTGGAACAGCTACGGCGGTATCTTTTGCGAACCTTCCACTGATATTATTGAAATTTCTGTGGTACCAACCGCAAATGCAGGTTCTGATCTGGAGTATTGTGAAGCAATTACTTCGGTTGATCTTGTTGGAAATATAAATAGTACGGGAACCTGGACACAGATTGGAAATTCACCGGATATTGCCATAATTACTCAAACTTCACCTAACAGTGCAACTGCTTCGGGGCTTATTCCCGGTGTCTATACTTTTGAATATGAAATTTCAGAAGGGGATTGTTTTTCAACCGACCAAATGACTGTAACATTGTTGTCTCCGCCACCGGTTGCCGATGCCGGTGAAAATGCAGAGTATTGTGACGCAGTATCATTTATGCTTACAGGAAACAGTCCGGAAGGATCTGCCGGTGAATGGACATTGCTGTTTGGCCCTTCGCAGGGAGACTTTGAAAATATTAACGATTCTGTGGCATCATTCACACCTTCCGGCAGCAATATTTACGGAACCTATCTGTTTACATGGAAAATTTCTAACGGTGACTGTGAAAATGAAGATCAGGTGAGAGTGATAAATTATGCAAAGCCTGCCGGCAATGCAGGAGAAGATATTGAAATAAATTGTAAATCGTCTCTTTTTCTGAATGCAACCCTTGAAAGCGGCAGCGGCTATTGGACTTTTATTTCGGCTACAGGCGATGCACCTGAGCCAACAATAGTTTCGCCCGTTTTGCCAAATAGTGAAATAACAGGACTGGGCCCGCAAAGTAACGGAGAGCCTGCAATTTATCAGTTTGAGTGGACAATAACCAACGGGGTTTGCGAAGAGCTTAAGGATACTGTGACGGTTACCGTGTATCAGGCTCCAACCAAGGCTGTTGCCGGTGACGATGCAGAGTTGTGTAATCAGAACAGCTATACTTTAAATGCTGTTGCGCCTGCAGTTGGTGAAGGGGAATGGTCGTTTGTAAGCGGGCCGAATACTCCTGCAATTGCCGATGTGAGCTCTGCAACAACAGAAGTTAACGGATTGGTACCGGGAACTTATGTTTTTTTATGGGAAACCAAAACTGAATTTTGCTCGTCAGCTGATTCGGTTACGGTAATAAATTATGCAGAGCCATCAGCACCTGATATTATGACAGATTTTGATATTTGCCAGTTTGAAAATCTGATTCTTGAAAATAATGAACCCGAATCGGGAACGGCAGCCTGGATACAGATTGCAGGTCCGAATGTTACAATTTTAAATCCTGAAGCAGCTGTTACCCAGGTTGTTGGTGTTACTGCCGGCTCAGTATATACTTTTCGAAGAATCGTAAGTAATGGTGTTTGCAATCCCAAAAATGAAGATGTTACTGTTACGGTTATTGACCAGCCGACTATGGCATTGGCCGGAGCAGACCAGTTTTTTTGCAATCGGACGGAAACCGTGCTTGATGGCAATGAGCCGGTTGTGGGAACAGGAAAATGGACTGTTGAAAGCGGACCGGGTACGCCGGTTTTTGAAGATGAAAATCAGTATGATACCAAGGTTTCAGGATTAACGGAGGGCCTGTATACTTTCCGTTGGACTGTCAGTAATCAGGATATTTGTGAAACTTATGACGAAATGCAGATCACTGTTTATCCCGACATGACGGTTTCAGTACCTGCCGGTGGTGATATTTGCAGTAACGGCACATTTAATCTTTCGGTTACGGCAACCGGCGGTACCGGTTCATATAGCTACCGGTGGCAGGAAAAAGATTCTCAGGGAGAGTGGATAGATGTTTCGGCAGGAAGTGGCGCAGGTTCAGCTTCATATACAACTGCAGCTAACCTCCTGCCGGGAACATATTTTTATAGAGTGGAAATAACTGATTGTAATACAATCTATTCTGATGAAGCAGAAATAACCGTACATCCTGATGTGGAAATTACTGAACAACCCGAAGGTGCATCTGTTTGCCCGGGGTCAACTCACACATTTAATGTTACCGCTGAAAATGGGGTAGATATAAGCTATCAGTGGCAGCAAAGTATATCCGGAGAAGGCGGATGGTCTGATATTGCAGGGGCAGATTCATCAGGTTATACAACAGCAGCCCTTGATTCCACCATGTTCTACCGGGTGAGAATAAGTGATGCAGGTAATGGTTGCAGTTTTATGATTTCTGATTCTGCCGGAGTTTTTGTTCCTGCAATTACAACACAACCTGCCGGAGCCGCAGTATGCGACGGCGACAGTTATACAATGTCACTGTCTGTTGATAACAGGGGTGGTATGATATATGCTTATCAATGGCAGTTCAGTGATTTCGACTGCATTTCGGGATGGATGGATATTGAAGGAGCCAATGATGATTTTTATGTCACAAATAATCTTCCAAAAACCGGAACCCGCTATTTCCGGTGTGTGGTTTCTGTAGATTCACCTGATTGCAGTGACTTGATTTCTGAATGTGTACCGGTTACCATTACCGGTTGTAATCCGTTAATAGGTGTTTCCAATCAGCTTGTTGTCACAGAATATAATGGTGATGGCACCTGGGATGCACTCTTTACAATACGTGTTCAGAATTATGGAGATACCGAACTGAATGATATTCAGGTTACACAAGATCTTGATGATGCATTTGAAATCGGGAATTATACCGTAACTGAAATTACAAGCACCTCATTTGCAGTTGACACTGAATATGACGGAAGTTCGGTAACAACTATGCTTACGCCGGCCGGCAATACACTTCAGCCGGGAGCATCAACTGATATTGTACTGAGAATAACAATCAGGAAAGAGGGAACATTCTATCTGTCGGCTACAGGAACAGGTAAAGCACCCGGCGGAACAGCAGTGTCTGATATTTCACAAAACGGAAGCGATCCCGATCCCGAACAGGATGGTGACCCGACAAATAACAGTGAACCTACGCCGGTTAGCACCGAATGTATTAATGCTGTGGCAGATGCCGGCCCTGATGCTGAAATATGTGCCGGCTCAGATTATCATATTTTACTTGCAAAAACTGAAAATGAAGAAAATTTTATATGGTCAACTTCGGGCGATGGCATATTTAATTCAGAAACAGTAATAAACCCGGTTTATACACCGGGGCCTGAAGATATTTCGGCTGGAACAGTCAGCCTTACTTTAACTGCAAACTCTTTTGGCATATGTCCTGTTGCAGTCAGCTCAATGATACTTGATATCACCTCTGTAATACCTGCTGATCCTGTTGTAACCGATGCCGGTTGTATTAACGACAAAAGCGGGACTGTTCAGCTTTCGGTCGACAATGGGGGGGCTGAACCTTTTATTTATAAAATCAGTACCGGAGAATCAAATAGCACAGGTTATTTTGAAAATTTATCTGCCGGAAATTATTTATATAAAATTACTGATGCAAAAGGGTGTACAGTTACCGGGGCATTTGAAATTAATGACCCTGACGGCTTGCAGTTAATCGTAACCGATAAAAATAATGTTTCCTGCTTTGGCGGAAATGACGGAAGTGTAACAGTTGAAGCTTCGGGTGGAACAGGAAATTACACCTTTGAATGGCCGGATGGGATCACAACTGAAAATTCAGGTACTAATCCGCAAACTGCTGCGGGATTTACGGCAGGATTGCATTTTGTAACCATAACAGATGAAAACAGCTGTGCCGAAATTGTATCATTTGAAATTAGTGAGCCCCATGAGCTGAATTTGGTGCTGACTGATATAATTAATCCGGCTTGTGATAATGCCGGGCAGGTGATGGTAACCGGAACCGGCGGTGTTCCTCCATACTCTTTCACTGCTTCAGCAGGAACAGTGTCGGGAAATATTATAAGCGGGCTCTCTCCGGGTGATATTGTTATAACCATAACCGATAAAAACGGATGTACTGATGAACTTACAGTTACTTTAACAGACAACGACAATGAGCCTCCTGTATTTACCTGTCCGGAAGCTCAAACCATATATGCTTCAGATAACTGTAAAGCAGAGGTTCCTGACCTGACATCACTTATAACCGATGCGTCAGACAACTGCTCTGAAACAAGTAATCTGACAATCACACAAAGTATAGCTGCGGGCACACTTATAGGCATTGGTGTAACAACCGTTACAATAACTGTAACCGATGAGTCGGGCAACAGTGCCGGATGTACAACCACCGTTACTGTTATTGATGAAACCGTGCCTGATTTTGTATGTTCTGAGCCGATAGTTACAGATACCGGCTTTGAAAGCTGTTATGCCTCTATTCTGCTTACGGCACCGGAAGTTGAAGACAACTGCAGTGATAGTGATGATATTAACATTATTTACCGTGTGTTTAATCCGGATAACTCTGTAAGCGGTTATTACGATTCGGATAATAACACCTACACCTTTATGCCCGGCATAAGCCGGGTGGAGTGGACAATGACTGATCAGGCAGGTAACAGCTCGGTTTGTTTGCAGCAGGTAACCGTTAACGACACGGAGCCTCCCCGGATAGCCTGTTCTGATCCGGACACTTTAATTTTTGAGAGCAGCAGCGGGTTGTGCGGTTATATTGTTACCGACAACTCTCTTGATGCCGTTGCAACAGATAATTGTGACTTTGTTTCACTTGAACATGACTTTTACGGATCAGGCAGCCGGAATACCCTTCGGGGAGCGGTTTTACCTGTAGGTACAACTGATATTACCTGGACTGCTGCCGACAACTCGGGAAATACTTCACAATGCTCAATTACCGTAGTTGTTGAAGATAATGAAGCACCGGTGTTTGTAAACTGTGCCGAAGGCACCACATTTACCGTAGGTCTTTTTGCCGGTGCCTGTGAAGGTGGTGCAATATGGAGTATTCCTGTTGCATGGGATGCTTGTTCCGATGTAACGGTTGAACAGATAAGCGGGCCTGAACGCGGAAGTTTGCTCAATACGGGAATTTATAATATTGTCTACCGGGCAACTGATAAATCAGGAAACTCTGCTATATGCAGCTTTTTTGTGGAAGTGACAGATGCCGAATATCCGGTAATTGTTTGTCAGCCCGATATTGAAAAAGCTGCCGATACGGGAGCCTGTACCTGGAAGTCTCCGGAGAGCAGCTTGTCACCATTGCTTGCAAACAGCAACTGTCCTGCAACCGTTGAGTGGCGTGTTACCAATCCTGACGGAACAATCTCAACAGGTTACGATGATGTAAGCGGTTATACTTTCCGGTCGGGAACAAGTATCGTTTATTATTCAATTGAGGAAAATGAAAGTGGCCAGGATTGGCATTGCAGTTTTAAAGTAACTGTAACTGACAATGAAAAACCGGTAATAAGTTGTCCGGAACCATTGGAAATTACTGCTCTTCCGGGAATGTGCGATGCCGTGGTAAATCTTAAAGTTCCTTATTACACCGATAATTGCTCTGAAGGTTCTTCAATAATAAGTTATGTGGTTTATGCACCGGACAATTCGGTAAGCAATGAAATTTTAATTCACGGAAGTCCGATTTATCAGTTTATGGCAGGAATAAACCGCGTGGAGTGGAAAGTAACTGATGAAGCGGGGAATTACTCTGTTTGCTGGCAAACTGTACGGATAAAAGCTGATAAAGATGCACTGATACCCGATGCAGGTCCAAATTCGGTAATTTGTGAAACTGATTCTTTCCATATAGTAAATGCCGTTGTTCCTGAATATGCAACAGCAAAATGGACAACAAGCGGTTCCGGTTTTTTTGTTGACGATACTGCTGCCAACCCGGTTTATATTCCAAGTAGATCTGATATATTGGATGGAACAGTCATATTGTCGGTAACCGCATCATCTTTATGTGAAAGCGCTTCAGACAATATGGTGCTGACAATAATTCAGACACCGGAGGTTTGGGCAGGAGACGATGCGGAAATTTGTGAAAATGATACTTACCGGTTAAATGGAAATATTGGCAACCGGGTATTCTCTGTGAAATGGGAAACATTGGGTACCGGAACATTCAGTGATCCTGCATCTTTCAATCCTGTTTATATACCGGGTGCAGAGGATATTGAAGCAGGTTCCGTGATCCTTGTTTTCAGAGGCATACCGGCAGGCGCATGTGAAGATGCCACTGATTCTTTGACTCTATTCATACACCGCCAGCCGGAAATTTTTGCAGGGGATGATGCTGCTGTTTGTGAAGGTGAATCATATATATTGTCAGAAGCAACAATTATAAATGGGAATAGTGTTATATGGTCAACCGGCGGTACGGGTTCATTTTCTGATGTGAATGATATTAATGCCACCTATATTCCAAGTAAAGGTGATATTTTAAATGGTTCTGTGGTTTTAACGGTAGATCATATACCTGACGGACCGTGTGCGGCTGTTTCCGGAAAAATGGTTCTGAATATATCTAAAAAACCATCGGCAAATGCAGGCACAGATCTTTATACTTGCTATGAACAGCCTGTTACAATCACAACTGCCGAAGCTTCCGATTACAGCACATTAAGATGGACAACCAACGGAAATGGTGAATTGCAAAATCCAACATCGGTTTCACCCTCTTACCTGCCGGCTGTCAATGAAACGGGAGAGATAAAACTCACTCTGACCGTAACGGGTGCCGGAGCCTGTTTTTCTGAAACCATATCCGATGAAATTGTACTTACAATTTATGATGAACTGTTTGTTGATACGGGCGATAATGATACTGTATTTATTAATTCCCCGGCAATTCTTGATCTTTTTGTCGAAAACGGTTCCGGATCATACTTTTATTCATGGATGCCTGAGTCAATGGTTCTTGACAGTAAGGCTGCATATACCGAGACTGTTAAACTTACTTCAACACAAGAGTTTACTGTTTTGGTAAAAGATGCAGTGACGGGCTGTATGGCTGAAGGCAGTAAAACCATATTTGTTGAATCATCTTCAGAAAGCCTTTTGGATTTCTTTAATGCTTTTTCGCCAAATGGCGACGGAGTTAACGATAACTGGCAAATCAGGGGAATTGAAAAATTTCCGGATAATAAAGTGTTGATATTCAACCGATGGGGAGATAAAGTGAAAGAGCTGCATAATTACGACAATATTTCTGTGGTATGGGACGGTACAAACAACAGGGGCAAGCTGCTTCCCGATGGCACCTACTACTATATTGTTACATTAAATAAGGAAGCCGGGTCATATACCGGTTGGGTTCATATACGAAGTGAAAATTAAGCTTTCAGATGAGGCGAGCACATAAATTTTTGACACAAACGATCATGATGAAAACTATGCGAGTTCCCCCGGCTAAAGTCGGGATAAACTATCTGATACCTTTGAAAACTTTAAATTTTAATCAGATGAAAAAGATAATTCCGGCTTTATTGTTATTAATAAATTTATCGGTTTTTGCCCAGCAGGATGCACTCTTTTCCCAATATATGTTCAATAAGCTTATGGTGAACCCTGCTTATGCAGGCAGCCGGGAAATACTGACGGTCGACTTGCTTAACAGGTACCAGTGGATCGGCATAGAGGGTGCACCCCGGACAATTTCCTTATCTGCCCATTCTTTGTTAAAGAATGAAAAGGTAGGACTTGGCGGATATATTTATCGTGATGCATTGGGGCCAACTGTTGACCAGGGATTTATGGCTACTTATTCATACCGCATCCGTACGGAGAATGGCTGGTTCTCTTTTGGTATTCAAGGTGGAGTAAAATATTTTGATTTCGATTGGAATATGATTAATACCCAGTTTCCCGACAATATGTTTATGCCAAAAGATGTGAGGAAAATTATTCCTGATGCCAATATCGGATTTTATTACCGGAGTACGCGCTTTTATGCGGGTTTGTCGTCAAAGCAGTTATTGGAAAATGAATTCGGGGTTGCAGAAATTGAAGGGAAAACTGCATTTTCAAGATTGACAAGGCACTTTTATGGAATGACAGGCTGGGTAATTCCCGTAAATGATAAAATGGCTTTCAGGCCGTCGGCACTTGCAAAATATGCAAAAAACGCACCGGTGCAGATCGATTTTAATGCCAGTTTTTTATTTAATGATATTTTCTGGCTTGGTGCTTCTTTCCGCACAGAAAAGGCTGTTGTGTTTTTGACCGAAATACAGATTTCAAAACTTTTAAGACTCGGTTACTCATTCGATTTATATCTTAATCAATTGCAGCTGCACAATAGAGGTTCTCATGAATTCAGACTTGGATTTGATCTGTTCAGAATAAATGAAAGAATGAAAACTCCCAGATATTTTTAAAAAGAAAAACTAAAAGAGATGAAGAAAATAAAGATAATATTGCCGGTATTACTTTTTGCTTTTAATTTTCAGGTTTTTTCACAGATAAAAAAAGCAGATAAACATTTTAAGCTTTTTCGTTATTCAGAAGCTATTCCATATTATTTAAAAGGTGTAAAATCTGACAAAGCTTCGGAAAAAAACCATTCCATACAGCGATTGGCCGAATGTTACAGGTTTACAAGCAATTTTGAGGAAGCACGCAAATGGTATGAAAAAGTTGTGCAAACCGATGGTTCTAACCCTGAAAATTATTTTCATCTTGGGCAATTGCTTCGGAATTCGGGACTCTATAAAGAGGCAGCTGATGCTTTTCAATCTTTTAACAAATTAATGCCTGAAAATCCCGATGGTAAAAAATATTATCAGTTTAGTGTTGATATTCAGGAATGGCTTGATCTGCCGGATATGGCTGAAATAAAAAATGCCGAAACTTTAAATTCCGAATATTCTGATTTTGCACCTCTGTTTTATAAAAACGGGCTAATTTTTACTTCTGACAGGAAGAAGGATCTTTTGGATCAAAATAGATATGGATGGACCAATTTTGGTTTCCTGAATTTATATTTTTCCGAACCTGAATATTCCGGAAGCTTTTGGGGGGCTATGGGCAAACCTTCTTTTATGGAAGGGAATTTTAATCAGAAGTATCACGACGGGCCGGTCTGTTTTACTTCGGGCTTTGACAGGCTGTATCTTACCCGCACTACAGCTAAAAAAGGGAAAAAAGATAATAAACGGATAAAAACATATAATCTGAAAATATATTCCGCCGATATCGATAATGATGGCAATATTTCAAAACCAACTGCTTTCCCGTTTAACAGCAGTGAATATTCAACAGGGCATCCTGCTCTTTCAGAGAATGGCGATCGGATCATATTTTCTTCTGATATGCCGGGCGGATACGGGGGTGCCGATCTCTATATGAGTACTTTTGAAAACGGTAACTGGACAAAACCTGTTAACCTTGGTGAAAATGTGAACACTTCGGGTAACGAAGTTTTTCCATACTGGGCTAATGATTCCATATTGTTTTTCTCATCGGAAGGACATTTGGGATATGGCGGACTTGATATTTTTGTAACAATATTTGATGGAAAAGAGTGGTCGGAACCTGAAAATTTAAAGGAACCGATAAATTCCTCTTACGATGATTTTGGCATTGTTTTAAATGAAAATCTTGATGGCGGATTTTTTAGTTCTAACCGTCCGGAGGGGAAAGGCTCGGATGATATTTATGCATTTCGAAATTTGAAATCTGCGGTACCCCTGATGTTAATGGATGGGAAAGGAGTGCTTATTATCGATGGGCTTGTGAAAAATGAACAAAATTTGCCGGTTCCCGATGCAACAGTTTTTCTATTGGATCCCGGAAGCGGTATGGTTAAATTATTGAAAACCGATAATTCGGGAAGGTACTCCACCAATGTTGATTATGAAAAGCCATATATAGTTAAAGCGGTTAAGGATGGATATATTTATGACTGTACAAATTTCAGGACATTAGCGGAAGGTGAAACCTCCGAAACTAATACCCCTCGTGATCTGGTTTTGAAAAAGCTTGAAATCAACCGGGTTTTCAGAGTTGAAAATATCTATTATGACCTTGACAGATGGGATATCCGTGAGGATGCAAAGCCTGCACTTGATGAGCTTGTGCAGTTTATGAAGCAAAACCCGGTTTATGCCGAATTATCTTCCCATACAGATTCAAGAGCCTCTTTTGAATATAATATGGAATTGTCACAAAAACGTGCTGAATCAGCTGTTCGGTATATTATTTTACAAGGTGTTTCGCCTTCCAGGATAACTGCAAAGGGTTACGGAGAGTCAAGGCTTGTTAATGAATGTGCTGACGGCGTCACGTGCACAGAAGAGCAGCATCAGGCAAATCGCCGCACCGAATTTAAAATAACTGCAATTGATTTTGAAATGACAGAGATAGAACAATTGCCAACTGTTGTTAAAGAAGGAGATGTTATAAGTATAAATATGTTTCCTTCCGGTTTTTTTGGAAGCTGTAAGGATTAATTGATATGTGATAACTTTTTGGGCAAAATTGCATTTTAAACTTGATATCCACTTTTAAAAATACTTTGCCCTGAGGTAGGTTCTTCCGAAAAAGTCCATGTCAAAACCAAGGGTTATTTCATAGGTTCCATATTGATAGGGAAAAATTTCATTATAGGTTATATCTAAGGCAAATCCCAAGCGAAGATTATTATTTAATAGCCATTGCGATACAAAACTCAGGGCATTGGCTGAACGGTACATCAACCCTAACCAAAGCTGTTCACGAAAAAGAAAGTTGATTCCGAGATCAAATTGCAGCGGCATATTCACGGTGGCGTTTATCATCATGTTGGGTTTGATAACGAAATTATTTAAAGTAATAAATTTATGAATATAACCTGCGGCAAGATAGAAGGTTCTGATTTCGGCAAGTGAAGAGTAGTTGTTAATATTAGCTTTAAAATCATTTTTCATCATATTGGGTACCGAGAAGCTGATATAATAGTTCTCTTTGTAAAGAAATGCCCCAATTCCGAAATTGGGAAGAAACCGTAAATCCACATCTTCACCAAAAGCCTGGTCATATTGATTGTCGGGATATAACTGATACTGAGTTAACGGATTTTTGTAATTGAAAAAGCCAAATTTTAAACCAAGCCGTAAGCGTGTTTCCGGAGTCAGGGAAACCTCATGTGCATAATCGCCGAAAACCCCAAACCTTTTTTCTTTGCCGAACACATCATTTGTGACATTCAACCCCAGGCCGGTTGATGGATTTTTTAATGGTGTATGAAATGAAAATACCTCTGTCAGGGGCGAACGATTCATACCTGCCCACTGTTTCCTGACAAGGGAAGAGAATCCGATTTTTTCCCACATACCTGCATAAGCCGGGTTAACAATTTGCATGTTAAACATATATTGGGTCAATACCGGCTCAATCTGCCCGTAACTTACATTCAGGAATGAAAAAATGATCAGGGCAGAAAGAAAAAATTGTTTAATCCAGTTTTTCATCTTTTCGGAACAAAACTCCTTTAGCAAACTACAAATTTAATTCAATATAGGCAATAGAAGGTTTTTTAAAATGATTTTTAAAACTTATTTTTAAAAGATCAAATAATCTAATAGTATGTTAAGAGATAAGTTACTGTTTTTTCTGTTTATTTTTCTGTTTGTTCCTTTTTATAAAGGACATACACAGAATGAGTTAACCTGGCATGCTTCCGGCAACGGGGGAGTTGTGGCTGCCGGGCCTGAAGAGTCTGCATTGGCAGGGCTTGATATCCTGTCGAAAGGCGGAAATGCTGTTGATGGAGCTGTTGCCGTTATTTTTAATCATGCGGTTTCAGATTATGGAATGTTTTCCATTGGCGGCGAAGTTCCTTTTATGTTTTATAATTCTTCTACAGGTAATGTTTTGGTCTTTAACGGTATGGGTGGGGCGCCTCTTGATCCGAAAGCTATCGAATGGTATTATGAAAATGGTATACCCGACAGAACTCCCGGGGGAATTAAAACGGCTACTGTTCCAAGTGCTATCAGCACATGTCTTACTGCTCTTGAACAGAAAGGGACAATGTCTTTTGAACAGGTGATAGCACCGACTCTTGTACTTTTGGATAAAGGGGGGAAGGACTGGTATGGTAAGCTTGCTGTTATGCTGCGCAGGATGATTGAAGCCGAACAAAAGGGAGATGGCACCAGAGAACAGAAGATCAGGGCAGCAAGAGACAGGTTTTATAAAGGAGATATTGCCGATGAGCTTAATGATTATTATATCAGTGCAGGAGGTTTTCTCAGGAAATCTGATCTTGAAGCTCACCGGACAATAGTTGAAGAGCCTGTTTCGGTTAAGTACCGTGGTTATACCGTTCACAAATGTAATACATGGACCCAGGGCCCCGTGCTTTTACAGTCATTAAGGCTGCTTGAAAAGTTTGATCTTAAAAGGATGGGATTTATGTCGCCAGATTATATACACACAGTTACCGAAGCTATGAAACTGGCTTTTGCCGATCGCGATAAATATTATGGTGATCCCATGTTTGCCCGGGTTCCTTTAAAAGAGTTATTGTCTGATGAGTATACTTCAATAAGGTATCCGCTGATAGATCCGGGGAAAGCATCGAAAGAGATCAGGCCCGGCGATCCCCGTAAAATGGAGCCGTTAAGTGATATTGCAGAGTATCAGCCCGGGGAGGAGGGTACCACAACATGTGTGGTTGTCGATAAATGGGGTAATGTTGTTGCTGCCACCCCAAGTTCCAATCCTGTTTACGGAATTTGCGAAAGCCTTGGCTTTGCTCACAATACCCGGTTGAATACATTGAATACTCAAAAGGGGCATCCTAATGCTATTGAACCCGGTAAAAGGCCAAGGATTACACTTACTCCCACCATTGTTTTAAAAAATGGCGTACCTGTGCTGGCACTTAGCGTAGCAGGGGGCGATATGCAGGATCAGGTAACTTTGCAGCTTTTGCTTGATTTCATAGAATTTGGGAAGATGCCTGAGGAGGCTATAACTGCTCCACGTTTTCAAACTCTTCATACTGAAGATTCTTTTAATTCAAATCCTGACCCCTCTGAAAGGGTATTTAAAACCGGGAAGTTAGAGATTAATCAAATTGACCGGCCGGTTATTGATGATCTTACGGAAAGAGGACACGAAGTCAGTGTTGTTGATAAAGATATTGCCTATCCCGTAATGGTATATATTGATCAGAATACGGGTATATCATATGCTGCCAGCCAGCCAAGAAAAATAAACGGTAAATATTCAGGAGCGCTGAAGAGGTGATTTTTTTAACAAAAAATATTTTATCGTAAAACAAAATTATATAATTGATGAATCTGTTTTTTTTTATTTTTGCCGAATGAAAAAAATAGTTGCCGTTATAGTGGTTTTGTTTTTGTGTTTACCCGGTTCGTCGCAGGAAAGGTTGTTCAAATACAGAGGGTTAAGCAGTGTGGGAGTGAAATTGTCGGAACTTTCATCAATTAAAGTATTTGAACTTCATTATTATACCCCAAAGACCGGGCATACCAGTTTGTCGCTATATGGAGATTTTACCGAGGAGTTCAAGGTAGCTAAATGGCTTAAAGCCGGTGTCAAAGGTCGTTTGGTATCTATTAAGGGTTACGACGGATGGAGGCTTGAACAACGCCCCATGGTTTATGGGAATATAACAAAACCGTTAGGCGATGTTCAGGTGAAATTTAATAACAGAATGGAGTATATGATAGCAAAAAAAAGAGATAACTATTTTAGACACAGGCAGGCATTATCTGTTGAATTGCCTTTTTACTATTTAACCTGGCTGAAGTTATTTGCAACGGAAGAGTCTTTTTATTGCTTTAATGCTGAAAAACTGAACAGGGGAAGATTAAGCTCGGGAACAATTATACAGTGCAACAATTATTTGCAAATGAAGGTTTTTTATATGTTTGATAAGAAGAAAACAGATAATCTATGGCAAAACTCAGACCTTTTCAGTTTGCAATTATATGTGGATTTTTAATTTGGCGGCGGCTGAAATTATATGGCCGGCAAAAATATTCAGCTTGCTTTTAATCTTTGTACACCGGAGCGGTTTAACTTATTCTGGGCATATTTTTTTGTAATTTTTATATGCTCGATTTTGGAAGTCGGGGCCTCGAACATTGCATCGCTCATAATATTTTCACAAATGGCACGCAGCCCGCGGGCACCAAGTTTGAATTCAATTGCTTTTTCAACGATATACTGCAAAGCATCTTCTTCAAATTCCAGCTCAATTTTATCCAGTTCAAAAAGCTTTTTATACTGCTTAATAACTGCATTTTTAGGTTCGGTGAGTATATTTCGGAGAGCTTCTTTGTCAAGTGGATCAAGGTGTACAAGAACCGGCAGCCTGCCTATTATTTCAGGTATCAAGCCAAAGGCTTTCAGGTCTTGCGGAGCAATATACTGTAAAAGGTTGTCCCTTTCAACACGGTCTGCTTCTTTTGCTGCGCTGTAACCAATTACTTTTGTATTCAGGCGGGTGGCAATCTTTTTTTCAATTCCATCAAATGCCCCTCCGCAGATGAACAGAATATTTTTTGTATCAACCGGTATCAGCTTTTGTTCCGGATGCTTTCGTCCGCCCTGAGGGGGAACATTGACAATTGAGCCTTCAAGCAGTTTTAACAGCCCTTGCTGGACTCCCTCGCCCGACACATCCCGTGTAATTGAGGGGTTGTCGTTCTTACGGGCTATTTTGTCAAGTTCATCTACAAATACGATCCCGCGGTTGGCTGCTTCTATATTATAGTCGGCAGCCTGAAGCAGGCGCGTGAGTATACTTTCAATATCTTCACCCACATAGCCGGCCTCAGTAAGCACTGTGGCGTCAACAATTGTAAAGGGAACATGCAACATTTTGGCAATGGTGCGGGCAAGAAGGGTTTTGCCGGTACCGGTTTCTCCTACTAACAGGATATTTGATTTTTCTATTTCTGTTTCATCACTGCCCAAAGATTGTGTAAGCCTTTTATAATGATTGTAAACTGCAACGGAAATAATCTTTTTTGCTGCATCCTGCCCTATTACATATTGATCGAGAAATTCTTTTATCTGTTTAGGCTTTAGAAGTTTTATTCCGGAGAGGTCAAAAGTGTCGCTTTTTTTTATCTCCTCCCGGATAATTGAATAAGCTTGTTCTGCACAACGATCACAAATATGGCCGTCTATACCTGCAATGAGAAGATTAACCTCTTTTTTTTCCCTTCCGCAAAATGAGCACTTATCCAATCTTACCTTATTTGCCATTATTTCTTTTTATCTCTTTCCAAAATTTCATCAATCATTCCATATTTTACCGCTTCGGCTGATGTCATCCAATAGTCGCGGTCAGCATCTTTTTCTACCTGTTTATAAGGCTTTCCGGTATGCAGGGCAATAATCTGGTATAATTCGGTTTTGATTTTCAGTATTTCACGGGCTGTAATCTCGATATCTGATGCCGGCCCTGTTGCACCACCCATAGGCTGGTGGATCATTACCCTGGAGTGTTTTAATGCTGAGCGTTTGCCTTTTGCGCCTGCAGTAAGAAGAACTGCTCCCATTGAGGCTGCCATGCCCGTGCAGATTGTTGCAACGTCAGATGAAATATACTGCATGGTATCATATATTCCTAACCCGGCATGAACATGACCGCCCGGGGTGTTGAAATAGATCTGGATATCTTTTGAATGATCTGTAGATTCCAGAAACAGTAACTGGGCTTGTATAATATTGGCTACAGTGTCGTCAATAGGAACGCCTAAAAATATGATCCTGTCCATCATCAGCCTGGAAAAAACATCCATCGAAGCTACATTAAGCTGCCTCTCTTCAATGATGGTGGGCGATATGTAGTTTCCATATTCCGAACTGTAACGATGAAGGGTCAGGCTGCTGATGCCTGAATGCTTCACAGCGTATCTTTTGAATTCATTATCTTTTTCCATACTTATATTGCTATATTGTTGTGATGAAAAACAAATTTACGGGAAAAAAGTAATTATTGCTAATGTAACCGCGCAGATTACTTCAATAACTCATTAAATTCTTCCTGTGTAATCTCCTTATTTTGAATGGAAATCTTATTTCTAACTACTTCAATAACTTTCTCTTCAATTATTCTGAAATGAAGTTTCTCTTTTTCTTCAGGTTTTTCCACTATCCTTTTGGCAAAGGACTCAATCTCCTCTTCAGGGATATTATATATACCATACTGGTTGTATTGCAGATATGCAACCTCTTTGGCAAGTTCGTAAGTTTCTTCCTCTTCTGCTTTCAGCTCATTTTTTTCGACTAAGAAATTTTTGATCACCTGCCATTTTAAATCTTTTAAAAAACTTTCGAACTCATTTTCTATCTGTTCATCAGTAAGCTCTTTATTGGTCTCTTTAAGCCATCTTTTAAGAAAGGGTTCGGGAAGCCCGGGATTAACTTTGTCGATAAGTAAATTGCGGACATCCACGGCAAATTTGCGCTCAGAAGAGTTCAGCAGATTTGCGGCTATTTCTTCTTTGAGTTTTTGTCTTAAATCCTCTTCTGTTTTAACTTCAGTATCTTCTCCATATAACTTTTTGTACAGATCCTCATTTAATCCGGCTTTTTTGAATTCGAGGATTTCTGTTATGGTATATTTAAATTGAGAGTTTAACTCTTTTGCCTCTTCATGACTTATTTTAAGCATATGACTTATTTCATGATTGTCGCCAAATGCCTTTACCGGGTCAAATATTACTGTCTCTTCCGTATGCTTGCCAATAAAAAGTTTTTTTATCTCTTCGTCTTTAATACGGTTTACAGACATTATCACATCTTCAGGCCGGATACCTTCCTCTTTTTCCTCTCCGCTTTCATCAAGTTCAATAAAATTCCCTTTTATCAGGCATTTGTCTGTAACCTCTTCGGCTTTTTCATTTGAGCCCATCTGTGTTTTGATGTAATTAACCTGATTGTCAATCATCTCATCATTAACAGTAATTGTGTAAAAATCTATTTTATCATCTTCGCTCAAAGTTACTTCGATTTCAGGAGCAAGAGCTATATCAAATATAAATTCAAAATTATCGTCTTTGTCCCAGTCAATTTCCTGCTGTTCAGGGTTTGAAAGAGGTTCTCCGAGGATTTTAAGTTTTTCGTCAATTATAAATTTTGTAAGATTGTGCGACAGCACCTTATTTACTTCATCCAAAAGCACTGCTTTTCCATACCTTTTCTTAATTAATGCGGATGGAGCCTTTCCCGGCCTGAACCCGGGGAAAAAGGATTTTTGACGATACTCCTTAAGTGTATCTTCAACAGTTGTCTCGTAATCCGGTTTTTCTATCAACACTTTTATTACTGCATTTACATTGTCAATATCCTCTCTGGTAATATTCATCAGCTTAAATTTTTATAATTTAAAAGTCCTTCCGGTAATTTGTGCGGACGAAGGGACTCGAACCCCCACGCCGTATGGCACTAGATCCTAAGTCTAGCGCGTCTACCAATTCCGCCACGTCCGCAAAACAGGGCGCAAATGTAATATTTTTTTTAATAATAGTAAAATTATTTCCACTCCACAACCGACCCTCTATGTTTATTATGAAGTTCTTGCGGGAGATCCTCAAGAATCTTTCTCCACATGAGGTTGGTCAGCTTATGTTTGGAAAAGTGTTTTGAATAAACCAGACTGACTTCACGTAAGGGCTTGAAACGGGTGAATGACCTGATATTTTTCAGCCTTTTTTCAGACATTGTATACTTTGCCAGCTCAGGTATCAGTGTAATACCACCTTCCTGGTCAACAAAGTTGATTAATGTCTCCAAAGTGCCTGCTTCATAATGGAAAGGAAGCCGGTTGTCGGTATTTCCCATTAGTGAGCAAAGATTAACTACCTGGTCCCTGAAGCAATGTCCGTCACTTAACAGCCATATTTTGTGGTCTGAAAGATCATTTGGAGTGATAACCTCCTGATTGTATAGTTGATTGTCAGGATTGACATAAATAAGCATCTCTTCATAAAATACCGGCTTTTCAATGATTTTGTCATTTTTGAGAGGGGTTACCAAAATGCCAACGTCTATAAGGTCTTTGTTGAGATTGATTACAATATCTTCGGTAGTCTGCTCTATCACATTTATTGTTACATCGGGATATTTCTTTTTATATTTCCCGATGAATAATGGTAAAAGATATGGTGCAAGAGTGGGGATAATGCCGATACGTAATTTTCCTGAGATTTGATTTTTGCAATCTTTTATAATATTTATAATTTCGTCAGCCTCTTTTACCACCACTTTTGCCTGATCGATGATTTTTCTGCCCACCTCTGTCGGGATAAGAGGCTGAACGGTGCGGTCGAAAATTATAATTTCAAGATATTCTTCAAGCTTCTTAATTTGCATTGACAGTGTGGGCTGAGTAATTGAACAAGACTCCGCAGCTTTGCCAAAATGACGATAGGTATCAACAGCAATGATATACCCTAACTGTGAAAGTGTAACCATGTTTAGTCGATTTTTGGATTAAAAATACAAAAAATAACCGGGTTTTTCTATACGTCGAAATTATTCACTTTAAAATTTTAATACTATTTTTGTTTAAAACTACTTAAAATGAAATGTGCAATTAATAGAACAATTTTGTTCCTGCTTACTGCAGTTATTGTTATTTCGTGTGGCCCTTCGGATGAAGACCGGGCAGGGGCCAAGCTAAATTATGCAAAAGAACTTTTGGGGAAGAGTGATACCGTTGCTGCTCTGTTGCACCTTGACAGTATTCCGAAATTATTTCCCAAAGCTGTTTATTCTGCTAATGCCGCAAAAAATCTGGTAAGTGAAATTGAGTTTGACCTGCTTCATAAAAAGGAGGAAGTATTGGATTCGTTGTTAGTGAAAATTGCCGGCCTTGAAAAATCTTTTGATAAAGAGAAAACCGCATACGACAGGTATACTCAATTTATTCATAAAAGACAAAATTTTCAAAGATCGTGGAACAGGTCATATATCCAGGTACATCTGGATGAGAGGGGTGAAATATATTTAAGCAGCAACTATCATGGAGAGCAGTGGCTGGATCATGTCGGGTTAAGGGTTTATGATAAGGGCGATGATGCCAAAACAGAAGAGATACCTGTGGGTGATCCCGATAATCACCGGAGCGACTTTATGGAGGCTAAGTGGGAAAAGGTAACCTATAGGAATGGAAAAGACAATGGGGTGATGGAGTTTATAGCCGATAATATAGATAGAAGGCTTAAGGCTGTTTTTTTGGGTAACCGCTATCATTACATTGTTTTGGAAACTTTTGACAAACAGGCTGTAAAAGATGCTTTGGATCTTTCCGGGGCACTTAAGGAAAAAAAGGTGCTGGAGGATGAAATAAAAAGGTTGCAGGCAAAACTTAATATTAAATGATCTTATCAATTTCTTTTGGGGGGATTGCCAGAACAGATCTGTTTTTGTTTACCACAATCGGCCTTTGAAGCAGCCTTGGATTTTCAGCAAGCACCTTAATCCACTCATCATCTGTAAATTTACGGTTTTTATAGAGCTCTTTATACTCTTTTTCCTGAGTGCGAACAAAGTCGAAGGGTTTTTTTCCGGAGCGGCTGATAATATCCCTTAACTCCTCTTCAGTTATACCTTCAGTCAAATATTTTTTCACCTCAAGTTCATATCCCTTTTTTTCAAGATACCTTAAACCTTCCCGGCTCTGTGCGCAATGGGGATTATGATATATCTTCATAATAATATGGTGCTTTTTTTTAATGTAATTGTAATAGTCTTCCTGTGCGCGGAAATTATTTTCTTTATTTTTGTTATTATACTTATTTGTAAGCAGCGGATCAAGTATTCTGGCCTTGGTGTTATCTTTTAACTGAATCATCAGTAACTCCTTTAACTCCTTTTTAATATCCTTATCATATATGGGACAGGCAACTTCAATTCTTCGGTTCAGGTTTCGGGGCATCCAGTCGGCCGAAGCAATATACATTTTTTCATCGCCTCCGTTTCCAAATAAAAAAATGCGTGAGTGCTCAAGATATTTATCCACAATACTTATGGCAGTTACATTTTTCAAACATTTTTTGCCATCTATTGGCAATCCCATTATTCCTCTTATTATCAGGTCTGTTTTAACGCCTGCCCGGTCGGCTTTGTATATCTGTGCCATCATTTCGGGGTCTATCAGGCTGTTCATTTTCAATATCATCCGGGCATCCTTCCCCTGTTTTGCAAGCTCAATTTCATTTTCAATCATGTCAGTAAAATGATCACGCATATAAAAGGGGCTCACTATCAGATGCTCATAACGGTGGAGTTTATAATTTTGTTTGAAAAAATCAAAAACTTTCTCAATATCATCGGCAATTCTTGGGTCTGCTGTCAGTAATCCTTCATCTGCATATATCCTGGCTGTTTTTTCATGAAAGTTACCTGTTCCGACATAGGCATAATTTCTTGTGCCGTTCTCTTCTTCACGTTTGACCCAGGCTAATTTTGAATGAACTTTCATACCGGGAACTCCGTTAATGACGGTAGCCCCCTCTTCCTGAAGCATATTTGACCAGTGTATGTTGGCTTCTTCATCAAACCTTGCCTGCAATTCAACGACAACGGTAACATCTTTGCCATTTCTTACAGCATTTAGTAATGCATTGATCACTTTTGAATCTTCGGCAACCCGGTAGATAGTAATGCCTATCCTGATTACCTGAGGATCAATTGCTGCTTCCCTTAAAAAATCTAAAAAGTGATTAAATGTTTGATAAGGATAATGCAGTATTATATCTTTATTGCGAAGAACACGCAGAATACTGGTATTAAGGGGAAGGTGTTTATTGCGGAATGGCGGGAGTTTGGGATAGTAATGTTTTTTCTTTCCAATCTCCGGAAAATTCATAAAGTCTTTATGATTGTGATAGCGACCTCCCGGGCTGGCATTATCTTCTTTGCCAAGATTCATTTTTTTCAGAATGAAGTTAAGAAAATCTTCAGGGATATCGCGGTCATAAATAAGCCTGACCGGTTTACCTTTTTTTCTTTTTTTAAGGCTGGTACCTATCTTTTCAATAAGACTTTTTGAAATATCGTCGTCAATATCCAATTCGGCGTCGCGGGTAATTTTAATGGTATATGCTTCATAAATATCATAATCGAAATAGAAAAAGAGATCATTCAGGCAGTAGCGGATCACATCGTCTGAAAATATTATATATGTCTTTTTTTTCTCTTTTGGAAGTACCAGGAATCTGGATACCGAAATAGTTGGAATTCTGATAAGTGAATATGCAAAGTCTTTTGGGTCTGTACTGTTAGATAATTTTACGGCAAGGTAAACCGAAAGATCTTTCAGATAAGGGAATTTGTTTTTATTGGTAAGCATGATCGGTACCAAGTTGGGCAATACCCTTTCATAGAAATATTTTTTCACAAACACTCCCTGGTCGTGAGAAAGGTCTTTTTCGTTTATAAAGAATATATTGTTTTGATTGAGTTCAGAAAGGATATTTTTAAAAATTTCTTGAACTTTTTCCTGTTGATCCGATACTGTTTTTTGAATTTTTTCGTGCAGTTCATTGGGTGTAAAGTTTCCCAACAGGTTTTCTTCGTCAACTCCAAAGTCGACCATTCTCTTTACAGTGGCTACCCTGACTCTGAAAAACTCATCAAGGTTATTGGAAAAAATACCAATAAACCTGATTCGTTCAAATAACGGAGTTTCGGGGTCTTCGGCTTCCTGAAGTACTCTTTCGTTAAAGGAGAGCCAGCTGATTTCCCTGTTTATGAAATCTTCGTTGGAGCACATGGCAAACTTTTTTAACAAAGCTAAAAATGTAATTATTCAAAGTTCAGAAAAATATTTAACAAAAACTATGCAGTATATCTTGCCGGATAAATTATTGTCCTCCGAACTCCATCAGGTATGCTTTGATAAGGCCATCCAGGTCGCCGTCAAGTACGGCATTGACATTCCCGGTCTCAAAGTTTGTTCTAAGGTCTTTTACCATTTTATATGGCTGAAGAACATAGGAACGGATTTGGGAACCCCATTCTATCTTCTTTTTTTGAGACTCTATTTCCATCTCTTTTTCTCTTTTCTTGCGGAGTTCCATTTCGTAAAGCTGCGACTTTAAAATACGCAGGGCATTTTCTTTGTTTCCTGATTGTGTGCGACTTTCTGTATTTTCAATAACAATTCCACTTGGCGCATGCCGTAATCTTACCCCTGTTTCTACCTTGTTGACATTTTGTCCTCCGGCTCCGCTGCTTCTAAATGTTTCCCAGGTTATATCAGCGGGATTAATATCTATTTCAATGGTGTCGTCAACGAGAGGTGAAACAAATACCGAAGTAAATGATGTCATTCTTTTATTTTGTGCATTAAAAGGAGAAAGCCTGACAAGGCGGTGCACCCCGCTTTCGCTTTTAAGATAGCCGTAAGCAAATTCATTGTCGATTTCTAAAGTGCAGCTTTTTATCCCTGCTTCATCGCCGGGCTGAAGGTTTGCAATTTTGATTTTGTAACCCCTGTTTTCACACCAGCGGGTATACATTCTGAAAAGCATTTCAGCCCAGTCGTTACTTTCTGTTCCACCGGCTCCTGCATTAATTTTAAGGACTGCACCCATTTTGTCCTCTTCATTGCGCAGCATATTTTTGGTTTCCAACTCTTCCACTTTATTTAATGCCAGGTGAAAGGCTCTGTTAATCTCCTCTTCGGAAGCTTCTCCTGTTTCAAAAAACTCATTGAGCACACTGAAATCTTCTATTGCCCGGTTAACCTTTTCAAAGCCGGTTGTCCAGTCTTTTATGGTTTTTATTTTCCGCATTCGTGCTTCTGCCTCCTTTGGATCAGACCAGAAGTCGGGATCCCGGGTTTGCAGCTCTTCCTCTTTCAGCTGAACTAATTTTGCATCATAGTCAAAGATGCCTCCTCAGAGCATCACATCGCTCATTTAAATTTTTTATTTCCTCTTTTAAAACCATAATCAGCACTATTTATTTGGATTTGCAAAGTTAGTAAGTTTTTGAGGATTGAAGGAAAACAATGGTTAATCAATTGCTTCGCTCAGGTAACGATGAATTAATTCAGGCTCAAAACCCCTGCTTTGGGCAAATCTGATTATTTGTCCCATTTTCTCATATTTATTCTGTTTTTTTACTGTTTTGGCTTTCTCTTTTATGGTTTTCAGAATAGCCTCACGATATTTTTCATCATCAATATTATTTAAACCTTCTTCGATCAGCTGTTCGTCTAACCCTTTTTGCTTTAAATAATAGCGTATTTTGATTTTTCCCCACCTGTTAATTCTGAATTTTTCGGCTGTATAGGAGTTAATATATCTTTTGTCATTAATGAAATTTTCCTTTTTCAGCTGATTTAAAATCTCTTCAGCATCATCTTTGTCTATTCCTGCGGCAATGATTTTTTTCAGGATATCGTTAGAACATTGTTCGGAGCGGCTGCAAATTGCTGCCATTTTTATTTTTATATTTTTGAGCTTGCTATTTTCTGAAGTCATTATTTTAAAATTGATTTTAGTCTCTATAAAGGTAATAAAAAATCAATAGTAAGTATTAATCTGTTTTTCCTGTGAGTACAACAGAATCTTTATAGCGGTAGATCTCTCCTTCAAAATTAAAAAATTCTACTGTTACGATATATATTCCCAATGGTTGCATTTTTCCGGTTTTATCGGTGCCATCCCATTTAAATTCACCTGTGGTTCCAAGAATTTCATTTTCAATCAGCGGAAAGATAAATCTGCCCGAGAGGTCAAAAATTTTTACATTGCCGGTGAACCCCGGCTTGCCGATTGAATAGCTGATTATAAATTCATCGTTATATCCGTCAAAATTTGGAGAAAAAGAGCCGGGGCTGAATTTTACAACCGGTGAGCTGCCAATACCATTGAGATGCTGTGAGTTTTCACATCCGGGTGTTCCATACCCTGAGGCTGAGGAGGCTGATTGCCAGTTTGGGGAGGCTTTTACGGATACTCTTTCCAAAGATACTCCTTTATAATTTTTCAAAAACCTGGAGTGCATTTTTTCATTATAGTACATCTCATCAATTATTAATGAGTCTTCATTTAAAAGAACTACGTACCCTTCATCATTATTGAATGCGGGTAATTTGTCTACTTCATGGAATGCTTCGGGGCAGCAGGTATGATAATATGGTGTTACTGAAAGTTCATCAGTTGTGAACAGCAGGTATGATTCGGGGAATAACTCGGTCCTTTCCGTAAAAAGAGGTTGTATCTGCTTTAATTTAAGATTTTTATCGCGATTTGCCACATAAAGGAAATTAACTGATCTTTTTTCTCTTCCCGGATAGAATATCTCAACATAATCCTGACCACCCGGGAAGGGATTGAAGAGCACTTCTGAAATTAACAACTCCTTTTTTGAGAGGGGAGGAACGGGTTCCTGTTCCTGCCATACCCTGATATCGTCAAGGATCACTTTGTCATTTGTATAGTGATTGGCCATTTTACAGATAATCTGCAATCTGTTGCCAAAAAGATTTTCTTGCTCAACAACAGATGAACCCCAGTTGCCCGAGTTATGCCCGTTTTTTTCAAATATGAAAAGATCTGAATCATCAAGGCAATAGCAGGCTTTGAGGTATTTGTTATCTTTGTTGTTGCCGCTCCCTGTTTCATATGCGGTAAGAGAGATATTTACTTTTTTAAATCCGGAGATATCGATAATTTCTGAAAGCCAGACTACTTCGCCGGTAATCTTAAGGCATTCGAAGCGGCCGCCTGATGTGCTCACTGTTTTTGCATAACTGCCGGATCCGGTAGGTAACATTCCGGAAGTATCGAGCGACCAGGTTGTTATTTCTGAAAAATCAGATATAACATTTCCGGCCTGGTCACACCAGACTCCTTTACCGGGGATATTGAAATATTCATTCCAGATTTCCTGTGAAAATGAAGGGTTAACAATCCATGGCAAAGTGAACGTTAAGATTTTTAGGATAATACGTAACATTCCATTTCCAATTGAGCGCAAAATAGTAATTTTACCTTAATTTTGAAAATAATTATTTATTTAATTATACATTTAAAATAAACATTTTTAATAGTATGAAAGTTGCGATAGTCGGAGCCAGCGGAGCAGTGGGACAAGAGTTTTTCCGTGTCCTTGAAGAGAGAAATTTTCCTTTGGACGAATTAGTGCTTTTCGGATCAGCCAGAAGTGCAGGGAAACATTATGAGTTTAAAGGTGAAAAAATAGTTGTTAAAGAGTTAAAACATAATGATGATTTTAAGGGTATTGACATTGCCCTGACTTCAGCAGGTGCAGCTACTTCAAAAGAGTTTGCCGCTGATATTACCAAGCATGGAACAATAATGATTGATAATTCCAGTGCTTTTCGTTATGATGACGATGTTCCTCTTGTTGTTCCTGAGGTAAATGCCGAAGATGCCCGCAACAGGCCCCGGAATATAATAGCTAATCCGAATTGTTCAACCATTCAGATGGTAGTGGCTTTGAAACCCATTAATGATCTTTCGCCAATTAAAAGAGTCAGAGTTGCAACTTACCAGGCTGCAAGTGGTGCCGGGGCGGAAGGAATGGCAGAGCTTGAACGGCAGATTAAAGAGGTTGCCGGCGGGCGGGAGGCTACGGTCAGCAAATTTCAATATCAGCTGGCAATGAATATAATTCCACATATTGATGTTTTCCTGGAAAACGATTATACAAAAGAGGAGATGAAAATGAACTGGGAAACAAAGAAGATAATGCATACCGATGCTGAGGTGAGTGCTATCTGTGTCAGGATTCCTGTTGCCAGGGCTCATTCGGAAGCAATTTGGGTGGAAACCGAAACTCCTCTCCCGATCGAAAGAGTGAAGGCTGCATTTTTAAGTACTGAAGGTATCACAGTTATTGATAATCCTGCAGAAAAGAAATATCCCATGCCGTTGTTTGCTGCCGGGAAAGATGATGTATATGTAGGGAGGATCCGAAAGGATATTTCTGATCCTAACGGGATAACTTTTTGGTGTGTAAGCGATCAGATTAAGAAAGGTGCTGCGCTGAATACTGTTCAGATTGCAGAATGGTTAATAAAAAACGGGGAGGTTTGATCTTTATATTTGATCTTCAATATCATATAAATAATCGTTGTACGGGAAGCGTTGCGAATGGATTGCTTTAACTTCTCTATAGAGAATTTCTTTTAACTCTTCAATATTTTGTTTTTGGGTTGCAGAGATAAACACTGCCGGGTTGTTATTTTTTGCAAACCAGGAATTTTCCCAGTCAGCCAGGGTGAAATTCTCTTTTGTTTCGGGAGTGAGATCATCTTTATCTTTTTCAATATGAGAGAAAGCATCTATTTTGTTGAAGACATATATATTCGGCTTATCTCCTGAACTTATATCTTTTAATGTATTATTGACAATATCAATCTGCTCTTCAAACCCGGGGTGTGAGATATCAACAACATGAACCAGAATATCAGCTTCTCTGACTTCGTCAAGGGTAGATTTAAAAGACTCTACAAGATGATGAGGGAGCTTTCTGATAAAGCCCACTGTATCAGCCAGCAGGAATGGAAGGTTTTCAATAACTACTTTTCGCACAGTTGTGTCGAGGGTGGCAAATAGTTTATTTTCTGCAAAAATTTCAGTTTTTGCAATCATATTTAAAATTGTAGATTTACCTACATTGGTATAACCTACCAAAGCTACTCTTACCAGTTTACCGCGATTTTTACGCTGAGTTGCTTTTTGTTTGTCTATTTTTATCAGCTGCTTTTTTAAATGAGCTATTTTATCGAGTATGATCCGGCGGTCGGTTTCTATTTGGGTTTCACCCGGCCCGCGCATACCGATACCTCCCCGCTGACGCTCCAGATGAGTCCACATTCTTGTTAGTCGTGGCAACATATATTGATATTGAGCCAGTTGTACCTGGGTTTTTGCATGGGCAGTTTTTGCACGCCGGGCAAAAATATCAAGTATCAGGTTAGTGCGGTCAAGTACTTTGCATTCAAGCTTTTTTTCAATATTTCGTAACTGGATGGGACTTAGCTCATCATCAAAAATTATTGTAGAAGCTTCAGACATTTTAATGTAATTGTCAATCTCTTCAAGTTTGCCTGATCCTACAAATGTGGAAACATTCGGTTCATCAATTTTTTGTGTAAATTTTTTTATTACCGTAGCTCCTGCTGTTTCTGTCAGAAATTCCAATTCATCCAAATGCTCATTAACTTGCTTCTCGTCCTGGTCTTTATTTATAAGTCCTACAATTACGGCTTTTTCTGTTTCAGGAGTTGTATCGATCATAAGTTGAATTTATTGCACAAAAAACTCCTGACCCCATATGGGATCAGGAGTTTCAATATATAATTTTTTTATTGCAGTACAAAATTAATAGGAACGGTATATGATACTCTTACCGGTTTACCACGCTGTTTGCCGGGCTTCCACTTAGGTAACATATTTACAACACGAAGTGCCTCTTTGTCGAGAGAAGGGTCTACACCTCTGGTAATTTTTGCTTCTGAAATACCTCCGTCGGCATCAACCACAAAAGTAACAAATACCTTACCCTGAATACCATTTTCCTGAGCAATTACCGGATATTTAATGGCATTTGCAATAAACTGCCGCAAGGCTGCCTCACCTCCGGGGAATTCAGGCATATCTTCAACAATGAAGAATACTTTAGTCTCTTCCTCTTCCTTTTCTTCAACAACTGTTGTGGTAACAACCGGGGCCACATCAATAAAAGTTTCTGCATCTGCCTCTGTATCTTCGATATGAAGTTCATCATCAATATGTACATTATCTGCTACAATATTTAATACCTCAACAACTTTTGGAGGAGGCGGGGGTGGTGGAGTGTTTTGCTCTTCACGTGTTATTGGAATAATTTCTTCTTCTACTTCTTGTGTTTGTATCTGGCCGAGAGATTCGGTCTTTTTTGGTGTGGTTTTCCATTCAAAAGCAAAAAATAAAAGTCCCAATGCTACGACTAATCCAATACCAAGAAATATATTCTTTTTATTTTCAAGGTCTGCTTTTGGTGTTTTTTTAAGTTCCATAGCGTTATTTTTTTATGTTTTTCCTAAAAATAGTGTTCAAATTTGGTCGGTTAAAGATAAAAAATAATTGTTACTTGCAAATCAATTTTTTACTAATTTCATTTTTTAATCTTATACCGGCCTAAAACTTAGTGCATAAACAGTAATTCAATTTTGTAAGCTGCTATAATTGAATACAACAAAATCTTTACCAAAGTTACATTATCAATCAAGAAAAATATTAATAAAATCAGCAGCAGGCACCTGGTTCTTATTTTTTATTGTTCTTTTTCCATTTATGATATTGGAAACAGCACATCTGCCATATATTGTGCAATCGCCATTTTTATCGGGTGAATAACCTTTGCAAACGCGCAAAACATCGGGTGATATTTCATCAATTATCACAATTTCTCCGTTTCCGTGCTTTAATCTTCCCAGTTCAAATTTTCCATCTAATACATGAAGTCCTTTTGATGCAAACTCTTCTGACACAATCTCCGCTATATTTTTAACCAATTCAATACTGTTGATTATTTCGTCCCTGCTCATTGCTCCGGTCTCTTCTATTGCTTCAAAAGTGATCAGGATGTCATTATCTCCCTTTGTCCATGTTTCAACAATCTTATGTATATTTTTACATGGCCTGACAAATGGATATCGCCTCCAGAAGCTGCCGGTGGCACTGTTTCTCCATGTGAATTCCAAGTTCATGAGGGGTTCTGAGCCCGGCATATCGGCTGAAAAGGGTGGCAGTGAAAAAGGGTTGGCAGGCTCCACAATCATTTCATTGTCGTTCACTGTATCAATATAGTGCGATGGTATATTTTTTTCTTTAAGCAGTTTAAAAAAATAGGTGGCAAATCTGCAGGCAATTGCCCCTTTACCGGGGATCTCTCCGACAACAGCATCGTAGCCGGGGTCAAAAACGGGTTTTCCATCTTCTATATATCCTGTAGCTTCATCTTTAAATACTAACTTGTATTTACCTTTATAGGGACCCTCTGTAATATTATATACATTTTTTGATTTCCCGCTGTAGACAAGATTGTTCTCTGCCATATAAATGCTTCTCCTTCAAATTTTGATGATGAAATTACTATATTCAGCCGGCAAATATAAATTTTAAATTGCAAAATCTTATATGCGATTATTGAAAAAGTTTAAGATGAAATGCATATGAAAATTTGAGAACAGAGCAGCCCGGCTGAAAGTCATGTTAAAAAGACCTTTTCTAAAGTAATGTGAGAAAATAAGAGGAATTCGTATTGTTTAAGAAGCAATAAGTCGTTTCAGTCTATGAATTTTTATAATATTATTATTACAAGATGAATATAGTATAAGGCAAGTTCCATCCTTTCGTTCGTTAAACATTATTTTTAAAAGTACCATTTTAAGCTTAAAATTTTTATATTTGCAGCTGAATATGGGGCATTAGCTCAGCTGGCTAGAGTGCTTGACTGGCAGTCAAGAGGTCATCGGTTCGA
>CAZLZJ010000023.1:0-31840 GCA_964563975.1 uncultured Prolixibacteraceae bacterium
TAAGGAAGGAAATGCCAAATTAACTTTTTCAATAGTTTTCCACGGAGAAGAGGTACTAAGTCCTGAATTTGAGTCATTTCCTAAAGAACTAACATAATAATCCGCAGCATTCAACAGTGAATTAAAAGCCAACATTATCACTATGAAAAAATATCTCATAAATTATAATTAGTGGTTTCTAAAGAGTTATTTTCGGGCAAAATCAATCATGGGTTAAGAATACTGATATTTTCAGATTCTGAGTTCCCATTTAAAAATTAATTAACATTTTTTAACATTTACAATCATTTTGTAAATTTAACTTTTAAAAATAAGCACCAATACATCTTTTAGAACAAACAAGTTATACCAGTCAACTGATTCCGAACCTTGATTACGGCTTAAATCAATTTGTTTTTATCATAAAAGCATCATTATTTTACAAGTTGAAACATCCTAATTATCAAATTCGTATAAAACGGAATGAAAATTGCTGTTATCATTGGTTATCAAAAAAATATCTTTCTTAAAATGATTAACGGATTTACACGGAATTCATTTCCCAGAAACATGAATTTTTATAAATATTCGGTTTTAGTGATCATTTGGCTGCTTGTAATTCATAGTTGCAAGAAACATCCTGATTTGCCAAGTGTGACCACCGATACTCCTGCTGAAATAACACGTACATCAGTTATTGTAGGTGGCAGCGTTACCGATGACGGAGGTTCGCCCCTGGTGGATAAAGGTATCTGCTGGGACACAAAAAAAAATCCTGACCTGTCAACACATTTTATTCCGGCCGATGAAGGAAATGAAAATTTCTTAATTAAAATAACCGGACTGAAACCAAACACTCTTTATTTCGTAAGAGCTTACGCCACAAATGAACTGGGAACAGCCTATGCGAATGAAATTTCATTTACCACACTTCCGGTTACTACAGGAACAGTGATTACACTCCAACCTTCATCAATTTCTCTGAATACTGCTCTTGCGAGAGGTAAGATCATTGACGACGGAGATGCAGCAATAATACAGAAAGGTGTTTGCTGGAGCACATCCTCCGGTCCCGACATAGAACATGACCCTTTTACAGATAACGGAATCGGTACAGAAGATTTCACAAGCAATATCACAGGGTTATCGCCCGGAACAAAATACTATGTAAGAGCTTACACAATAAATTCGGAAGGAATTTCCTACGGCAATGAATTTTTCTTTAATACAAAAATGTCGGACATCCAGAATAATCTTTACAGCACAATAACCATTGGTTCACAGGTATGGATGGCAGAAAATCTGAAAACAACAAGATATAATAACAATTCATTAATCCCCAATGTAAGAGAAAGTAACGACTGGATAAACCTGAAAACGCCGGCTTATTGCTGGTTTGGCAATGATATAAAAAATTCCGACTGGGGTGCTTTATACAATTGGTTTACTGTTCAAACCGGCAGATTATGTCCCACAGGATGGCATGTTCCAACGGATGAGGATTTTAAAACACTGGAGCTTTCCCTTAAAATACCCTCCGACGAGATAGATGTGTGGTATTGGCGTGGAACAGATCAGGGTAACCAGTTAAAAAACACAAGCGGCTGGGCTGAAGGAGAAAATGGCACCAACACCTCCGGTTTTTCAGCACTTCCCTATGGATACAGGTTTGCCGGCAATGGCGACTTCAATGCTTTAAATATACTCACTTACTGGTGGAGTTCCGGATATACTGATGAATACGCTATATACAGGAGAGTGGATGGTAGCGAATCCGGGATATACAGGTATGCAACATCCAAAAAAGGCGGTAAATATGTCAGATGTGTAAAAACAAACTAAAAAGTCAAAATCATTATTTTACAAAACATTTTTTATTTTAAGTATATTTACAAAAATTTGAATGAAGGTCAGAATGTCGAACAATAAAAAAAACAAGATGAAGAAATCCGTTTATTTTATTTTAAGTCTATGTATCATCTCATTGATGATAATTTCCCATGGTTGTAAAAAGAAAGGTGATCCGCCTCAGGTTACTACACTAGAAATAACAGATATTACGAATAATTCCGCAAAATCGGGAGGTAATATTATTTCTGACGGAGGATGTGAGATCATTGAAAAAGGCGTTTGCTGGAATACTACAGGAAATCCCACTGTTGAATCAGATCAAAAAACAATGGACGGTAAAGGATCGGATAATTTTACCAGTAATCTGACAACTTTACAGTCAGGAACCATTTACTATGTACGTGCTTATGCCACAAACGGCCCGGGTACAACCTATGGTGATGAAACAAGCTTCACAACCAAGGTTGCGGATGCAGATGGCAATTTGTATAACACAGTTAAAATCGGAACACAGGTATGGATGGTCGAGAATCTCAAAACCACTAAATACAATGATGCTTCTGAAATTCCCAATGTTACTGACAATGATGAATGGAGAGACCTTAACTCCGATGCATATTGCTGGGCAAATAATGATGAAACGGCCAACAAGCCAATATACGGGGCACTTTATAACTGGCATGCAGTCGAAACAGGGAAATTATGCCCGACAGGATGGCATGTTCCCACCGATGATGACTTCAAAGTTTTGGAAATAGCTTTGGGTCTGGGACAGGCAGAGGCAGATGGAATCGAATGGCGGGGGACAGATCAGGGAAGTCAGTTAAAGAGTAATAAGGGCTGGAGTCTGGACGGAAATGGAACCAATTCAAGCGGATTTACAGCACCTCCCAGTGGCTACAGGTTCTACGGTGATGGAACGACAAAGGGACTAGGACTTATCTCTTATTTCTGGACCTCAACTCCCACCAATGAACAAAGCTCATTTTACAGGAGACTGGATGCAGAAAATACTGCCATCTACAGAAGTGCAACACATAACGAAGCAGGTAAATCTGTAAGGTGTGTAAAGAATGATTAATAGTTTCTTATATTTAATAATACGGGGCTATCCTGAAAAGATAGCCCCATATTATGAATCAATATAGTTTAAAGTAGTTATTGACAGATTTGTAATTTACAAAATCTGTCAGTCCTATTTTGGATCACAAAATCATGAAAAAATTGATTTTATTATTACCGTTAGTCGTCCTGGCAGCTTGTGCCGAAAATAAGGAATCAATGAAAAAAATTATCTTTCTTAATCACAGTACAGGTTACTCGGTATGGTTGGGCAATACAAACAATTACATTTATAAAATTACCGGAAAAGGTGATGTTCAGAAATATATAAATAAACACACCCGGAAAAACAAAATTACTTATCTGGTCACACAGCGTTTTTTCCCCAAAAGGGAGCCTTACGGTTGGAATAATTATCCGTTTGATTATTACAATATCTGGATTAAAAATGCGGGAAACAAACCATATATGGAAGAGGCTACCCTGGAGATACTTACAAGAAAATATGACTTAATCATGTTTAAACACTGTTTCCCTGTAAGTAACATACAGCCAGATTCAGGAAAACCAGATATTGATTCAGATATTAAAAGCCTGGAAAATTATAAGCTCCAGTATGAAGCTCTGAAAAACAAGATGCACCAGTATCCCGACAAGCAGTTCATAGTCTGGACACCGGCAGTTAACACCCGGAATCTCATGAGTGAGGATGAAGCCATCCGGACCAGGGAGTTCCGGGACTGGATTGTAAATGAATGGGATGAAATAGGTGACAATATTTTTGTCTGGGACTTTTACTCATACGAAACTGAAGGAGGTTTGTATCTTGCAGATAAAAATGCTGTCAGCCGGGATAATTCTCATCCAAATGTTGAATTTTCAGCAAGAATCGCTCCGCTTTTAGGTCAATTTATCATTGACGTACTGGAATTAAGAGTTGAATAACTGTCGCTTGGCGTTGATTACTTAACCGATGACTTTAAGATATATACTAGAACGGCTTAAGCTATCCTATATAGCAAAAGCTGGCAGCCGGACAAGAATCAGATACTGGCGCAGGCAGGGAATGAAGATCGGTAATAATTGCTTTATTAATAATGTAAATTTTTCAACTGAACCCTATCTTATTGAAATAGGAGATCATGTTGCGATTGCAGCAGGTACGGATTTCATTACCCATGACGGAGCCATCTGGTGCTTCAGGGATGAAATAAAAAATGCCGATGTGTTTGGCAGAATCAAAATCGGCAATAATGTTTTTATTGGAAATAACTGTACAATATTACCAGGCACTTCTGTTGGTGATAATTGTATAATTGCTGCCGGTAGTATTGTCAGAGGACAGTTTCCTGAAAACTCAGTAATTGTTGGCAATCCTGCCAAAACAGTACTTTCAATGAGTATGCAAAAGCTTTTCTATCAACAGAGTCCAAATCTTTTTCAGATAAGAGATCTCCCCCCTAAGGAAAAAACAAGAATAATAAAGAATCATTTTGGTTTAGAATAAAATGAGGCTGTCTCAAAAGTGATAACCTTAAAACTGAACGGATTGAGGCAGCATTGTTAGACATATCGTTACTCATCCAAGCCGGATTGCAAAGGCAGCATCTCAGCTTTTTCATCGGTATCAATCAGCTCGATATTCATTCCATATTTAGCAAGCATAAAAGCAATATTTTTATTATTAAAAGCTTCACCAGGCTGGGGTGCAACCAGAGTAAGTAATCCTTTTTCATTTAACTCATTCATTGTTGCAGGAACATCATCACAGCGAAAACAAATATGATGAAAGCCCCCTCCCCTGTTTACAAAGTTGATTAATGACTGATTGTTTTCTAAAGGTTCAATCAGCTTTACTGTTATGCTGTTCTTTTTTGAGAGAAATACCACTTTTACCTTCTGTAGTGAATTAATCACTACCCTTGTAAATTGCTTGTATCCGAAAGTCTGATTCCAATAAATGATACCATTGTCAATATTTTTGACGGCAAATGAAATATGATCTATTATCATTTATTGATTTTTTTTTTGAATGTTCTTCTGAATTTTTCTTTGGTTGACAGCCACAGGAATTGAAAAATCCCGATAAGGTATCGTTTCCAGAGTCGCCTGGGTTCCTGAATCAGGCGGTAAACCCATTCCAAACCTGTGTTTTGCATCCATTGCGGTGCCCGGCTGATTTTTCCGGAAATTATATCAAAATATCCTCCGACTCCAAGAATATATTTTGCATTCAGTTTATGCCTGTAACTTTCAAAAAATAATTCCTTTTTCGGAGATGACATACCGAGTAATAAAATATCCGGATTGGCTTCGTTTATCTGTTTGAAAATAAATTTTTCATCATCAACACTATAATAACCATCCCGAATACCTGCAATTTTGATGTTAGGATATTTTTTTTCAATATTTTTTCTGCAGAGATCGAGTACTTCTTCTTTAGCACCAAACAGGAACAGACTCATCCTTTCCCTGTCTGCCATTTCCAGCACACTATCAGCCAAATCAGGTGTAGCAACACGCTCAGGTACAGAATAACCAAATGATCGTAATGCCCAAACTACAGACATCCCATCAATATGAACAAGATCTGCACTATTTAGAACATTCCTGAAATCATCATTTCTGACTATGTCGTTTATGGTGGCTGAATTCACACCAAACTGTGCAATCTGCCTGCCATCCTTTATAGCAGTTTCAATAATTGACAGAAATTCTACCCTACTGAGCAGATTGATCCTGATATCAAAGATGTATATCTGATCAGGATCATTCTCTTCAATTTGATATTTTTTTGATAGTGACATTATAAAATGTCTTTCTTTTTAGTTGGTTTTTAACTGCCTTTTCTTTTCATCGGAAATTCTGATATGTTCAGTTTTTTCTTCTGTAGATGCAAATCGGTCTTTAAGTTTTTTTGCCGGATTACCACCATAAATTGAATAGGCATCAACATTGCCCGTCACCACTGATCCTGCCGCAATAATACTGCCGGTTCCAATGGTAGTTCCGCTTAAGATAATTGATCCATATCCAATCCACACATCATCTTCAATAATAACCTTTTCATTAAGGCCTTTCCAGTTGTAATCCTTATCTCTTATCCTGGATGCCTGTCGCATCGGCACACCTATTTCGGAAAAATTATGATCATATCTTCCGATCAGGGCAACATAATTGGCAAACATTACATCTTCACCAATAACAGCATCACATTCAATCTGGGAGTACTTTCCAATGTAAAAATTATTACCAACCGTGATTGAATTTTTTGCCCACATTGTAACCGATCTGCCAATATAAATATTATTGCCAAATTTATATCTGCGCCAAATCACTTTAATCAAAAACAAATTTCTTAATTTTCTGAATAATCCAGTCATTTAAGTTCCCAGTATTTCAGCAAATCAGTTTTAAGATTTTCAGTTGAGTATTTAGTAATATGGTCATTCTTAACCGGTCTTTTCAATTGAAAAGCTTTCAGCATTCCAGTAACAAATATATTCTCATTCCTTTCTCTGATAACATAACCATTGATTTTATCAATAATGATTTCATCAGCAGAGCTGAATTCCATTACACAGGCCGGAAGGCCACATGCTATAGCTTCCATAAGTGCAGTTGGCCATCCCTCCCTGTATGATCCCATAATATACAGATCAGCAGCATTGAGATACAATGCAATCTCTTCAATATTCTTTTTACCGGTCAGTATTATTTTATCAGTTAAATTACTTTCAGAAATATAAGAATTTATTTTGTGGAAATCTTCTCCCTCTCCAACCATAATAAAAATAGAATTTCTGTTTTTATCAACAAATCTTGCAAAAGAATCAATCATGAATTTCCATCCTTTGATCCATGCTAATCTTCCTGTTGTGACTACTATTGTAACACCCTTAGGTAAACGGAGTTGTGAACGGGCAATTGCTTTGTCAACTGGCCGGAACACTGTCGTTCTTATCCTGGTGGGAAACTTAACAATAGTTGAGTTATTTAACACACCATTGCTTCTGTTCACCATTTCTTTTATAGCTTCATCATCTCCTCTGGCAAGAATAGAATTTACATAAATTATTTTCTTAAAAAACCACTTATCAAAATAGTTTGCCAAAAAGCTTGCATACTTATATTTTGAGATAGCAACAGGGTTCTCAAGTCCGGGAAAAGAGTAGCAAATATTTTTCCCGGATTCTGCAATTGCAATAAGCGATTCCTGTCTTTGAACAAAAATATTGTCGATCCCAATTTTAAGAATCTTTCGTTTATAGAATTTTAGCAATATCAAATTGACCAGTCTGTCCGGCAGAAGATTTTTTGTTTTTCTTTTGTTATATCTTATCAATGCAAAAAAATCATATTCAATCCCATCAATAATTTTTTTAAACCAACTTCCTACAGGATCATACTCTGAAGTAGTAATTCCAACCAGTGCAAGATCACTCCCAAAAGATTCCATCATATTTCTTGCAAATGTCAGATAGCCTCCGATCGGATAATGTTCAAAATCAGTAAAATCAATCAGCAATATCCTCTTCTGCTTTCTCATCTGAATTTCGTACAAACACAATTTCAACTATTGCATACCTGTCTGTAAATCTTTAAATATTCTTCTGCCATACGATCTATGGAAAAGTTTTTCTCAATTTGTTTCCGCCCGTTAAGGCCCATTTTTTCCCTCAACTCAGCATTATTCAACAACTCATTGATCCTTTCCGCAAGCATATTGCTATCACCGGGCTTCAAAAGATACCCAGTTACACCTTCAATCATCAGTTCAACGGTACCGCCCCCTTCAGAAGCAACAACAGGCTTTTCAAGTGCCATATATTCCATGATAGAGTTTGAAATGCCCTCTGTGAATGTAGCCAGCACTCCGATATCCATAATATTGATTATTGACTCTACATCTGTCCGGATTCCTAACAGCCTGAAATATTTTTTCAATTCATCGTCAAGTAGTCCGGCAGATTCTTCTGAATCTGTATAAGCCCCTATAGCAAGAAAAGTAATATCATATCTCTCTTTTAATAAAATCCGTGCCGCACTAAAAAATGTAGGGTAATCTTTTTGCTTACAAAAAGATGCCACCATTCCAACCACATACTGAGTAGTAATATTTAGTTCACGTTTGATTTTCTCCTTGTTGTCCAGATTATCAAGTCGTAAAAAATCAAACCCATTATAAATGACTCTGCCTTTTTTTTTAGGAACGCTATATGCAGTTAGTCCTGCCTTTGAATTACTAATAATAAAAGTTGAAAAAGGAAAAGTCAAGCGACCTCTCCGCCAGTGATGATTTAGGATTCTGGGGCTCTGAGGTACATTAGTAATCATGCCATTAATCAAAGGACACTTAAGCAGCCAACAAACCGGAGCAAGATATACAGCAGTCATACTTTCCCAGCAATGAACCACATCAGGTTTTAATTCTCTTATTAGTTGCCGGAATTTTCGGAATACAGAAATATCTTTCGATCTACCCCGGACTATTCGATGAATATTAATGCCCAAATCATAAATATGGTAATAATGTATGTCATGACTCATTATCACAAGTTCCATAGCTATATCGCTACGTTTATTGAGAGCCCTGAGCAATTCTAGCATACGTCGTTCTTTGCCACCTGAACCCAGAGTATCTATGACGAACAGTATCTTCATCGTTAACTTCTTATATTATCCGGATTATCCCGAATTTCAGAAGTACCAGGAAAAAAGTACTCAATATAATCTTGAGTGTAAAGCTTGTAATCAAGTTTTTCTTTTACCGTTATAAAAGCATTTTTGACAATATCTTCTGCCAGAAGATTATAATTATCTATTATTTCAATAAGCTTTCCAGCCATGGTATTAGTGTTACCCGGGGATATCAGAAAACCATTAGACGAATCTTTTATAAACATCGCATTATCACTCACATCTGTCAGTAGGACCGGTTTACCTGAAACAAGGTACTCCGATAACTTTGTAGAGAAACCATATTTGGTTCTCTTATTTAATGGCCTTGGCAATACGAGCAGATGATACTTATTAAATTCATATTGAAGCTGTTCCGGATCAATGTTACCCTTGTAGAATACATGATTTGTTAGATTAAATTTGTTGATATATCCAGTAAGCAGTAAATTATCTTCATTGCTCAGTATACCGTACAGATAGAGTTCAACAGGATATTTACTGTTTACGAAGGAAAGTGCTTCCAGAAAAATATCGAACCCTTCTTTTTCGAATTTAATATATCCTGCAAAACAAATTTTAAAAATTTCCTCATTGAAAACAACCGACAATTCCTTTTTATTAATCATGCTGGAGTCACACAAAATCGGGATTCTGATCATTCTTTTTGCAAGCCTGGAGAAGTAACGCTCCAAACTCGTTGATATAACAATTATTCCATCATAAAGGCAGACCTGCAATTCATTAAGTTTGAAAATCACAAAATCCTTTATCGATTTAAAATAATAGAACGGTTTGTGGAGTAAGTTCTTCGGAGGAGGAGAAGAGAATGCAATTGAAGATCTAAGCTCATTAATTTCACAAAAAAATCTACAGCCTTTAAGGAATTTGAAATATATCAGATATGCAAAATCCCGCCATATCAATGTGGTTGGATATAAATAGACAACATGTTCAGAGGTTCTTTGCGCCATCAGGCTGTTCACCTGTCTAAGGTAATGTTGAAATGAATTTTTATTCTTCTCTCTGGTATTTCCTTTTACAAATGCAAATATCCCGTTACTTATTTCTCTTGTCCTGCTTCCGTAATTCTGATAATCTGCTAATGAACAGATATAAACTTCCACTCGTCCTGCAGCTATTGATTTTGCTATATTCAAAATTCGTCTTGCTCCGGCTGTTTTTCCACCAAGAACTTCTGCTGTTGAAATAATGAAAACTGCCCTCACACAAGAATTCTGACTAATTCCTGCATGATTTTCCCCTTGCTCCCGAAAAGTCATCCCAGTTTTCCCTCAATAAGCTTTTTAGTCTCCTGTATGTGAACTTTTGAAGAGGCGCCGAACAATACTGATTCTATTTTTGGAAAATTACCCAAATACTCAATTGCTTCTTTTGGCCTAAGAGCACCTGCTGCCAGTACCTGCATTGCAATCGGACGAAATTGCTTATCTGTGAGATATTCCTCATAAATCTTCTTCCCGCCTGACATTCTGAATCCTATTTTATTTATTGAACTGCAGATAACCGGATTCTCGATCCCCAAAGAATTAAGTACATCATACATTGCAGGAAGATTCATGGTAATATAGCCAGGTTCTGCCTTATATTTTTCTCTTATGTAATCATCAAAAGCTTTAAAAACATCATAAAACCCAAGCCCGAGTATCAAATCGGTAATAACATTCTGTATAAAAATAACAGGTGTTCTAATTCCCTTAAACATTTTCATTTCTGCATCGACAAAGATTTCCATCAGCTTAAAAAAGTCCTTGCTTAAATAAGCCATTCCCCCTTTTGTAAATGTACTGAATATATTTCCCGGCACATACTGTTTGATTGTTCCGATAATTCCAAGTTCCGTTACAGCATTTGCATATTTATGTGCATAAGGCATGCACGGATAGATATTGAAATTAGCATACTTTTCCGGATGAGCACGCAGATGGTTGCAGATGTTGCCGATACGGTCATGCGTAGTGCACATGAATGTATTGATTCCTGTATCAATTGCCTGATCGAGAACCCTTATTATTGCTTCATCATCCTTGAAACGAATTGCCTGTTGCCGTGATTTTTCATCAGAAAGATGATTGACAGCAAAAAACTGGTTATCTCCAAATAAAACCTTATCCATTTTCATATGTCACAATTTTGAATCATTAACGATCATATCTATTACTTTGTCAGTTGCAACAGCCTGTTCAAAAGAATTAATATCAGTCTGATTGTTTGACATTACACATTTAACAAAGTGGTCAATCTGTGCACTGTATTCCTCTCCTCTCAAATAAAAATCAACCGGAATGGCAAGATCAGTTATATACTTGATTGTCCATCCCTTTTCAAGATTTTCTTTTGCATTTGTTTCTTTTAGGTAAATCTTCAATTCAGTTGCATCACAGATTATTTTACCTTTCTTACCCATTACCATCAGAGATGTTGACATTTTCCTGTAGGTCTCATCACTCCAGTTGACTGACAATACACCGGTTAGTCCGCTCTTCACAGTAAGAATTGAATAAACAGCATCTTCAACTTTTTTTGAATAGATCTTTTTTAACTGAGATCCACTGGCTTTAACCGGAGTACCGATTATCTCCTGAATAAGATTTATGACATGTGATGCATAATCGAAGAGACATCCTCCTCCTTCACTGGGATCAGAACGCCAGGTTTCGCCTTTTTCACGTACCACCACTGGACCGTAAGCTTCCCCGGTAAAGTGAACAAGTTCTCCAAGAATGCCTAATGTGAGTAATCTTTTCAACTCTCTGAATGTGCCAATAAAATGATTGTGGAACCCCACCTGGTTTACTACACGTTTCTCTTTTGCAAGTTTTCCCAGTTCTTCACCTTCATCTAGCGTTAGGCTGAATGGCTTTTCACAGAAAGTATGTAGGCCTCTTTCAAGAGCATATTTAACCATCTGGTAATGAAACTTTGTCGGAGAGGCAACCACAATAAAGTCAAGTTTTTCAGTGTCAATCATTTTTTGATAATCATTGTAAACATTGACGTTACCAAATTTTTTAAAAGCTTCTAGCACTATTGTAGAAGTATCACACACTCCGGCCAAAATGACAGATGGATGGGAACCTATAATGGCTGCATGAGATAAACCCATCTTTCCCAGACCTATAATACCTGCTTTAATTTTCATATTATTTAATTAGTTGTTTATAGATTTCGTTTGTTTCCCTGACTACGTTATCCCAGTTAAATCTTTCAATTATAACATCTCTGAAAGATCTTTTAGTATTCGAGTGAAGCTTATTTATTATTTTCCTGCTGAGAGATTCTTCATCTCCTGTTGGAAAATAATCCTCATCATCGAGTTCAATTTGCAGATTAGCCGGTATATTACTTGCCAGAATGTCTAGATCATAACTCATTGCTTCAAGCAGGGCTATTGGAAGACCTTCTGAAAAAGATGAAATAATAAAGAGGCGTGCAAAAGAATAAAGCTGATTGAGTTCCTCTCCAATTACAAATCCTGTAAGCACAACTCCTTTTTCGGAGGCCAGCCTCTTAAGGCTGTCAGAATAATCAGTCGGATAGTCTGTATCACCAGCTAATACAAGCCTGATCTGATCCTCTCCTGTTTTTTTGTATGCCCTTATCATATAATCAAAACCCTTTTCTTCAAGAAATCTTCCTACTCCCAAAATATACTTATTCTTTTCAAGTCCCAAAGATTTTATATATCTGTCATCTGTAGATTTCTCCGGTATTGTGACCCCATTGAAAATCACGGATGATTTTAAATCTGAGATCTGATATTTATTCCTTAACTCACTTCTGATTATTTCAGAAATAAAAATTACATAATCAGATCTTTTCATACTAACAGACTCTGACAATGTCAGGAATTTACGGGCAAACCAATTCCATTTTTTATGTGTATAACTTACATTATGATATGTAAAAACAATTCTGGCTCCGGAAAGCTTTGCAAGTGGTATAAAAAATCCCGGTCCGGTGTTGTGATAATGAATTATGTCATAATTCTGAAACAAAGAATGAATTGTAGCCAAAAATGAATGTATAAAAGTTTCAAGGAACTTGTTTTTTGGTACACAAATATCAATAAATCGAATATTATCGAATCTGACCTTGCGGTTAAGATCATTAAGATAAGGAATTCGCCTGTAAACTGTGATGTTATTGTTTCCCTTTACTGCCAATCTTGTGTAAAGCTCGAAACAATGTGTTTCTATTCCACCCTGTACCTCGGGAAAGCCCCGTGTTCCTATTACCCCAATTCGCATGATAATTTCTTTGTAGTCCTCTTCATTAAACAAGATCTGAAAGAAGAGTAATATAATTTTTAAACAGCTTCTCTTCCGAAAAATCGCTTAGTATTTTATTATACCCATTTTGGCTAAACTTTCTTCTAGTTTCTTCATTTTCCACAAGATACTGAAGTTTATTCGCTATTGTATCAACGTCTTTTGTTTTAACCAGATATCCGTTAAAGTCCTCCTGAATCAGATATTTATTATCTCCGACGTCGGTGGTTACAACAGGTAAGCCAGCTGTCATCGCCTCCATAATAGAATTTGATAAACCTTCATAAATTGATGTGCTAAGATATATATCTGCTTCCCTTAATATGTTATGAATATTTTCCGGTTGTATCAGCACTTCAACACTATTGACTAAATCAAGAGATTTAATCATCATTCGTATAGCAGCTTCACAATTGCCATAGCCAATTATTTTGTATTTTAATTTTTTATTCGGAGTATTATCGACTAATTTTTTATAAGCATGCAATGCAGTGTGGTAATCTTTCGATTTAACAAATCTTGACACTGATACAATAGTAATCATCCCGGAAGATCGGCTAATTTTATTAAAACGCGGTATTCTTATTGCATTATGGATAACTTTCATTTTATCAGGATCAAAACCTTTCTTTTGGAATTTTTCTTTTGCAGAATAGCTGTTAAATATTGTAAATGTATTCAGATGATTGTGAATAATTCTTTCAAAGAAAAATTTTAGAGGAGGGAGATACTCTGATCTGACACCTCCAATTGTTATAATTTCCCGCTTTGATAATCTCAGAAAACCTGAAATAACATTTGCCAAAGTCAGATATGCGAAAATAACAGTATTCTGATGCTTCCCTATTCTCTTAACCAGTAAACGATATTTTCTTATGCTTCCCCCTTGTAAACCCAAATATTTAATTGAATTATTATCAATAAATTTCTTGTTGTCCGGATCAATTTTCTTTCCTGACCAATTGATCAGTGTTACATCGTACCCCTTGGCAGAAAAGAGATAAGCAAGCATAATTGCTTGTTTTTCAGCACCTCCCCTCAGGAATGTTTTACATAAAATAAATACAACCAAATTCTGTAGATTCATAATATCATTTGCGCTTTCAGAATCTTCTGCGGTATGTGTATGCATCAATGACTGTGAGTTCACTAATAAAATTAACGGTATGAGCTCCTCTAAGACCTTTTTTCCATTCAGGTATAATTTTTTTTCCGGTTGTTTCCTTATACTCAGTTTCAGTCAACATTGTTACCTTTTGGAGATTGAATCCTCTGCCATATCTTATGGTACAATCCTGAGAAGGTCTGTAAATATCACCACTGTATATAAAAAGATTACCTGCACAACGGGCAGTGCTTTCATCAGAAACAACAGGATTTAGTGGATGGCTAATCCATTCATCAGTAAATGGACTATCAGCATAAAACAGAAACAACTCAGTACTTCCACCGGAGATTCCACCAGTCTGATCTATAGTGGTAAAAAGCCACCATTTTTCGTTATAATAAAACAACGTTGAATCTGTCGCCGAGATATTTTTCATTATATACCTATCAAATTTCCAGGTTTTTGGAAATTCCATGCATCGATATAATTCAATAGTCTTATTCGATGCAGTTTCAGGTATCATATAATATGACCCCCTTTCCTTGAATACAAATGGATAAGACAAATGATACGGTTTCTCAATTATCTTTTGATTATTTGAAATATTGCCATTAGGATCGAGTTCGATCATCGAAATATGGGCTTTATTTGTTTTAAAGATGTATTCCTCCACAAAAAGATAACAACTATTGTTTTCAGATATAACAAAAGGGTCCGCCCAAAACAGATTACGCGGAGAAGACAATGGTTTGAAATTACCGAAACTATCTGAAGAAAAATCTATTTCTGTACTTTTATTAATAAATGTCTTCCAATTGAACGCATCTGTAAAAAGAATTTTGTTAATTACCAGTTTTGACACTCTTACTAAGTACTTCACCGTATCCTTTAATACTTTGCCCGGATCAGTACTTATACCATCATCTGGACAAGGAGTTTTTAATTCCTGATGTCTTTGTATTTGTTTAAGAAGATATTCTTCTCCATATAAACGTAAACCTTCTGTCAGTCTTGCTAAAAAAAGTGATGCCCGGTAAAAAACACTATTTCTGTTCTTGTTAATAGAGAACGGACAGGTAGATTCAATTGATTTAAATATGATCTTACTGTGAGCTTCTTTACCAATTATTGCCTCAACAGCCGAATATGAAATAGTTTTGTATCTAAATACTTCCCAGAACCCATAATCAAATCCGCCGGGGATGTTTGCTGAATCTATTGAAAAAGACCATATCCCAAAGCGCGGAATAGCACACAGCCTATTATTTAAATTGTGTATTCCGAATTTTACGATTAAATCAGGTTGAATTTTAATAAAAATATTATTCAGTCGATTTAGGACAGGGTTTACATCATCCGGGTCTGAAATAAGATTAAATATCCCGGTTAAACCTTTTAAATCCGAAATATTTTTCAATAAATTATAATTATCACGTCGCTTGAAAATCAGATAATCAATTTTCTCAATCAGTTTTAAAAATAAGATGCCTATTCCTCTTTGCCTTCCTGAAGAAAAAGTTTCTACAGGCTTTCTACTGATAATTAGAGCTACATCAGTATTCGTTGAATTAAGCAACTTTTCAATGGAAGAAAAGATCCATAAAGGAATTTTTATTCCATTCAGCAAAATAACAACAGAGAGATTGTCTGTCCTTTTCAATGTCAATTTACCCGTTCCAATGAATTAATAAACATATCTATTGATCTCGCAAATTCATCTTCAAGGATTGAGTTTCCGGAATTTTTATTCCATTTTCCATTATGATATTCATACCAAACTGAAGACCTCTGCAAGGCTGATGTTCCGAAGTTAATCATCTGATATTCAATCAAATGATGATTGTGTCCGTCAAAACCTATATCCATGCCAATAATAGAAAAATCAATCTCCCCTACAAGTCTGCGTGCGAAATTGAGAAGACCTTCCACGTATTCTTCATTAACATCTGAAAATTGTCCACTACCACTTGCCCTGAAATCATTTTTGCGGTTTCCCCTATGCATGCAGTAATACTTTCCCCCGAAAAAGAGTACTCTATAATCACCGTCAAAGTCGGATATAAAATTCTGGACCACAACAGGATTACTGACTGGATCAGTATTGTACTGAACATAATTTCTTTTAAAAGGGTAAAGTTTTTTTAATATCTTTTTAACAAAATTTTTTAATTCAGTAATTAAAAAGTCAACAAGATTTTCAGCTACAATGGTTTTACCGGCTTTTCTGATCAAGTTCTCATAATCATTTCTATTATGTGCAAGATATACTCGCTTCCCAGCCGAACCTGAAGCCTGTTTAATCACAACAGGGTATTCGCCCTTATAATTAAACGCATCGACCCATGAGCCATAACATGAGCTTTTTATTGTTTTAAGAGCTTCATCCTCGAATTTCATTCTTAAAAACTCCATGAAAACCTTATCATGGTGAGCTTTAAGATATTTAAAAGAGGGTAGTACAATGGCCCCCTGCCCTTCAAGAAAATATACGAGATCCTCAATATATCTTTTGTAGAAGCCTCCTGGGGCTTCTGAGGTCTGATATAGAACATATTGTTCCCTATAACTGACAGTCATATCAAGTTCGCTGAATCTGCAAACCATCACATTGTAATCGTGGTTAATGAACCATTTTCTAATCCTTTCAACATCCATGGATGTAAAATTCCTGAAATCTGCCTTGGATATATGGAATTCGGAATTTTCGTCAGTCAGTATAATCAGTTTCTTCATTATATAATATAACCATTCACAAACTAGTACAATTTACTTCTGATCTCCTTTAGATAGCAGTAATTAATCTAATTATCCGGCTTAGCTTACCGCATGGTTGTGTTCAAAGTAAGCATTATCACTTCTAAAAGCAACCCGGATATACCTGAATTAATCTTAACTCAAGAAAGAAATTGAAGTATCTTTTTCATACCTGTTTCAAACTCAAGAAGCTGCCAGGCTGTTTTATAGCCTTGCTTAACTATTTTGTTCATCTCTTCTTGATTGTCAATGATCCATTCTATCTTTTCCATGATAGATATCGGATTACCACACTCAGCAAATACAATGTCAATTCCATTAGTAAAATATTTTTCCATATCACCAAATTTTGTAGCAAGAATCGGTTTTTTCATGGCAAAATATTCACCAAGCTTGGTTGGGAAGCCAGAACGTGTTTGTACAGTATCCGGGCGGGTGACTGCCAAAATCCTGCATTGTGAAAGAAACAACTTCACTTCTTCTGTTTTAACAAGGCCAGTAAATGTCACGTTTCCGGTTATTCCAAGTTTTGTGCACTCGTTTCTTAAGTCGGGGATTAGACTTCTTCCAAATGTGGCATCTCCAATTATTATCAGCGATATATTTCTTCCTTTTTTATCGAGAAGGCTCACTGCTTTTAACAGGTCCTGCAGACCATCCTTCATATATGGAGCGCCACTATAACCTATTGTATACTTTTCTTCTGCATCAGCAGACTGCCAAAAAGAAAAATCAGTAAGATTGGGTTGCACCATTATATCTTCCTGTGGAAATCCCATTGCAATGAACTTATGTTTCAGATAATGACTGAATACTATCAGTTTGTCCGGCATTTTACCCAAATATTTGAAGCCGACTTTGCGGGATGCACGGGAAATTTTACCGGTTATAGGATTTCTGTACTGTGACCGGTCAATAATTTCAGCGGAAAACTTAACAAGTTTGATTCGTAAAAGCTTTTTTATTAGAAATATTGGCAAATTAAAAACAAGTTCACTGTTATAAAGCAGAATTGTTGTATTTCTCCGAACAGAAATAAAACTTAATAATAAAGAAAATAATCTCAGCAGACTAACTGTCTGGTCAGCGAGTTTAAGAATCATATTTTCCGGTCTCTCTTTAAACCCCAGATATGTAAATGGTATTTTGTCTACTGTCTGGTTCCTTCGTGGTCCTTTATTACGATTCCTTCCAAAGGCATATCCCTTCAACAAATATACTTTTATGTCTATATTATTCAATTTCAATCCACGACAAAAAAGATTGAGATAACTGGCTGCCGGTCCGCCATCGGGAAAATTGGCGGATGTTATCAATACGTATTTTTCAGATTGCAGCATCATGTATAAAAGATAATCTATTGATATTCAATTAGATTAACATGTATATCAGATAATTTTATCAATAACCATAAATTCTCCAGCGGATTTTTTTGAAAAGTCTAAACCAAAGTTTTTCACCATATTTTAGATCAGTTTCATACCGTTTCATACCTGAAGGTTTGATTCTAAAAGACATACCCTTTGCAATTACCTGTTTGCATGGTGTACAAACACCACATGGTTCATTCTTAACCGGATTATGGCAAAACCATGTTTTATTCATAGTGTCGCCATAACCCATCTTTCTGTATTCTTCAACTATTTCCAGTTTAGTAAGTTCACATATTGGGTATGGGAAATGAAAATCACCAAAAACAATAACTACATCATTACAGGACTTTGATTTATCTATTACCTTGTATGAAACACCCCCATTATTATGTAAGGAAAAAACAACTACCTTTTCGAAATATTTTTGAAGACGGCCTTTCTCGATTGTTAATTCAATCCCCGGATGTGATTTAGCAAATGCAGCAAGCCATTTATACTGACTCCCAAGAGCAATCTCATCAATCAATCTCTTATGAGCAATGGTAATTTCATTATCCGGCTCAATGCTTTCAGCATCAATAATAGTAATTGGCTCCAGAAGAAATTTTGTGTCAGGATCATTTATAATATCCTGTGTTATTGTCTTAATCGTTTCCAACTCATTGTCTATAGAGTTCCTGTGCCGATAATCAGCAATATAATATGGATGCACAATCACTTCAAGTCTGGAAAGTTGAATTATCCGGAAAGTTGAATCAAAGCCTCCTGTCCAGAAAAGTTTAATTACAGGTATTCCTTTTTTCTTAGAAATCATTTTTTCTGTCAATCTTGTTGTTGAACTGTTTTCCAAATTAATTGACGGAATTCTTCTCTTATTTTATCACCATCAAAAAGTTTAGATGCTATCTTTACTGCATTGGTTCCCAGATTTGCTCTATATTCTTCGTTGAAAATTAATTCCTTTATTGCATTTAATAATGTATCAGGATTATGTTCAGTTACACAATGTCCACATCCATAAGTTGAAAAAAATCTGGAGACTGCGGTATCGTAATGGGAATAAACTAATACCGGTGTTCCGGACATCATGTATTCAGAAGCTTTTGTAGGCATCGAGTACCGAAGAAAAGAGATTCCTACAGTGTCAAAGTCATTTGCTATCACGAGTATATCTGCTCTGGAGAATATTCCGGGAAGGGCAGAATATTCTGCAAAAGAATTAATGACAATGCATTTATATTGTAATAATTTTTCTATTATTCCCGGATTTGTTACTGGAGATTGAATGTGAAATTTAGTTTTAAAGCCTGAACGATTTAAAAATTCAATTGCTTCAGCAATTTCAATGAGCGATCTTGAAATACCCATTCCAATCCTTCCTGAATAAAGAATCTTTATGTTACTTTCATCAATATCATAGCTGGCTTTTTTATTTTGTTCCCAATGAAAAATATCGATAGGGTTATGAAAAGGAATAAATCCCTTACCATATCTTTTTTGATATTCTTCAGACATCGCTTCACCTATACTTAAGAAAAGATCCACTTCAGAGAGGAGTGTCCTGAATTCCCTGTCTATTTTTTTAAACCAGTATTCTTTGAATGGGCCCCTGGAGCTAATAGTAGACGGCCAGTCATCCATCATGTGAATTATGGAAGGAACTTTAAGAATATCGATTAATACACGCGCAAATTTTACCGTGTCAAAGGAATACACCTGGAGATAGATTATTTCAGGTTTGAATTCCAGCAACCATTTTCTGAACCTATCGGTTAATCTGATTTCGGCAGCATTATGAAACAGACCAAGCCACTTCAAAGCAGGATAAAAGTACTTATTTACCAGAATATGTCTTAACCGAGACTTTTTAACAAAGGGTGAAGAATGCTGATTGTTGTTAAACTTAATCGGCCCTGACTGGAATTTTCTTTGAATGTGATTAAACGGAAACTTCCAGATGTATTCATCACTACCAAGTTGATAGTAGGTATCGCAGATTTCCATGGTAACACCGGACATAACATGACCTGTCGCTGCAACTGCAATCTTATCTTTATCCCAGCCTTTAAACAGATTTGAAAGGGTTATGCCACCACCCTGTCTGTTATTGAATGGCTGTCCAAAAATCAAAACCCTGGGAAAATTCAAGAGAATATATTTTTTATATAACATTCAACGTATAACCGATACTTATAGTATGTATATTAATAATTTAATGAAAATTTCACTAATAAACGATAAATGATACAGAGGTAAATTTTTAATGTGATTTAACAAATAATCTTATTGATTCATGAGGCAGAATATCAAACCAAAAAATTGTATCATCTCCTGAGATCCTTGATTTTGGAACTGTTCCGTTAATTAGTACATCAGCCTGCTTAATAGCTAAGGAAATTCCTTTGATAGCAATATCATTATTATTTGTTACTGTAATCACATCAGTATCGTAATTGAACGAAATTTTTTTCATTAATAATTGATAATCAAGAAGATCTCTTATTGTCAGAATCATCAAATCGCCATCATCTCTTCGCTGTGCCATATACCGGAGAATATAGTCAAAATGTGGATTAAGGATTAAGTTTCCTTTTTCTACCACAGTCAGATCTATACCCGGAATTCCACGGACATAGTAGCCATGGTCAATAAATACAATACGGTTCCTGACGATCTCCTCCAACCAGGCCAGTTCTTCCCTTGCTTTTTTTCCTGCCTGTTTTGTCCATAAATCACTGTAAATAGCAACATGGTGAGTACCCCATGAATAAAAGGAATCTGTCCGGGAAGGATGACACCAATACAACGGAAGTGGCAATGCTTCATCAATAAAGCAACGTAAACGTTTGAAAATATTCCATTGATTATACCTTTTTATTGAAATGATGAAGGCCTTTAATAAATTATTTTCTCTCAACTCGTTTGATGTAAGGAAATTAGACCAAAAATTATAAGAGACTTTCCGTAAATGCATTTGCCTTAATTCCTTTTTAACAAGAAAAACATTTGGTTCCTTTAGTTCATAAGAAGTATTCCAAAAATATTTAATACCATATTTCTTCCAAATGTCAGCACTATAGAAATTTGATCCTAATTGAAACGCATCAGCATGGAAACACTCCCTATTGTATTTTCCTCCCAGCATCCCGTGATCAATCCAGGATACGGTATTAAAATGATCTTTCATAAAAATAGCTGCCTCTTCCATCGTTGCCCTATCAGAATCCATATTTTCCGGTGTATGAAGGCAGATATCATAAAATCCCGTTTGATGAAGTTGCTGTAAAAATGCCAAAAACTTATTATTTTCATCGTAATCTTTAATTGCAGTACAAACAGGAGGATTCTCTTTATCAATATAAAAGACACTTTTTGTTACTGGGATTCTGTTACCCCAAAATCCTCCGATTGCGTTAGTAGCAGTCGTTATGGTATCACATCCGAAATATACAGTTCTATGCTGTTCAATAGTGCCCCCGTCAGCGTGTTCTGTGAACACATATCCTGAAAGATAACCATCCGGAAGCATCATCAGCCTGGGAACTGCGACTGGTATATCGCCCAACCAAACCGATACTGAATCTGTCCGTTCATAACCGTTTGGGAAAACAGAGATTGATTGATCACTCCATTTACCTCCATTATCAGACTGATAAGGGAAATAGATATACGGATGATCATTGACATACTCGAGGTTGATGAAAATGAGATTTCTTTTATGATCGAACTGCAGAGACGATATTCCTGGCGTATGATATATCAAAGCCTGGCTCTCCCCATCGCTAAATCTCACACCCTGCTGGTCAAGCCAATATTCATGAAAAAAAATATTCTCGTCCAATGTCCGGTTCTTTCTGAATACTTCTTTTACAGGAAGATCAAACTGAACAACAAGGGCTTCCCTTTCAACTTTGGTTTCATCATTATAGGTTGTCTTGATTTTCAAATCTAGTCTGGAAGAACACTGACATGCAGTAAGCCAGATTGACACATCTGAACCATTTAACCCCGAACCCTGAATGAGGATAGTTGAATCATTGACCCGAACTGGAACAACATTCTCCAATCCGTATCTTTCATCCATCTGGTCCGGCGTAGAGTAGTAATACATCAAACTGCTGATAATTATTTTCTCATTGCCGTCTATTATTTTTACCTTACCGGCCCGATTGGTGATAACTGAGAAGAGATAACCACGAACGGTAATTTCTTCTTCTTCCGTGAAAAGAATCTTCTTATATTTTTGCAAAACGGCAGGTATCCAGCTATTGCAATTCCTGGCATTATAGAATCCCAAAACAGCAATTCCTAAAACCAATAACAATATTATGAGTCCGAAGATCAGAAAATAAACCAAAAGATATTTTGCTTTCATTTATATATTAAAAAACCTATCGCAAATTTATTGTGCTTTAACAAGGTTTTTTGATTCATGCCGGTATGGTGTAATCCATTCACGTACTGGAGTCGGCCAGCGGCCCTGCCAGGCGAAGTTCAGTAAATAAAGCCCTGAACTCTTCGCGAACCGTGTGAACATTAAATAACTGCATGGCAACCTCCCTGGCTCTGTCAGCCAGTCGCTGTCGATATCCAGTGTCTCTGATTATCTGTTTAAGTGATTCAGCAAGCTTCTCTTTTTTCAGGGAAGCCACACAATGACCACACTCGTTTTTGCTGCAAAATTGTGAAATTGCAGTTTCTGCTGGTGCCAATACAAGCATCGGTGTTCCTGACATCATGTATTCGGATGCTTTTGTAGGCATTGAGAGCCTGGAAAACCTGAGACCTGAATCAGAAAAATCCAACGGTAACAGCAACAGGTCATAAGTTTTTAACAAACACGGAATTTCACTATGCTGAATAGCCTCCTTAATGGCTATCCTCTTCAGTCTTATTAGTTTCGATGCATAAGGGCTGTTAGTATCCTTCGTGTATATATCAAATTCAACGCTTATTTTCTCTGGGGGTTCATATTTTGACAAGAAGGTAGAAAATCTTAATAAGGCCCTTTTATTAGCTGTGCCGATTCGGCCAATGTATAATATCCTAAATTTCCCGTCATTATCCCGATTAATCGGAGTCTTAACCAAAAAAGTTCCCGGGTCGATTGCATTATGAAAGGCGCGGAATGTATGCCCATATCTTTTCTGATATTCCACAGTCATCGCATCGCTTATACTAAGATGTAGTTCTGTTTTGGCGAGAAGCCACCTGAATTCCTGATCTATCCTTTTTTCCCAGTATCTACGGAACAATCCCCGTGAGCTGATAGTTGATGGCCAGTCATCCATCATATGTATTACAGCAGGTATCTTGAGATATTCGATTAATTCACCGGCAAAATTTATGCTTTTACGATTTGCAATTTGCAAATACAGAACATCAGGAGAAAAATCAGCCATCCATTTCTTCAATTTATTGGAGAGATGAATTGATGATACTGTGTGCACAAGCCCACTCCACTTTAGAAATGGATTAACAATCCTTGCTGAAAGAATATTTCTGAAGCTTTGAGTACCTTTAAGCACGGGTACCTTTGTGCTTTTGGTCACAACAAGCCTGCCTGAAGGAAAATTTTGCTTGATGCGAGATAAAGGAAAATGCCAGGATAATTCTTCTCTTCCTATCTGGTATAAATTATCACAAACCTTGGTTGATGAGTTATGCAACATAAAAGGATAAGAAATCACAGCTAGATTGTGTTTGGGCCATCCACTGAAAAGGCTGGTAAGGGTAATCCCCCCCCCTGAGAAATCATTGAATGTCTGGCCAAAAACTAAAACCCGAGGAAAAGGCTTATCCATTTGCAAAAATTTGGTTAAATAATTATCCGGAAAAACTCAATTCAGTAACCAATTGCCATATTTGTATATTAAACAAAGATGGTGTTCAAAGTCTGACGAAAGCGTTCTCTCACAACAGATGCATTATTATGCTCAATCACATGGTTAACTGCATTTATACTAAGTTCTTCCCGCATGCACTGATTATGCCATAATTCAATAATTGCATTTTCCAGCTTTTCTTGGCTATGCTCACCTACACAATAGCCGGATCTTGTCAGTTTGAAATAGCTGTGCATGGCAGTAGATTCCGGTCCATACATGAGTATCGGGACTGCAGATATCATACCTTCCGATACGCGAGTAGAAATGGAATATTGTGAATACCTCAATGCATATCTATCAAAATCAAGGCATAGGAAGAAAATATCATATTGTTGAACAAGACCGGGTATTTCAGTTACAATAACCGGGCTTTTCAGGTTGATTCCGATTAACTCATTAACAGCTTTCTTAAACTTTTTATTCTCATCATAAGTAAAAATGTCAAGTATCACCTTGCATCCATCTCTATTAAGCTTGTCAACAACCTGACACATATCGATCAGCGAATAATGGGTAGGGGAAAACAATCTTCCAGTGTAAATTATCTTAAGCTCATTGGTTTTTACCTGAAGGGCTTTTTTCTGGTAAGGCAACCAGGTTTCAATTTCAACCGGATTACGAAAAGTTAAAAACTTCTGATTATATCTCGATTCATATTCAACAGCCATACTTTCCGATATGCACATATGTACCCTTGCATTCGAAATTAGCTCACGGAAATCCCTGTCAATTATCCAATGGAGCCTTTTCCTGAAGAGTAGGCTTTTATTGATAAATGAAATACTATCATCCATTATATGAATTGCATATGGAATACTCAACTGATGATATAAAAGAGTTCCAAATCTCATATTTCGATGAAGGAATGGCTGGATATAAATAATATCAGGATTAAAGTTCCGAATCCACTCTAAAAGTTTTTCACTTAACCTGATTTTATGAAAACTTGAATCAAGGCCAAATAAGCTTAAAATCTTATTAAATATTGATTTGACTTTTTTAATTAGCCTGTTAATAAAAGTAGATTGTGCAAAACTAACCGTCCCATTGTTCTTCCTGATATTTTTAAAGTAATATTCTCCAGAGAGTTTAGCCTTTTGCATCAGACAGAAGGGTAAAGGATATTTCATCTCATCGGTACCAAGCTGATAATATCTATATTTTGTTGTTGGATCGGTCTCATCTATTAATGACGTTACAACTCCAATATTCTCCGGCGGCCACTCCTTAAAAAGATTGGACATGGTAATACCCCCTCCTCCATTTAATCGGAATGTTTCACCGATAATTATCACTTTTGGAAATGCTTTCTTCAATTTCTTTCAAGTACTTTTTGATAAATATTTAGAACTGTATCAACTATTGATCGGGGATTATGCCTGACGATAGCTCTTTGCCTTGCCCTGGAAGAGTAGGATTTCATCTTTTCAGGTGAATTTATCAATTCAACAATTGCTCCTGCCATAGCATAAGGATCACCATTCTGGACCAGAACTCCTTCTTCTCCATTTTTAAGAATAGTTGATGTGCCACCGGCAAATGTTGCGATAACCGGCGTACCAACAATCATTGCCTCACAAATACTGTTGGGACTGTTTTCAATATGTGAAGGATGTATATAGCAGTCAGCATCGACAAGACGATCAAGTAATTTATGAGAATCAAGAGAGCCTTTGAAGCAAACATTGTTTTCCCGAAACTTGAGACCGGTTGATCTTTCCGTGATTTCAACAATCTCCTCGGTGCCTCTAGCTCCAATTATTTCCCACTCAAAATGAAAACTAGAATTCTTCTTTAGAAGGTTTGCCGCTTCCAGAACGGTTTCCAGACCTTTATAAATCAACGGGCTAATAGTTGACACCAATACTCTTTTTTCTTTTATTTTGTAGCTCCATTGTGCTTCTCTGAATTGCTCCCTTAAAACCTCTTCACAATGGAAATAAGTACTTTGTGGCGCAAGTATACGACTGATTCTTCTATCCCAGTCAGTTCTCCCGATCACATAATTACATTCTTCAAGTATCTTCCTTTCTCGTTTCGCCCTTTTCCTAAACAAAAAGTATGCGTGAAAAACTCCATATCCAAGCAACAGATCCTTTTTCCTGCAATAGCGTAGCACATCCAGTAAAGAGATGCCTGAAAACCATTTTTTCTCATAAACAGACAAATTGCCTTGAATCTGGATGATTAGAGGCATTTCAGTTTCATAGATCATTAATCCAAAAGATCTTTCACTTCCAAAAACATGAATGAGATCGGGTTTAAATTTTGCAACAATTGCCTTGAAAAAAGATAAATCATTTTCCAACCCAATGCTATGCCTCCAGCGAGATAAAAAACCTTTTATTATACCACCGTCAAGGACTTGGGGAAATGGGTAATATCTTGTTGACTCGATTTTAAAGTCATCTAGGGTTGGATCATTGTAAGGAAAGGCTATAGCTAGTTCAATTTCTGGAATTTTGGCTATTTCTTTCTCAAGTGAAGATATCCATCCTCCCAGATATGATTTATCCCCCAAATGTTTACTCGCAAGAGAAGGTGTATTGGTGAACCATAATACCTTTTTCTTTGATTGTATCATTTTCTTCAATATTAATTCAGGTTAATTTATCATACAGCAATAAGCTTCGTATTTCTTTGTCATTCAGCCTCCTCAATTTATCTGAATGGCACATTCCGATAACAATCCAGACTATTATATTCAATAAATTATATGCAACTTGATTTTCAATAAACAGCATAATAATATAACTGGCTAGCAATATCCCCAAACATTTAATGAACTGATTTTGTGAATTACTTAATGCTTTGTAAACTGCTGATAAAATAATCCATAGGTAGATCAGGAAACCCAATATCCCTATTTTCATCAAAATTTGAAGAAACCCAACTTCGACAATATTTCTGTTATATGTTTGAAAGGAGGGTGAATCGTAACCTGCATTCAGCCCTTTGCCAAACATGAGGGCTTTATTGAATTTAAGATCCTGTAAAACTTCATAATAGAGAAAAGTTCTCGTATCAGCTAAAGGATCTTCCTGACTGTAAGGAGTATCATTATCTCCCAATACTATTTCAAAGATATTTTGCCCTTTAATACCCAGATAAAGTGAAATAAAAGGTAATATGAGTACCGCAAATATCAGAACCCTAATTAACTTTCGGTTTATTCTGACGGTCTGCATAAGATAATAGGCAGCTACAATACAGTAACTGATTAAAATCCTCAATATCCCTGCACGGTTTGTTAGTGAGAAAATGATTACAACTATCGAAATAGCCGCAATCATAGCTTTGCCTAATGGCCCCCTGAGAGGTATTGTTAAAATGATAAAAAATAGCGGATATGTTAAAAAAAGCTGAAGTTCAAAGTTTTGAATATATATTAATGAAAACAAAAAGGAAAAAACCACATATACTAATAGATATTTATTGATTAAATGGAAGTAATTAATACTCAATCCCAACAAAAAGAACAAAATAGGGAAAAGGGATAAGGCCATGTAATTGCTGAAGAAAAATGGAATGGCATCCTTAAAATTATTTATTCCGAGTAGACTCCGTATTAACGATATAATAATCCAAATAAACAACGCGTCAAACAAGAAGATTATCTTGCTCCCCCTAAGATCAGCACGCCAATATGTAGTAAGATAAAGAAAGATCATTATGATGACTGAACCAAAAGCAAAAAAATACTTACTATAACCCTGAACGAGACTTATTGATGGTCCATAATAACTTAGATAAAAGGCAAAATGGAATATTAAGGCTAATATTAAACTTATAAATGCAAGTTGCTTTTTGCTAAACATATAGTTTTAGTTTACACTATTTAATCCAGATACCCTTTCGATTCAGATTAATTACCATATGATATTGCAGGGGAGCCAGAATTAATCCATTAAAATTTGCGATGACCGAGGCTATGAATAAGGAGTAAACACCCATATCAAAATATTTTATCAGTATCAAAACTACTCCAATATATAAAAGTGGGCTGATCATACTTGCAATAAACTGAATGCGCAAATAGCTCAGACCATTCAGTAATTGGACATATTTCCCTCCAAACATCATTACGTTAAAATAGACAAATCCCCAAAATGAAAGTGACATTGCCACAACAACCTTACCTTCACCAAGCCACAGTCTGTAGAAGGGAGTTGAGAAAACAAGCATTAAAACAGTTCCAAGAAAAATCAGAATATGCAACTGATTGTAACGTTTAATGCCATTCTTGATCCATTTAATGTCATTTTGCTGAAAAGCCTCTGTAGATGCTGACCAAAATGGAACAAGAAAAATATTAAAAAGCATGTATGGAATACCAAAATATCTATATACAACATTATAAGCCGTAACATCAGCAGTACCAAAACTTCTTGCAATAATGATGTTGGCTGTCTGATATTGAATAATGGAAGCAACCTGAATTACAAAAAATTTCAGGCCAAGATTAAAAAGATCATTGGCATGCCTGAATTTAACAGTACTGATGGAAGGTCTGTATTTCCTGTACTTTCCATTAAAGAAAAAGATGTTTGCCCCGATCAGCACAGTTAGTGGAGCAACACACAATGCCAGACCCAACTTCACAAGCGATCCTTCTGTTGTCTTCACCAGGATGATAATGATAATCAATGAGAGTATCTGTCCCAAAAGATCAATCAGGGATGATTTGGCCGGAAACTGATCGGCCAAAAGAATGGTAGTTATAATTCTGAAAACAAATGAGATACAAAAATAAGTAAAAACAATAAGAGCAAGCATAGTAACATCGGAACGCATAGTTTCCGACACTTTCAGTATCTGAGACCAGTCAAGAAAATTATTAACCACCAGAAATATAAGCCAGACAATTGCAAAAATTATACCCAGGATTGCATAAGTTGTACTTACATAGATTCTGGCCAGTTCCTCATCTCCTCGAGCTTTCGCCTCAGCAAGCCTGTTCCGCAGCCCTTGTGTCAAACCTATATCAAAAAAAACAAACCATCCGACAATAGAACTGATTGTCAGCCAGACTCCATAGGTGGCTGAGTCAACATAACTTAGAGTTATTGGAAGTGTGATAAAGCTAATAAATAAACTTAGGCCCTTTATTAACAATGAGCCTACAATGTTCTTTTTTGCCCTGACACTCCTTTCATGACCCTTGGTTATGAATCTGGAAAGGAACCGGAATGGTGCTGACTTAAGAAATTTCATAGAATACAAATTATCATTGAAATAGTTCAACTAATACAAGCAGAATCCAACATGATCTTCCAATTTATTATAATGGGCTATTCAGGTATAAAAACACCTTCAACAGCTAAATTAATTACAGTACTTTTTGATAAATATTTAGAACTGTATAATCTATTGATCGGGGATTATGCCTGACAATGCCTCTTTCCTTGCCCTGGAAGAATATGATTTCATTTTACCAGGTGAATATATCAATTCAACAATTGCTCCTGCCATAGTATAAGGATCACCATTCTGGACCAGAACTCCTTCTTCTCCATCTTTAAGAATAATTGGAGATCGGATTTAACTTTTGCAACAATTGCCTTGAAAAAAGATAAATCATTTTCCATCCCAATGCTATGCCCCCTGCGAGATAAAAAACCTTTTATTATGCCACCGTCAAGAACTTGGGGAAATGGATAATATCTTGTTGACCCGATTTTAAAGTCATCCAGGATTGGATCATTATAAGGAAAGACTATAGCTAGTTCAATTTCTGGAATTTTGGCTATTCCTTTCTCAAGCGAGGATATCCATCCTCCCAGATTTATCCCCCAAATGTTTACTTACAAGAGAAGGTGTATTGGTGAACCTTAATACCTTTAAGTTATCTCTCATAATTTTTGACGAGTTAATACTCTACTGATTTTTTTTAGATAGCGTATTTCTATAATTACTGATTGAAAATGATATACCTAATAAAATCCAAATCAAAAAATGATAATTATATGTCCTTAACGAGTTAATTTTTAATTGGTTGATCAGAAAAAAAATAAAAACAAATGAGAATCCAATTTCAATAGCACGAAATGGATTGCCATCTTTTTTCAAATAGTTTTTAAAATTAATAATAATCAAATACAGAATTAATAGAAGATAAGCGCTGCCCCCAATCCAACCATATATCATGGGTAAGGAAAGGTATAAGCTATGAAAATCTCGTATTTCAAAGCCTAGCGCACCAATATTTCCCAACCAAGCAAGATTATTAGAAGAAGATCTTCCATAACCATAACCCAGAATCCAGTTGGCTTCTCCTATTCTTTTATACCCCGCAGCATATACAGTTGATCTGTTTAATTCTTCGCCGGTTACTAAACTTTTTGTGCTAAGCCTATTAATATCAATTTCATTTAACCGGTTAACAATAACGTCTAATCCTATCAGATCACCAAAATTAATTATTAATGGTATCATGATAATTAATATCGAAAAGAGTAATAATGATTTTTTTGAAAGCAATGTACTGGTGCGAACCAGAAAAAATAACATGATGAAAGCGAATAACAGAATAAAACCTGAACGGGTTCCGGTAATCAAAATATTCATAAAACTCAGAATCATTAAATAAAATGTTGTATTTCCTAACGAAAAAATTTTATTCGAATTTTTGTCCATAAAAACGGAAAAAGCTAAAATAAACATCATTAACGAAAATTCTGAAAATAACTCATAATCACAAAACAAGGAAGGAAATCTACCTTCATAGGCAATTTTTGTACTACTAACAGAAGGATAACCGATTACTGCACCTAACAATAAATATGAAGAATTTACAAAAACAAATTTTTGATTGAGAGCTACAATAAAAAGAATTAAAGAAATAAACGTTAGGATTCTAAATAATGACTTAATGTTTGCTTTTGTAAACTTGAAATTCTGAATAAAAATAAACGTTAAAATAAAACCGGAAAAAATAATCACTGACTGAATCAAATCTTTTTTAGATGAAGGATTTTTAATTAAAAACCCAAGAAAATTGGTAATAATCAAAACTAACAAACACAATATGACAAACTTATCCTTAACAAAAAACTTTCCCTTAAAAAAGAAGAAGGCAATGAGTACAAACAAAGGAGCAAGTGTTATACCACCCATTATGTCATAAGATACCATTGTACTTTGGCATAGAAGATATGTAATGAATAAAAATTGGTCATGAAAAATATGAAAAATTATAAATGCATGAAGAATTAAAAAACCAAGTCCGAGCAATCTCATAAGACTTGATTCGAAGGATAGTAACTGTACGAAAGCTAAACCGAGAGAAATATTAATAATATAATAAAAAAGTTTTTTCATTAGAGTTAAAACTTCGCCAATGTACGAAAATGTGCTGATCAGACTTGCAATAAATTAAATACGCAAAGCACTGATTCCGTTTAAAAATTGAACATATTTACTTCCAAACATCATAACAATATAGTACATAAATTCGTGTAAGCTAATCATCACACCGGGCTTTCGCCTCAGCAAGCCTGTTCCGCAGCACCTGAGTCAATCCTACATCAAAAAAGACAAACCATCCGGCAATAGAACAGATTGTCAACCAGACACCGCAGATTGCTGAATCAACATAGTTTCCAAAATCATTTTAATGTAACAAAATAAAGCATTAGCCGTAAAAAAACGCGTGCTAATCAAACAAATTTAATTATTCGTCAAATCACTCCAATGAAAGCCATTATTACGCTGATAATTCTTGTTATTGGTTCAATTGCCAATGCTACTGATTACTATATCAGTTCATCAGGTGATGATCAAAATAATTCCGGACTTTCAGAAAACTCACCGTGGAAAACAATAGACAAAATAAACTCGGAATTTTCTTCATTC
>CAZLZJ010000024.1:0-23356 GCA_964563975.1 uncultured Prolixibacteraceae bacterium
AATTAATTTTAATCATATGAATCTTAATAATTTTACAATAAAAGCACAGGAAGCTGTTCAAAATGCTTTTCAGATTGCGGAGGCTAATAACCAGCAGGCTCTTGAGACAGGTCATATTTTAAAAGGGCTGATCAACTCGGCAGAAGATGTGATTGAATTTATTCTTAAGAAGCTGGGCGTGAATATGCCGGTATTTACAAAGGCACTTAAACAAATTGTTGAATCTTATCCGAAAGTAACCGGCGCAGACCGGTATTTATCGCCTGCAGCCAATATGGTACTGCAAAAGTCAAGTGAACTGGCCGGTAAAATGGGAGACAGGTTTGTGTCGGTTGAGCATATACTTTTATCGCTTTTGGATGGAAATGACACTATTGCCCGTTTGATGAAAGATAACGGTGTAACCCGTGAGGATATGAATAAAGCTATTCTGGAGCTGCGGAAAGGGTCAAAGGTAGACAGTCAGACTGCCGAAGACCGCTTTAACTCGCTAAACAGATTTGCCATAAACCTGAATGAGATGGCACGTTCAGGAAAGCTTGACCCCGTTATTGGCAGGGATGACGAGATCAGAAGGATCTTACAGATCCTTTCGCGCCGCACAAAAAACAATCCACTGCTGATAGGCGACCCCGGAACAGGTAAAACAGCAATAGCAGAGGGGCTGGCCAGGAGGATTGTCAGAGGTGACGTACCCGAAAATCTGAAGTCTAAGCAGGTATTTTCGCTCGATATGGGGGCTCTCATTGCAGGAGCAAAGTATAAAGGAGAGTTTGAAGAAAGGCTGAAGGCTGTTGTGCACGAGGTGGTAAACTCAAATGAGGAGGTTATCCTTTTTATTGATGAGATACATACCCTGGTAGGAGCAGGGAAAAGTGACGGAGCAATGGATGCGGCAAATATACTTAAGCCGGCACTGGCGCGGGGAGAGCTTAGGGCTGTTGGTGCAACCACATTCAGCGAGTATCAGAAATATTTTGAAAAAGATAAAGCTTTGGAGCGCCGTTTTCAGGTTGTGCAGGTAGATGAACCCGACACTTTGAGCTCAATCTCCATATTGAGAGGAATCAAAGAGCGTTATGAAAATCATCATAAGGTAAGGATTAAAGATGATGCAATTATTGCTGCAGTCGAGTTATCGCAAAGATATATTTCTGAACGCTTTTTACCTGATAAGGCTATTGACCTGATGGATGAGGCTGCGGCAAAGCTGCGTCTTGAGATGGACTCCATTCCGGAGGAGCTCGACGAGATAGAACGCCGGATCAAGCAGTTGGAGATTGAGCGTGAAGCCATTAAGCGCGAGAAAGATGAAAAAAAGCTAAATGTGTTAAATGAAGAGATTTCCAACCTTAAAGATGAGAGGTCGAAGCTCCGCGCAAGGTGGCAAAGTGAAAAGTCTGTAATTGAAGCAATTCAAAAGAAGAAGGTTGAGATTGAAAATTTTAAAGTTGAATCGGAGGAGGCAGAGAGACAGGGATGGTATGAGCGGGTTGCCGAGTTGAGGTATGGAAAAATAAAGGAAGCTGAAAATGAGATATTGAGACTGCAGCAGGAGCTTCACCGGCTGAAAGATGGCGACAGCCTTATAAAGGAGGAGGTAGATGCTGAGGATATTGCCGAGGTGGTTGCACGGTGGACGGGAATACCGGTTTCAAAGATGTTGCAGAGTGAGCGTGAAAAACTGCTTCACATGGAGGAGGAGCTTCATAAGAGGGTAGTCGGGCAGTATGAAGCGATTACTGCTGTTTCCGATGCCGTAAGAAGGAGCAGGGCAGGGCTTCAGGATGAAAAAAAACCGATCGGCTCATTTATATTCTTAGGATCTACCGGAGTGGGAAAGACCGAACTGGCAAAAGCCCTGGCAGAATATCTCTTTAACGATGAAAATATGATTACCCGGATCGATATGTCTGAATATCAGGAAAAATTTTCAGTTACCCGCCTGATTGGAAGCCCGCCGGGATATGTCGGCTATGATGAGGGAGGACAGCTTACGGAGGCGGTGCGTCATAAACCTTACTCTGTTGTTCTTTTCGATGAAATTGAAAAAGCACACCCCGATATTTTTAATGTCCTTCTTCAGGTACTTGATGACGGACGGCTTACCGATAATAAAGGGCGTACGGTAAACTTTAAAAACACTATTATCATAATGACATCCAACCTTGGATCACATCTCATTCAGGAGAGTATTGAGATGATGAGCAAAGGTAACCCGGAGGAGGTGATGGATAGTATCCGCAACAGCCTCTTTGAGCTGTTGAGGAAAACCATAAGGCCGGAGTTTCTCAACAGGATTGATGAGACTATTGTATTTACTCCGCTTTCAAGAGATGACATAAATGAGATTGTAAAGCTGCAGTTCAATCAGGTAGTTAAAAGGCTTGCAGGCAGCGGATTGAAAATGACCATTACCGATTCTGCAATTGAGCTTCTGGCAAAATTAGGCTATGAGCCTCAGTTTGGAGCCCGTCCGGTAAAGCGGGTACTTCAGAGATATCTCCTGAATGAGTTGTCACGCAAAGTACTTGCCGGCGACATAGATAAATCAAATCCGATCCGGATCGACACCGAAGGAGACAAGCTGGTTTTCAGGAATTAGTAATCTCTGAAAGATAATCTGTTAACTCCCTGCATGCAAGATTTAGTTCGTTACCTGCTTTACTGATTAAAGCGGAAATAGAGTTCCTGTTATTATCATTGGCAGTGAGCTCTATCTCTTTTAATATTTCGGCAGTCTCCTCCATATTGAAAACCATAGCCGACGATTTGGCAGTATGTGCCTCCCTGTTTAACGCTTCGTAATTCCTGTCTTTCAGGTATTTGTTCATATTGGTGATATATACGGGAACCTGCCGGATAAAAATATTGATCATTTCGGCTATAAAGTCATTGCTCTCTTCGCTTAATTCCTTAAGATAGCTTAATTTTACATATTTAAATTTTCTGTTCATCGAAAAATTGCAAGTTAGGTTAATTATTGAATTTATTTATTCTAAAAAGCCCGGTAATCGAATTATTTTAAATAAAATTATCAAAAAAAATATGAGAGTAACAGCATTAAATGCAATCCATAAAAGTTTGGGAGCTAAAATGATGGAATTTGCAGGCTTTGAAATGCCTGTTGAGTACAGCGGTATTATAGATGAACATATGGCTGTTCGTAATTCAGCCGCTATTTTTGATGTTTCACATATGGGCGAGTTTTGGATAACAGGCAATGAAGCAGTTGATCTTATTAATAAAATCTCTTCAAACGATCCGTCATATTTGAGTCCCGGAATGGTGCAATATACATGTATGCCTAATGGGCGGGGAGGCATTGTTGATGATCTTTTGGTGTATTGCTTTGATAAAGAGCGATACTTATTGGTTGTTAATGCTTCCAATACAGCAAAGGACCGTAACTGGATATTAAGTAATAATACCTATGACGCAGTGTTTGATGACATATCTTCGGAGACGGGCCTGCTTGCAGTTCAGGGCCCTGATGCTATTAAGGTTTTGCAAAAACTTACAGCTGCCGACCTTGCAGCTGTTAAGTCTTATCATTTTATTGAGGGAAGTGTTGCGGGTATTGATGATATAATTATTTCCGCTACCGGCTATACCGGAGCAGGAGGTTTTGAACTATATTTTAAAAACAGGCATGCGCCAGCTCTCTGGGAGGCGTTGATCAGTGCGGGGAGCCGGTATGGGATCAAGCCTGCCGGCCTGGGTGCCAGAGATACATTAAGGCTTGAAATGGGCTATTGCCTTTATGGAAATGATATTGATGATACAACCTCTCCCATAGAGGCAGGATTAGGCTGGATAACAAAATTTGGGGGAAGAGAGTTTGTCGACAGCAAATTTCTTGAGAAGCAGAAAAATGAGGGTGTCAGCCGCAGGCTAAGAGGGTTTATTCTTGAAGAAAAAGGGATCCCCCGGAAAGGATATGATATAATCAGCGCAGAGGGAGAGGTGATAGGCAAAGTTACATCGGGAACAATGTCGCCCGTATTGACGCAGGGTATCGGAATGGGTTACTTTGCGACAGGTCACTCTGCCATTGGTTCGAAAATATTTATTGGGATCAGAAATAAAAAGATTCCCGCACAAATTGTTAAAACACCATTTATATAAGATAACAATAATTAATTAATTGTTTCATAACAAATAAAATCCCGGTAAAATATTTAATCTTAATCAGAATCTGATAAATTTGCGACAGGTAAATTCTCTTATAGTTAAATAATTAAAAAGTTGTAATAATGAAAAAACATAATTTTTATGCAGGGCCCTCTATTTTGCCCGGGTATACTAAGGAAAAAACTGCAGAAGCTGCTATTAATTTTGCCGGTACAGGCCTTTCTGTTATGGAGGTTTCTCACCGCAGCAAAGAATTTGTAGCTGTTATGAATGAAGCAAGGGATCTTGTAAAAGAGCTGCTTCAGGTTCCTGCCGGCTACTCGGTGTTGCTGCTGCAGGGAGGCGCCAGCACCCAGTTTTTAATGGTTCCATACAATTTAATGAAAAGTAAAGCAGCCTATCTCAACACAGGATCATGGGCATCGAAAGCTATTAAGGAAGCTAAATTGTTTGGTGAAGTTATAGAGGTTGCCTCATCAAAAGATTCAAATTATAACTATATACCCAAGAACTATGAAGTACCGGGAGATGTAAGTTATTTTCATATTACAACAAACAATACAATATTCGGCACCGAATTACTGAGTGATCCCGATGTTGATGTTCCTCTTGCCGCAGATATGTCGTCCGATATTTTCAGCCGGCCTGTTGATATTTCAAAATATGATGTTATATATGCCGGAGCACAAAAAAACCTCGGCCCGTCGGGTGTCACATTAATTATAGTGAAAGAGGATGCCCTTGGCAAGGCAGACCGGCCGATACCTACCATTCTCGACTATAAAGTTCAGGTTACAAACGGCTCAATGTTCAATACTCCTGCAACCTTGCCTGTTTTTGCATGTCTGCAAACCTTAAAGTGGTTGAAAGAGCTGGGTGGGGTGGAAGCAATTGAAAAGATCAATATTCAAAAAGCCGGCCTTCTTTATGATGAACTGGAAAGAAACAGGCTGTTTGTTCCCACTGTAAGCGATCCTGCAGACCGCTCCAGAATGAATGTCACTTTTGTTATGGCTCCCGAGTATGCCGGGTTGGAAGCAGACTTCCTGGAGTTTGCCACATCTAAGGGAATGGTTGGTATTAAAGGGCACCGCTCTGTAGGAGGATTCAGGGTTTCTCTTTATAACGCCATGCCTGTGGAGAGTGTTAAGGCATTGATTGAAGTAATGCAGGATTTTGAAAAAAACAAATAAAATTTATACCTGCAGATATGGCAATAATTAAACCCTTTAGAGGCTTGCGTCCGCCTAAGGATGTGGTAAAAGAGCTGGCCACTCTTCCTTACGATGTTATGAACTCACAAGAGGCGGCAGAGATGGCACAGGGAAAGGAAAAATCACTGCTGCGTATAACAAGGGCTGAAATAGAGTGTACCAATATAAAAGATATTCATTCGGAAGAGGTTTATAATAAGGCACTTGAAAATTTTAAAAAATTCCTGAAAAAAGGATGGCTTCTTCAGGATGAGGATCCTGTGTATTATATTTATGCCCAGACAATGAATGGAAGAACCCAGTACGGAATCGTGGGGGCAGCTGCCTGCTCAGATTATGAAAACGGAATAATCCGGAAGCATGAGCTTACACGCCCCGACAAAGAAGAAGACCGTATGGTTCTTACACGTTATCTGAATGCCAATATCGAGCCGGTATTTTTTGCATATAAGGCAGTCCCTGAAATAGATGAGATTGTGCAAAGTGTTACGGACAGTTGTAAGCCGGTATATGATTTTATTTCTGATGATGGTTTCGGACACCACTTTTGGGTAATCGACACTCCTGAAAAGAACAGAAAGATTGAAGAGCTTTTTGCCACCCGTGTTCCTTACACCTATGTGGCAGACGGGCATCACCGGACAGCAGCAGCAGCACGGATAGGGGCAGAGAGGGCAGCTGCCGCCGGCAATCATACCGGTAATGAGGAGTATAACTACTTTATGGCTGTTCATTTTCCTGATGACCAGTTGCAGATCATTGATTATAACAGGTTGGTTACAGATCTTAACGGACTTTCGGAAAAGGAGTTTTTGGCAGCCCTCGAAGATTCGTTTATTGTTGAAAAGGCAGGAACGGAGATATATAAACCGGGGCGGCTTCATCAGTTCAGCCTCTACCTTGACGGTTGCTGGTACAAGCTGACGGCAAAAGAGGGAACATACAACGATAATGACCCCTTAGGAGTGCTTGATGTAAATATACTTTCAAAACAGGTTCTTGAGCCTTTGTTGGGGATCACCGATCTGCGCACTTCACAAAGAATTGATTTTGTGGGGGGCATTCGCGGCCTCGGAGAGTTAAAAAGACGTGTTGATTCAGGTGAGATGAAAGCTGCATTTGCCCTTTACCCGGTATCAATGCAACAGCTGATAAATATAGCTGACTGCGGGAAGATAATGCCGCCGAAAACAACATGGTTTGAGCCCAAGCTCCGTTCGGGGCTTGTGATTCACAAACTTGACCAATAGCAGTAAGGTTAAGGGAGTCAGCCGGATTTTGACCGGGATATCTTTGAAATAAATTTATTAAGATGGATATCGATAAAATATCTTTGGCTGGCATTTACAAGAGGAAAAAAAGTGACCGTGATATTTTTCAGGAGCTGATGCCAACCAAAATCAAGGAGGTGCTTCTGATAGCAACTCTTTACGACTCCTATGCAATAGTGAGGGAAGGACAGTTTTCTGACAAAATCTTTGGCGAGTATCTTCAGCTGAATCTTTCCGCTGCACCAAGGTTTACCAGTGTTAATTCACGTGAGGATGCTCTTTTGACTTTGGAACATCGCGACTTTGACCTGATCATTTTGATGGTGGGAATAGATAAGTTTTCTGCCGTTGAGATGGCAAGAGAAATTGGCACCCTTCATCCCCGTATACCGTTATTGCTCCTGGCAAATAATAATGCAGACCTTAAATTTTTTCAGTCAGAAGGCAGAAACTTTGATTTTATCGACCGCATTTTTGTGTGGAACGGAAATTCAAATGTCTTCTTAGCCATGATCAAGTATATTGAGGATAAAAAGAATGTTGCCCGCGATACGGAGATCGGAAATGTCAGGGTTATTCTGTTGGTTGAGGACAGCATTCAGTACTATTCGCGGTATCTGCCGATGCTTTACACAAATGTGATGACCCAGACTCAGATCCTGGTTGAAGAAGATGCCAGGAATGAGCTTCATAAAATATTAAAGATGAGGGGAAGGCCTAAGATACTCCTCACCGATAATTATGAAGATGCAGTAAGGATAATTAACCACTACAAGCAATATATGCTTTGTGTTATTTCAGATGTTAAGTTTTATAAGGATGGCAGGGAGGATAATAATGCAGGGATTGAGTTGCTGAACTACACAAACAGTGTTTTGGAGTATCCCATTCCCACTTTGCTGCAGTCGCATGATACTGCTAATGCAGAGCGTGTAAAAAACACCAGCGCCTACTTTATCGATAAAAATTCAGAAAGCCTGTCGATGGAGATACTCAACTTTCTCTATACAAGGCTCGGCTTTGGCAGTTTTGTTTTTAAAGGACTTGACGGGCGGGAGATTGCAAGAGCCGATAATCTTCAGGAGTTTCAGGAGAAGTTTATGGTGATCCCGGCAGAAACCCTTATTTACCATGGTAAGCGTAACTCTTTTTCAACATGGCTGATGGCTCGCGGCGAGATAAATATGGCAGAGAGGTTACGTAAGGTGAATATCGAAGATTTTGAGTCGCCCGAGGGGCTGAGACACTATTGCCTTGACACTTTCAGGAGAGTTAATTTTGAAAAGTTCAAAGGCACCATTGTAAATTTTGAACCCTCCCTTCTAAACTCCAACAGGCTGATCGTGCGCATGGCAAAAGGCTCTTTGGGAGGGAAAGGACGGGGAATAGCATTTATGAGTCACCTTATTGAAAATATTGACTTCCGGAAGCTGGCACCGGGATTAAATATTTATATACCGGCAACTGCAGTTATAGGCTCACATGAATTCAGCAAATTTATTGAGATCAATAATCTTCATGACAAGATATATTCATCCGGCAACTTTGAAACAATAAAAAGATGTTTTTTGGAGGCCGATTTTGAAGAAAAGTTAAAAAAACGCCTGACGGAATATGTCAGGTGTGTTGATAAGCCATTGGCAGTCAGGTCGTCGGGCATGTTTGAAGATTCATTGTTACAACCATTTTCCGGAGTTTATTCCACCTATATAATCCCAAATAATCATCCCGACATCAATATCAGGTATAAACAGCTCTCCACTGCAATCAAACTGGTATATGCCAGTGTATTTACAGAATCGGCAAAATCCTATTTTGATGCCGTCAATTATAAGATAGAGGAGGAGGAGATGGCTGTTCTGATCCAGGAGCTGGTTGGCAGGGAGCGCAATGGTAAATATTATCCCGTAATTTCCGGAGTTGCCCACTCTTACAACTATTATCCCATATCCCACATGAAGCCCGAAGATGGTTTTTCTGTGGCAGCCGTCGGCTTAGGGATGTATGTTGTGGGAGGTGAAAACTCATACCGCTTTTGTCCGAAATATCCCGGGTTAAATGCAACTTCACAGCACGACCTCATCAGAGATTCTCAAAAGAGCTTTTATGCTCTTGACCTTTCTGCTTTGGAGATTGACCTTGTTGAGGGCGGAGAAAATGCCGCAATAAAAAAGTACAGGATTCGCGAAGCAGAGCCTGATGGTACCCTTGATCATACTGCTTCTACTTACGATATTGATAATGATGATCTTGTGCCCGGCATCACGGTACAGGGTCCCAGAGTTATTGATTTTGCCAATATACTGAAGTACAATTATTTACCCTTAGCCGACACATTACAGCTAATGCTTAAACTTTTTAAGGAAGCCATGGGGTCGCCGGTGGAAATAGAGTATGCCGTAGAGTTTGACCCGGCAGATAACGGGTATCCCACTTTTTATCTTTTACAGATCAAGCCGCTGATACGGATTGAAGAGCAACCGGAGATCGACCTTGGAACAGTTGAAAGGGAAGGTATGCTTATGTATGCGGAAATGGGAATGGGGAATGGCAGAATAGACAATATCAGCGATGTGGTTTATGTCGACCCCGGCCTGTTTGACAAAACCAAAACATGGAAGATGGCTGAAGAGATAAGTCAGATCAACAAATACTTTGAGGCAAATAACAGGGAGTATATCCTGATTGGCCCCGGAAGGTGGGGGTCGCGCGATCAGTTTACCGGTATCCCTGTCTGGTGGGCACAAATATCCAAAGCCAGGGTCATTATTGAAGTGGGATTGGAGGATTTTCCGTTGGATGCTTCATTGGGGTCGCACTTTTTTCATAATGTGACCTCGATGAATATCGGCTATTTTTCTATTCCGCATAACTCCGAAACAGCATGGCTTAATATGGATGAGCTGAAAAAACAGAAGGTGGTGCAAGATACGGGGTATATAAAACATATTGAGTTTGAAAAGCCTTTATCGGTACTGATGAACGGGCGGGAGCGCCGCGCCACGATCTGCATGCAGGAGAAGAATCGATATTAATAAATTTACAAACCTATTTAAATTTTATACAAGAGATCTTCTCTTTCAATTTAATAAATTATCTTTGTCGACTAAAAAAAATAAATATTGAAATATTGAACCTTTTTAATTAACTGATTGGTTCAGAGAATATTTTAAGATCTAAACCGTAACTGTTGTTACATAAAAATTAATTTCTTATGAGTAACATTTTCATTTTTATTCTTCTTGCCTCCATCCTGGCACTTGCATTTGCACTTTACTTTTTTAAGTCAATGATGAAGAATTCAGAAGGTACTGACCGTATGATTGAGATTGCACAATATGTTCGCGAAGGTGCAATGGCTTATCTGAAAAGGCAGTACAAAGTGGTGACCATAGTTTTTATCATTTTGTTTGTTTTGCTGACCATCATGGCTTATTTTCAGGTGCAAAACCCGTTTGTGCCTGTTGCATTTATTACGGGTGGATTCTTTTCGGGGCTATGTGGTTTCTTAGGTATGAAAACCGCAACATATGCTTCTGCCCGTACTGCACATGGTGCATCCAAGTCACTGAACAAAGCACTGCAGATTGCATTCCGCAGCGGCGCAGTTATGGGATTGGTTGTTGTAGGCTTTGCTTTGCTGGATATTGCAGCATGGTTTTTAATTCTCGACAAGTTAGTTTATACCCCTGCCAATATGGCCGGCGGGTTAAAATTTTTAGGACTTAATTTTGTTTATCCCCATCCTGAATATGTTATTAACGGGGTTTTAACTGACGATGGCATTAAGTCCAAGTTAGTTGAGATTACTGTTACCATGCTTACATTTGGTATGGGCGCTTCAACACAGGCTCTCTTTGCCCGTGTAGGAGGTGGAATCTATACAAAAGCTGCCGACGTTGGCGCTGACCTTGTTGGTAAGGTAGAGGCAGGCATTCCTGAAGATGATCCGAGGAATCCTGCTACCATAGCTGATAATGTAGGCGACAATGTAGGTGACGTTGCCGGTATGGGTGCCGACCTTTATGAGTCGTATGCGGGTGCTATTCTTGCAACTGCCGCATTGGGAGCTTCACTTCCGGCACTTGCCCTGCAGAGTAGCGGTCTGGATCCTTATAAGGCAGTTATTGCACCTATGATTGTAGCGGCAATAGGTACCATTTTGTCTATTATAGGTATATTTATGGTTCGCACAAAAGAGTCAGCAACACAAAAGAATTTATTGAATGCCCTACTGTTAGGGACAGGGGGAAGCTCCGTGCTGGTTCTGGTTGCCATGGTAGTTTTATCTCTTCTCGGCTGGGTTACATGGGGTGTTTTCTGGGCAGTTGTTATAGGTCTTGCAGCCGGTGTAATTATCGGTCAGGCCACGGAGTATTACACTTCTGATGAGTATAAGCCTACGAGAGGCATTGCCAAACAGGCACTTCAGGGCCCTGCTACCACTATTATCGACGGGCTTGCAGTGGGTATGTACTCAACATGGATTCCTGTAGTGACCATTGTGCTTGCTATTATTGGGGCATTCTGGGCATCAGGAGGTTATGAGCATTTTGCAATGGGTGTTTATGGAATTGGATTTGCAGCAGTTGGTATGTTGTCAACTTTGGGGATCACCTTGGCAACCGATGCTTTTGGCCCGATTGCCGACAATGCCGGCGGTAATGCTGAAATGTCGGAGCTTGATCCTCATGTTCGTGAGCGTACAGACGCCTTGGATATGCTTGGCAATACCACGGCAGCCACAGGCAAGGGATTTGCAATCGGCTCCGCAGCACTTACGGCCATGGCGCTTATTTCAGCATATATGGAAGAGGTGCGCATGTGGTTCGACAGGATAGCAAAAACCGGCCAGGGATTTGTTACTAAAGGTTCTTATATATTTTATAATGATATAGTGCCTGCTGTTGAAGAGGGGATGAAAGCAGTAAAAATATCAACTGCTTCAGTGAGTGATTTTTCATCAGCTTATGATATTACGCTGTTAAACCCGCTTTTTCTTGGCGGACTGTTTCTCGGGGCAATGATGGCATTTGTTTTCAGTGCAATGACGATGAAGGCAGTAGGCCGTGCAGCCGGTGCCATGGTTGAAGAGGTAAGGCGTCAGTTCCGTGAAATTAAAGGTATACTGGAAGGGAAAGCTGTTCCGGAATATGCAAAATGTGTGGAAATATCCACAAGGGGCGCTCAGAAAGAGATGTTACTGCCTTCGATTGTGGCTATTTCAGTTCCTGTGATTGTTGGTGCGCTGATGGGAGTTGCCGGAGTTGTCGGACTTCTTGCCGGCGGACTTACAGCAGGGTTTACACTTGCTGTATTTATGAATAATGCAGGCGGTGCATGGGATAATGCAAAGAAATTTATTGAAAAAGGAGAATATGGCGGCAAAGGCGGGGAAGCTCACAAAGCCGGTGTTGTTGGCGATACGGTAGGTGATCCGTTTAAGGATACCTCAGGCCCTTCACTGAATATTCTTATTAAGCTTATGTCGATGGTTTCAGTTGTGATGGCCGGTTTGACTGTCACACTGAGCTTATTGTAAAATAAAATTTTTTATGAAAAAGAGAGGCTGTCTAAAAAGGGCAGCCTCTCCTGTAATTAGGGGATCATACTATTTACACTCTTTTTAAAGGCAGATTATTAAAATTTTCGTTACAATTTTTTTTAAATGTATTGCCGTGAACAAAATATCTGTATATTTAGTTCTTTGTAAAAAAGTTTATAAAATAAAAATCAATTAATATGGCAGATCTATCAACTACCTACATGGGTATAAAATTAAAAAACCCCCTTATTCTCGGGGCATCCAATTTAGTGTTAAAGCCTGAAACAGTCAGGCAGGTTGTCGATGCAGGAATAGGAGCAATCGTATATAAATCGTTATTTGAAGAGCAGATTCAGCTTGAAGACCTTCAGCTTTCCGAGGATCTTTCCGAATATGAGTTTCGCAGTGCCGAAATGCAGAGCCTGTTCCCTAAAGTAGAGCATGGGGGGCCAAAAGAGTTTCTTTATAATCTTGAAAAGTTGAGAAAGTCGGTTGATGTGCCGGTAATTGCCAGTCTGAATGCTCTTTACGACACAACTTGGGTTGAATATGCAAGAGAGCTTGAAAAGACGGGCATTGATGGATTGGAACTTAATTTATATGCTGTACCGGGTTATTATGAAACAAAAGGAAGCTCAATAGAGGAGAAGCAGTTAAAGATTGTAAAAGCTGTTAAAGAAGCAGTCAATATTCCGGTCAGTGTCAAGATCAGCCTTTTTTACAGTAACCTGCTAAATTTTGTTTTTAACCTGGATAAGGCAGGAGCTGACGGTTATGTTCTTTTTAACCGCTTCTTTCAGCCCGAGATAGATATTGAAAAGGAGGAGTTCCACTACACATGGGAATTGAGTAATCCCAAAGATTATATGCTTTCACTGCGGTTTGCAGGGCTTCTTTTCGGGAATGTTAAAGGCAGTGTGGGATTGAACCGTGGAATTTTTACAGGCAAGGATGTAATTAAATCATTTTTAGCCGGAGCAGATGCAGTTCAGATTGTCAGCACTGTTTATAAAAATAAGCCGGAAATTATTGCTGAGATGCTGAGTGAGCTTTCAGACTGGATGGACAAGAAAGGCTATGAAAATATTGACAGTTTTAAAGGCAAGCTTTCACGCAAGAGTATGAAAGATCCTTATGTATATCAAAGGGCTCAGTATGTAGATATCCTTATGAAGTCTGAAACTATCTTTAAAAAGTACCTGATGATATGATTTAGCGGCTACAGGTACTCGACAGTCACCTGTTTGAAAAATTTATTAATAAGTATTTTAACAATCCGTTTAACAACAAACTTTCTCAGTTCAAGCTCAATTGGCTGTTCGGGGTCCTGATGAGCCCAGTTAATTCTTGTACCTACTATAATTTCTATACTGTCGTGTTTTAACAGCAGTTTTACCACTTTTTCGGGAGGAGTGTCTTGCAGTCGTAAGTCGCTGCTGTAATTTTCAAGGATCTCTTCCACTTTACCAAGTGTAAGGATCCCTTCCGTCACAAGCTCGAACCCTTCCATCTCTGCCGGAGGAGGAAGGGCTCCGGGAATTTTTGCCGCATGGTGTATCTCCACCTTTGTATCCAGCTCCCTGGCAATGATTTCTGCTGTTGTACCTCCGCAGATTATCTTTTTTCCTTCAAAATTTTTTATCCTGCCGGCAAAGTCAAAGTCCTTTATTTTATAAAAAGGAGGGCCGGTAATAAGCATTATTTTTCGTGGTTCCCTGAAGTAGATAACACCACAGGTGGCATCATCCTTCGGTTCAAAATTATCGTTCATCATAGCCTGGTTGGTAATCTTTTTTGCAAGCCTGGCTGCAGAGATATCGGGCATTCTGTTTACCTGGTTGAGTGTGAATCTGATCATATTCTCCATACCCCAGCCCATAGGGTACTTTTTACTTCCCAATCCGGACTGTATTATTCCATCGGTAATAAATACCAGCCTGTCCTCTTTATGGGGAAAAAACTCCGTACACTTGAGTACTTTACCCACATTTTGTGCACCCCTCACTTCAAGCTCATACTCCTTGGGTTTATAAACTTCTTTATTTCTGATGATTATCAGTACCGGCGGATTTTCATAGTTGATTATCCTCAGATGTCCGTCAGACTCTATTTCAATTATGGTGAAGGTGGCATAGCTCTCCTTTCCATCGCTGCTCTTTGGAAGGACTTCCATAATTATTCTTGCAAATATTTGCGGTTTAGTGTGGAATCTGGCATATTTCAAAGCCATGGTTGCAGTCAGGTTTGACAATACGCTTGCTTTGATGCCGTGCCCGATGCCGTCGCTGACAACCAAGATTGTACGCCCCTCTTCCCTGAAAATATCAGACCGGAATGTGTCTCCGCATGCTATTTCCCCTTTTGGCTTCCGTTGTTGAACATCTATTTCAACATGATAAGTCGGATTACTGGTCATTACCATATCTGTGAGATTCTATTATTGAGTTAAGAAGTTCTTCTGTTTCTGCCGCATTTTCACCAAGCAGGTATGCAATTTTTTGCACTGTATTAATATTCTGTTCTTTAATTCGTTGTGCCCTGTGAATAATTTCCTCCCTTACAAGCAGCGGTGATGACATGTCGCGTATGACCGCCCCTACAACTTTTTGTTTATAGAGGGTCACCACTGAAATATGAAGCAGTTTATCCTGAAAGTTAATATCCCGCTCCAACATATCTTCGCCTGTCTGCAAAATACTTAAGAGCATTTTATAAATAACTTCCGGCACCAGAAACTTAACATCGGCCCCTTTTAATCCCGGAATAGTGTCAAACAGCTCCACCGTTTCGTCGCCCATCAGTTTTGCAAAACTCTCATTTGAATCTATCACCTTGCTGTTTTCATCCATCATTATGATGCCAACATTAATTTTATGCATCATATGTGATGAAATCTCCATAGATTGCTGTGCAGTCTCTAACCGTTTCTCGGTTTTTTTTAACTTTGTAACATCGTTAATAGATCCAACAATTCCTACTATTTCAGACTGATTATTTCGAATGACAGCTTTGTTCATTATAACGTCATCTTTAGTACCGTTTGTATGGGTCACCTGAGTTTCATAAATCTGAATGTCAGGATTAGCGATCAGTTCTTTGTCTTTTTGAGAGTAGATCTCGGCCATTTGTTTTGTGTGTATATCAAAAATTGAGTTGCCGATTATTTGCGTTCTCGGCTTACCCGTAAACTGTTCGTGGGCTTTGTTACACATTTGATATACTCCATTTAGATCCCTGTAATATATAGGGATTGGGAGTGAGTCAAATATTTTCTGGTAAAATTCCGGATCATCAATATTACCCGGTAGCAGTGATCGTTTTTCGTATATCATTTTAGACAGTTTAAAAAAAAGATAAAGTTGAAATGTACACAAGCCAAAAATAGGAGTATAATTTCAAATAGATGTTTATAAACATGATGTTTTATAATACAAAACACTCTTTATTTAATTAAAACAAATTGGCGACATTTGCATGATTTTTAAAGTTAATGGTTTAACCTAAATATTAACATCTTTTATATGGCAAGAATTAGAAATATGGCAGACCTTCAAAAGATAAAAGAGGAGGTTCAGTCAAAGAATAAGTTGCGGTCAAGTCTTGATTATCCTGAACATGTGATTCAGATAAAGGTAGGCATGGCTACTTGCGGTATTGCTTCGGGTGCTAAAGAGACAATGAAGTATATGATTGATGAGCTTGAGCAGCAGGCTATTGATGCGATAGTTACAAAAACCGGCTGCCTCGGGCACTGCTATGCCGAACCAACCGTTGAGGTAATACTGCCGGGTAAGGAGCCTGTTCTTTTTGGCTATGTAGATAAAGCCAAAGTGTTGGAGATCATTGATCTTTACATTAAGCGGGGTGAGCCTGTAGAAGGTACAATTCCTCTGAATTTTCAAACTATTGACGAATAATAATTTTCAATCTGCCGGATATGAATGATAATAAAAAACAGTTACGCATAGCTTTACGTAATTGCGGGATTATCAATCCCGAAAATATAGACGATTACATTGCGCGCGACGGATATATGGCGTTGGGAAAAGCTCTTACCGAACTTACACCTGAAGAGACGATAGAGGTGATTAAAGACTCGGGCTTGCGCGGTCGCGGTGGAGGCGGTTTTCCAACAGGCCTTAAATGGGATATAACCCGAAAGTCGGAAGCAGATCAGAAATATGTGGTATGCAATGCCGATGAGGGAGATCCCGGAGCATTCATGGACAGGTCGATCCTTGAAGGAGACCCTCATTCAGTGATTGAAGCAATGGCCATATGCGGTTATTGTATTGGCGCAAATAAAGGATTGGTATATATCAGGGCGGAGTATCCGCTTGCAATTGAAAGGCTTGAGATAGCCCTTACCCAGGCACGCGAATATAAGTTGCTGGGTGAAAATATTTTCAGGCAGGGCTTTGATTTCGACATTGAGATCAGGTTTGGCGCAGGTGCCTTTGTATGTGGCGAAGAGACTGCTCTTATCCATTCAATGGAAGGATTGAGAGGAGAGCCTACATTCAAGCCGCCTTTCCCGTCGGTTTCAGGCTACTTGGGTAAACCCACAAATGTTAATAATGTTGAGACATTTGCCAATATTCCTGTCATCATCAACAGGGGTGCAGCCTGGTTCAGTTCAATAGGAACCGAAAATTCAAAAGGCACAAAAGTTTTTGCTCTTGCCGGAAAGATCAACCGGGTTGGGTTGATTGAGGTACCCATGGGCACTACCCTGAGGGAGGTGATTTATGATATTGGGGGAGGCATAAAAGATGGCAAGGAGTTTAAGGCCGTACAGACCGGAGGTCCCTCCGGCGGATGCCTGACAAAAAACTTTTTGGATACCCCGATCGACTACGATAACCTGATTGATGCAGGATCAATGATGGGATCGGGAGGAATGATAGTTATGGACGAAGATGATTGCATGGTGGCAATTGCCAAATTCTATCTTGAATTTACCTTGGAAGAGTCTTGCGGAAAATGCAGCCCTTGCCGCATCGGCAACAAGCGTCTTCATGAAATTCTTGACAAGATAACATCAGGGAAAGGTGAGATGCTGGATATCGACCGCTTAAAGATGCTCAGCAATGTGATAAAAGACACTTCGCTTTGCGGATTGGGACAAACATCCCCAAATCCCGTACTTTCAACAATTGCCAATTTTGAAGATGAATATCTGGCTCACGTAAATGAAGGTAAGTGCCCGTCAGGACAGTGTAAAGCGCTACTGAAGTATGAAATAGTTGAAGACTTGTGCACAGGGTGCACATTATGTTTCCGCCACTGTCCGGTAGGAGCAATTACCGGTGAGAGGAGACAACCTCACTTTATTGATCAGTCGTTGTGCATCAAATGTGGCGTTTGCTACGAAAAATGCAAGTTCAATGCTATAATACTTACATAATTTAGAATATACAGATATGGATACAGTTAAGTTAACTATAGATAATAAGCCGGTAGTTGTAAAAAAAGGGACTACCATCCTTGAAGCCGCCAAAGGAATTGGGGTTCACATACCCACATTATGTCACATGAAGCTTGACGACCTGAATATTGAAAACAAACCCGGAGGATGCCGGATCTGCGTAGTTGAGGTGGAAGGCCGGAAAAATCTGGCTCCTGCATGCTGTACTGAGGTGACTGAAGATATGGTTGTTAAGTCACATTCGATCAGGGCAGTAAATGCAAGGCAAACAGTTATGGAACTGATCTTGTCAGATCACCCTTCAGACTGTTTGATTTGTCCCAAATCGGGAAATTGTGATCTTCAATCTTTAGCTCACCAGCTGGGCATAAGGGAGATTCACTACAAGGGAGAGCAGTCGACTTATCGTGAAGATACTTCACCGGCAATTATCCGCGATGTTGATAAGTGCATTTTATGCCGTCGTTGCGAAATGATGTGTAATGATGTTCAGACCGTAGGAGTGCTTTCTGCTATCAACAGAGGCTTTAATGCCGTGGTTTCTCCTGCTTTTGAGATGAATCTCGACCATTCGGTTTGCACCTACTGCGGTCAGTGCATTGCAGTATGTCCTACCGGCGCACTTACTGAAGTAGACCATACGAGCATGGTAATAAGGGCTCTTTCCGATCCTGCAAAAACAGTGGTTGTGCAAACTGCCCCTGCCGTACGTGCCGCCCTCGGTGAGGAGTTTGGCTATGAAGCAGGAACATTGGTTACCGGAAAACTTGTATCGGCACTGAGAAGGCTTGGTTTTGATTATGTATTTGATACAGATTTTGCAGCCGACCTGACCATAATGGAGGAGGGCACAGAGCTGCTTAACAGACTGTCAAAATATTTAGAAGGCGACAAAGATGTGAAATTACCAATACTTACCTCCTGTTGTCCGGCCTGGGTTAAATTTTTTGAGCACCAGTTTCCGCAACTGATGGATATTCCTTCAACAGCACGCTCTCCGCAGCAGATGTTTGGAAGTATTGCCAAGTCATACTTTGCGGAAAAGATGAATATTAAGCGCGAAGACCTGGTAGTGGTTTCTATAATGCCTTGTGTTGCCAAGAAGTATGAGTGCGGGCGCGATGAGTTTAAAGTGAATGGCAATCCTGATGTGGATTTTGCCATTACAACCAGGGAGCTTGCATCACTTATTAAGCTTGCCAATATTGAATTTACAAAACTTCCTGATGAGGATTTTGATCGTCCGTTGGGAGAGTCGACCGGAGCAGGTGTTATTTTTGGCACTACCGGTGGTGTGATTGAGGCAGCTGTAAGGACAGCATACGAACTATATACCAAGAAGTCTCTTCCCAAGGTTGACTTTGATGAGTTGAGGGGAATGGAAGGGATCAGGCAGGCAACAATTGACTTTAACGGATTGCAGCTTAATATTGGCATAGCTCACGGGTTGGGGAATGCACGTAAGCTTTTGGAGAAGATTGAAGCAGGTGAAAGTAAGTTCCATGCAATTGAGATAATGAGTTGCCCCGGCGGATGCATTGGTGGTGGCGGACAGCCATACCATCATGGCAATGCAGATATACTGAAAAAACGTCAAATGGCAATTTACAGGGAAGATAAAAATAAGGCTTTGAGAAAATCCCATGAAAATCCGTATATCATTCAGCTTTATGAAGAGTATCTGGGAGAGCCGATGAGTGAAAAGGCCCATCAGCTGCTACATACAAAGTATTTTGATCGTTCCTGATGAGGCCTGAGGCAAAAAGGACCCGGCTTTGTATTGCCGGACTGAAGCCGGTGCTGTTTGATTCAGATTTTTAATTATGGTAAATATTTAAATTCCAATAGGTTATGCCAAAAATAAAGCTTTCGGAAAATACAGTTAAGCAGATAAAGGAAGTTTGCGCCGAATTTAATAATAGAGAAGGAGAGCTGATCAATGTACTGCACAAAGTTCAGAAGAAGCTCGGATATCTTCCTGCCGAGGTTCAGGAAGTAGTTGCAAAAGAGTTGAACACCTCAGTAGCCAAGGTTTATGGAGTAGTTACATTTTACAGCTTTTTCACTATGATCCCCAAGGGGGAGTTTCCTATCTCCATCTGCATGGGTACAGCCTGTTATGTAAGAGGCGCCGAGCAGGTATTAAGTGAATTTAAGCGACAATTGAAGGTAGAGGTTGGTGAATCGACAGACGATGGAAAGTTTTCGCTTAACTGCCTGAGGTGTGTTGGTGCCTGCGGCCTGGCTCCCGTGGTTATGGTAGGTGAAAAAGTATATGGAAGAGTAGCTCCCTCACAGGTAAAGGAGATAATAAAAGAGTATCAGGAAGGCTGCCCGGGCAATCAGGCAAAAACAGCATAAACAATTTTTTCAGGAGATATTTCTTTCTGCTTTTATGTTGTTGTAAGCTTGGTTTACTCTTTGGAATTTTTCTTTTGCAGCTTCACGAAACTCCTCCCCAAGGTGGCTTACCTTATCAGGGTGATACTTCATAGCCATGCGACGGTAAGCCTTTTTTAACTCTTCATCAGAAGCGGAGGAGTTGATTTCAAGAATTTTATAGTCGGCGCCGGTCTCTTTTATAAACATTGCCCGGATAGATTTAAAATCCTCCTCACTAATACCCATGCCTCTGCTGATCTGCTCAATCAGTTGTTTTTCAACTTCAGTAATCTGACTGTCGGCTAAGGCGATTCCAAATAAAAAATGTATCAGCTGCAAGCGGGCAGAGTAGTGCATATTATTTTTTATCTGCCTGCAAACTTCATTAACGGGAATATTTTGTTTCAGAAGGTCTCTTAGCATTTTAATTGCATCAAGGGCAGTCTCTTCTCCAAAATTGCTGACCATAAATCTTTTTACATAATCAAGTTCTGACCTTAATATTTTTCCGTCAACTTTCATTACCGCCGCCACCAGTATAAGGAGGCTTGTAATAAATGAACCTGCGGTAGTACTGCCCCGATAACCGGTCGTTGCAGCAGGCTTACTGTCGGTACTGCTGCTTTTATCAATAACGGTACCCACAACAAATCCAAGTAGTGCTCCGATAGGACCCGCCACTGCCCATCCCAGCCCTCCGCCAATCCATTTACCATATTTTCCCATATTCTCTTATATTTTTATCGATTTTAATAATTTCCGGAATTATCAGATGTTTATTGTCATTATGTAATATAAAATCTGCCAGCTCTGTTTTTTTATTCTCCGGATATTGCCGGCTTATTCTGTTTTTTATAGAGTCCATACTTTCACCATCTCTTTTCATTACCCTTCTGATCCTTTCATCTTCCGGCGCGGTAATCAGAATGGTATAATCCGTAAGGTTATGAAAGCCACTTTCAAAAAGTATGGCTGCTTCCATTATAATATACGGATAGTTGCTGTTTTTTTCAGACCACAACAGGAATTGATCCCTGACTGCCGGATGAACCAAGCTGTTAAGCTTTTCCAATTGCAGCTCATCTTTAAATACAATGTCAGCAAGTTTCTTTCTATTTACAAGCCCATGACAATTAAGTATATCACTGCCAAACAGAGCAGATATTTCTGACTGAAGCTGCTTATTGCCGTCCATAATCCCGGCGGCAACTTTATCAGCTTCAAAAACAGGAACACCCAGAAGTTTAAAAATATTGCATACAGTTGTTTTTCCACTTCCTATACCTCCTGTTATTCCAATTGTAATTGCCATCTTATATTCAATTAGCCTCAATCAGATATTCTACATTTTCCGGCGTTACCCTGACCATTTTTATATCAGACGGCATATGAGCAAGCACCACCTTCAGGGTTTCCCCTTCGTTGTCATTAAGATCAACAATTGCCGTAAAGTTGTCTTTATCAATATTATTATAATCAGAAAGGTTAACCAGAAAGGTCACCTTAACTTCCGACGGGAATAGGCGAACCTGGCTTTTTTCGGGTATATTTTTAGCTTGCAGCTGCAACCTGACCTCTTTTTCGGTATATCTTTCCACGGGAATATAGATAGTCACTTTATCGTCCGACAAAGAGGTATTTTGCGGGCAAATAACCTTAACACTCTGTTGAATGGTTGTATTTACCTCATTAAAAGAGTACTTTTCGGTTTTTAAAAAACCAATTGTATCTATTACGGCTGCCGGCCCTGACACTTCAACAGCCGGCGGCTTTAGCACTATTGAGTCTTTAAGAAAAAATTGCGGTTGCAGATCAATTTCCACTACGGGTTTTATATTTACCCTTTTTGTTTTCAGCCTGTCCAATATCAATGTTATTGTTTGTGGTCTGATATCTGCAATTGTCACTTCATTGCTTATCTGGCTCTCAATCTGTTTAATAAGACTTTCTGTCGGGATGGTGACCTCCTTTTTGTCTTCATCCGAATCTTTCAGGATACCAGAAAGGTTCAAAAGGAGGGGAGAAAAGGTAAATGCCATTTTGTGCCTTAAAAGAGTAAAGCCGTAAGCTTCAACCTTTATATCAAATTTGGAAGCAGGGGTGTTAGCCAGAAACCGGTTTGCAGGCGGATTTATATATTTGACGGGATACGACAGGGTTGTGATATAGCTTTTGCTCAGTGCATTTAAAAACCACAACGCCGTAGCAATCAAAAGACAAATTATAATTGTAATCAGTCTTTTATCGGCTTTCAGTAATTTCAGGTTGAATAAACCTTTTATTTCAAAAGGTTTTTTATTCATATTCTTCACACTTTATTTCAAAGCAAAATTAACGATTTATATTTTTATTTGATATTCTCTACAGTTTTGTTTTCATAATTAGTCAAAGGCTAATGAAAATTTGATACTTTTGGTTAACAAACAGGGCAATTTTTTTAATTATAACCATTTTTCTAAAAATTTTTTACACCGATGAAGAGAATTTTAATAACAGGAGGAGCAGGTTTTGTAGGATCACACCTTTGTGAATTTCTTTTAGAAAAGGGCAATGAGGTAATCTGTCTCGACAACTTTTTTACCGGCAAAAAACAAAAAATTGCACATTTGCTCGATCATCACTATTTTGAGCTGGTAAGACATGATGTGACGATGCCATATTATATTGAAGCAGATGAAATATACAATCTTGCTTGCCCGGCATCACCCATACATTACCAGTTTAATCCAATAAAAACCATTAAAACTTCGGTGATGGGTGCCATAAATATGCTCGGGCTGGCTAAAAGGATCAGGGCAAAAATCTTACAAGCCTCCACAAGCGAGGTATATGGTGATCCTGAGGAGCACCCGCAGACCGAGCAGTACTGGGGAAATGTTAATCCCATAGGGATCAGGTCATGTTATGATGAGGGGAAGCGATGTGCCGAATCACTTTTTGTAAACTACCATAAGCAAAATGATGTCAGGATTAAGATAGTGAGGATTTTCAACACTTATGGTCCAAAAATGGAACCTGACGACGGAAGGGTAGTTTCCAACTTTATAATTCAAGCCCTTACCAACAAGGATATCACTATTTTCGGGGATGGTACGCAGACAAGGAGTTTTCAGTATATAAGCGATCTGATAGAGGGGATGTACCGGATGATGGCAACAGACGACTCCTTTACGGGGCCTGTGAATATTGGCAACTCGGATGAGTATACGATGATCAGGTTAGCAAGGGAGATAATTGACCTTACGGGATCGGGATCTAAAATTTGCTATTTGCCTCTTCCTGAAGATGATCCTGCTCAGCGCCAGCCCGATATTTCATTAGCCCGTGAAAAACTGAACGGCTGGGAGCCGGTAGTTACTCTTCGTAAGGGATTAAAAATGAC
>CAZLZJ010000024.1:23456-28761 GCA_964563975.1 uncultured Prolixibacteraceae bacterium
AGCCGGTTACCACCAGTGTAATATTTTCCACCACACCATCCCTACACCGAACCACACTATCAGATGGAAAAGAGACAATATGAGTCCCGTAGAAAACCATTTTGAAGATTGGACATAGCCATATCCGAAGTAGATAATAAACGGGCCGGTAGAGTATGGGGTGAGACAGCCGCAAAGAAGAGAAAAGTATGCAAAGAGGGCGGCAGCCACTAACGGATACCCGAACGAAACAGCCGTCAGTGCCAGAAATGTAGGTGCCAAAGCAGTCAGGTGAGCCGACAAAGACGAGAACATATACATTGAGTAGAAATAGACCAACAGCAGAATAATCAAAACCAGGAATCCGTTATACCCTTCAACCCAACCTTTTATATTCATCACAAACCATTCGATAAACCCGTATGTTGTAAGTAGTTTGGCAATGGTTATCAGCCCTCCCAGCCAGATAAGGGCATCCCATGCTTTATCGTTACCTGCAAGATCGTTCCATTTTTGCACATTAAAAAACACCAATGCCGACACTCCGATCCATGCAACAAGAGTAGAGTCTATTCCGTGAAGAGAGTGGGTACTCCAAAGGGCAAGCATACTGATCAGCACAAAAGAGAGCACCTTTTCTTTGCGGCTCATCTTAGCACCGGGTGCCTGCAGCTCAATTCTCTTTTTCATTCCTGCATCGATTTTTTCATCCAGTTCCGGTTTTGCTATCTTATAAAGCACAAGAGGCAGCAGTATTAATCCCACGAGGCCGGGCACTATTGCACCCAATGCCCAGGTTTCCCATCCGAACCTGATTCCGTAGATACTTTCCACAAACTCTCCCATAAGAGGGTTTGCAGCCATTCCCGTCAGGAACATTGCAGAAGAGATCAGATTTGCATGAGCGCCGACAAGGGTAAGATATTCACCTGCTTTTTTAGGTTCATATTCGGGAGTTGAACCAAGTGCATCCGACAGTGAGTTAACAACAGGGCCTATGACCCCTCCTCCGCGCGCTGTATTTGAAGGAACAACCGGCCCGAGCGCCAGCTCAGTGAAACAGATAGCGTAGGCAAGTTTAAGTGTGGTTTTCCCAAATATTGATACCAGCTTATATGCAATTCTTTTGCCAAGCCCTGTGGTTATTACCGAGTCGGCAAGCATAAAGGCAGCCACTACCAGCCAGACCGTTGATTCGCCAAACCCGGCCAACACCTCACCGACGGTAACCGTTCGGGTGATTGCTAAAATTAATAATCCCGATATTACCATTATTCCCGTAGGGTACGGTTTCAGGATAAGGCTTATTACCACGGCAGTAAGAACTGCAAATATGTGCCATCCCTTTTCGGGGGCACCGGTATAGCCTGAAAGAAGCCAAAGGATAAGGCCGACAGCAATGCAGATCAGTAGTTTTATATTTAGTTTAGTACTTTTCATTAACACCCTTTAGATTCCGGAGGTAAAATTTTTACCTTATTGGAAGAGTTACACTCAACTTTCAGGAAATTATTTTATCACAAAATTATCGATCACCCATGCACAAAAGGGGAAGCTGCCTGTAAAAGCAGGAGAGACAGCATTTAAAATATGAACAGAATCTTTATCGCCCTCCACTACAAAGTCCAGCACTAACTCTTTGGTGTTAATATTTAGAAGCTGTGCCCTTATACCGGGGGTTGTCCACTCTTTAAAGCCTGTTTCATCAATTTCATAAACCATCTTTTTTGCCAGCCCGGTAAAGTAGCTTCTGCGATATTTTTTTATCTCTTCGATGGCAAGGTCTCTAAAACCAAAAGCATTGGTAAGGAACAGGCGGGCCTCCCAGGTTATGATTTTAAAAAACTCGCCCGGGTTAAAATTGTCAAATCCTTTATAATTTTCCCGCCAGAAGGCAGGCATTGAAGTAGGCCCGATTTTAATATGGTTATCGGCAGTAACGGTGTAGTGCACTCCCAAAAAGGGATTTTTCAGGTTTGGCACCGGGTATATATTGGTTTTTACCGGCATATCAGGTTTAACATACTTAAGGTATAAACCTTTAAAAGGTATTATCTCATAATCTTTTGAAAACCCAAACTCCCTTGCAATCCTGTCGGCATAAAGGCCTGCGGTATTAATGAATTTTTCGGCATCCAATTCATTGTTTTTGGATGTAACAATTTTATTATTGCTTACTCTTTTAACATATGCCTCCCCGAAAGAAATTTCAACATTTTTCCTCTCCAACTCCATCTTTATGAATTTACAAAGCTCAACAGGATCAACAGTTGAGGTAGTAGGGGAGTAGAGTGCCTTTTTATAAGTTTTTGCATTGGGATCTATCTTTTTTACCTCCTCCTCATCAATCAGGCTTACATCAACCTCATTTGTTTTGCCTCTTTTTTCCAGCTCATAGAGTGTTTCCAATTCCTCTTCATCCCGGGCTATTACCAGCTTACCGCACCTGTTTATGGTCAGGTTGTTGTTCAGGCAGTACTCAGTAAGCTGTCTGTTCCCCTCTTTTGTGAATTTTGCCTTTAATGAATCAGCAGTATAATAGAAACCTGCATGGAGCACCCCGCTGTTTCTTCCGCTGCTATGCATACCCGTGTCGGGTTCTTTTTCAATTATCTTAATTTTTGCAGACGGATACAGTTCTCTCAGCTCCCTTGCAATTGAAAGTCCTATTATACCTGCACCAACTATCAGGAAATCGTATTTCATTTATAAGTTAAGTTAAAGTTTTTGATTGTTAATTTTTTATTAAGGATATTATTTGCAGTTTAATTATAGAGGCAGGGTTTTGCTATTCACTTATGATTTTAAGCCCGTCACTTTTGCCATCAACAGCTACAACAATTCTGCCGGAGTAACCTTCATCCTTTTTGTGACCGCTTTGTCCTACTAAGAATTTGTTATTCGACAACTTCTCTATTCCTACGGAGCAATCGAAATCCCATTTTCCTTTAAGTTTAAATTTAGAGTTGGTTTTCAGGGTAACGGCAGGAGATCCGTAGCAGCCGAACCACCAGTTCTTATTTGAATAGGATGCAGTCTGGATTCCCAGCAGGGTATAGCCGGGAATTTCATGTCTGCGTATAAAATTAAAATCAAGGTCATACTCGTAAAGATAGTTTTCCACATATCCTTTCGGCAATCCTCCCACAACAATAAACCGCTTGCCGTCGCAGGCAATTCCTCCGGCACCATGGACAAGTTCAGGGACTTTAACTCTCGACAGCTCATCGAGGGTTTCGGCATTGTAGATATATATCCATGAATCAGCCTGTCCGGGAGGCTGGTTAAATTTACCAAGGTTGACAGCCACATAGACCTTATTGTCAAAAAAACAGAGATCGCCATGGTGATTGTCGGCAGGTACCTTTTTAATGATTTTCCCTTTCAGGTCAGTCATCACCATAAAGTCAGTAAATGACCAGTAGATCATATCTTTTTGGTTTGTACAGACACCTTGCAGGTGGCGGGGATAGACCCCCTCACAATTAATACTTTCGGAAATGACAGTTTCCTGATTTACACCGGTTGCCGGAGGTTGACCTTTTGTTATACCTCCCAAGAGTATAAATATGAATAGATAAATCGTTTTCATATGATTAAAATTAATTATTTTCAATGGTATAGTATAGCTTGCTCGCATCTGTTTTAATCGGGATGCTCGTTTTTTACTTTTATTTTTTATTTTCAAATGTAACATATAATTCTGAAAAAACAACTGTTGATATTTCCTGATACCGGGCAATAAAAGGGTATCTGCCACAAGTTTTAAAAAAAGACCTACTTGTCTTTATGTTGAAAAAGCATTATCTTTGTTAAACAGGAATTTAAAATATCAGTTATGGAATCATATCTTTTAAAAATAAGATCGATAGAAAAGGCAACGCACGATGTATTGCGCATTACATTGGACAAGCCGGCACACTTCCATTTTAATCCGGGACAAGCTACAGAAGTATCCATTAACAAACCCGGCTGGGAAGATGAAAAACATCCTTTTACATTTACATCAACTCCTGCTGACGGGCACTTAGAGTTTACAATAAAAACCTATCCTCCTCACAAAGGTATCACCAACGAGCTTCTCAGCCTGAAAGCAGGTGATGAGTTGATTGTCAGGGAGCCCTGGGGAACAATTGGTTACAAGGGCGAGGGTCTGTTTATTGCAGGAGGTGCAGGAGTAACACCTTTTATTTCCATTTTCAGACACCTTTGGTCACAAAATAAGATAGGCAGCAGCAAGCTTATTTTTGCCAATAAAACCAAAGCCGACATTATCAATGAAAGTGAATTTAAAAAGATGTTAGGCAAAAATTTCATCAATATTCTTTCAGAAGAGAAGAGCAGCGAGTATGCTTATGGTTTTATCACAAAAGACTTTTTAAAAGAGATTCTTCCCGGTGTAAAAGGGCATTTCTATCTATGTGGCCCTCCTGCCATGATGGAGGCAGTAGAAAAACAATTGATCTCATTAGGCATAACCGACGAACAAATAGTAAAAGAGAGATTTTAAAATTCCGGCAATAACAACAGTCAAATACCTGACATGGTGACAACGCTGTTATTTTCCAATAAGTCATAAATTTTAACCTGTCAGATAATTATTGCCGTTGAGAAGAACTATCTTTGATAACCGGAAAAGATGCCTTTACAGGTGTAATTTTATTAATATGAGATCATTATTTTTTACTCTTCTTTTATGCGCCGCGTGTTTGACAGGTTGCCATGAAAAAGCCCGGGAGCCGGATATAAGAAAGGAAAAGGTGACGGCCAAAACTGAAGATTGGGAAATCAACCTGAACTATTCGGTATTTTCTTCTCCTGATCTGAAAACCAACGAAAGTTGTGAGATACTGAATAAGGAGGTTCAAATGTTTGTGGCACTATTACAAGATTCACTGAAAACTGCTGCAACAGATTTATTTCAAAGCTTAGAGAAAACCAATATTTCACGTCCATTATGGAACTGTTCCCTTTTTGTAACCGACAGTGTATTTATGGCAACAAATAAATATATCAGTATGAGGCTGACTGTTTACACTTTTACCGGGGGAGCGCACGGCATAACCGATTTTTATGCGTTTAATTACGATGTAAAAAATCAAAAAATGCTTTCGGTTGCCGATATCGTTGATTTGAATAATCAGGAACAAATAGATCGTCTTCTGAAATCACATTTTGAAAACCCGGAGAATTGTTTCAATACCGATCCCACTATTGACCAGCTAACAACAATTAATTTTACGCCGGCAGATGTCTGTTTTACTTATGCTCAATATCAGCTGGGGCCCTATGCCTGCGGTGCGCCCATAGTTGCCGTTCCCATTTC
>CAZLZJ010000024.1:28861-30114 GCA_964563975.1 uncultured Prolixibacteraceae bacterium
CATTAAGATAATGAACATTAAATAGTCAGAAGTATGAAATTCTACAATAGATTCATGGAGTTAGAAATATTAGCTCGTAATTTAAAGCAATCAAAGAATAATGCTTGCTTTACTGTTATGGTTGGACGTCGCCGCGTTGGCAAAACCTCTCTTTTAATGGAATCTGTGAAAGGGCAAAAACATCTCTATTTTTTTGTTTCGCGTAAGAATGAAGCACTTCTCTGTGAACAATTTCAGAAAGATGCCGGCACTGCATTGGGAATTCAGATATTTGGGAACATCATCCAATTTAAAGACCTTTTTGAGCAGTTGCTGATTTTTGCAATAAAGGAACATTTTACGCTTATAATAGACGAATTTCAGGAGTTTGAAAATGTAAACCCATCTATATTCAGTGATATTCAGAATCTGTGGGATCAGTATAAAGATAATGCTAAAATTAATTTTATTGCCTCGGGTTCTATCTATTCGATGATGGTGAAGATTTTTGAAAACAGAAAAGAGCCTTTATTCGGGCGCCTTACCTCAAAAATAACACTGCAACCATTTACTGTCAGTGTAATAAAAGAGATATTGAACGACTATAATCCTGAATATAGCTCAGAGGATCTGCTCTGTTTATATATGCTGTCAGGAGGAGTTCCTAAATATATTGATTTGCTGATGGATGCGGGGGCAGTAACAAAAGATAAAATGTTAAATATGGTTACCCGGCCCGATTCTCCATTTCTGGGTGAGGGGAAAGAGTTACTTGTTTCAGAATTTGGCAAAGAGTACGGTACTTATTTTTCCATTTTGCAGCTGATTGCTTCCGGGAAAACCAGACAAAGTGAAATAGATTCTATAATTAATAAAAATACGGGCGCATATTTGGTAAATTTAGAAAAAGAGTTTTCTTTGATTACAAGAAACAGGCCGGTGTTTTCTAAACCGGGGAGCAGAAAAACGCGCTGGACGTTGAATGACAACTATCTTAGTTTTTGGTTTAGATTTATTTTTCCCAATCAGTCATTGATTGAAATGGGAAGACACGAATTGCTCAGGGAGTATATCGATAAGAAATATGAGCAATATAGCGGTTTAATATTAGAAAAGTATTTTCGTGCCAAAATCGCCGAAGAAGAGAAAGTTACAGCTATCAGCAGCTATTGGGACAATAAAGGTGAAAACGAAATCGATCTGATTGTATTAAATGAGTTGGACAAAATTGCTACTGTGGCTGAAGTAAAACGTAATCCCAAAAAGATAAATAT
>CAZLZJ010000025.1:0-30086 GCA_964563975.1 uncultured Prolixibacteraceae bacterium
ATATGAAACACCCTTGACGTTTTAAAACGCCCAAGTAAATGAAAATCAAATTAATTTACGTATGAAAATGATTAAAAAAGCTGTAATACCTGCTGCCGGCTGGGGCACAAGATTTTTACCGATAACAAAATCACAGCCGAAAGAGATGATACCTATTGTTGACACACCGGTTATACAATATGTAGTAGAAGAAGCAGCAGCCAGCGGTATCACTGATATACTAATGATAATTGGCAAAGGGAAAAGGGCCATTGAGGAGCACTTCGACCGGAGCCCGGTGCTTGAGGAGTCTCTGCTCAATAAAAAAAAATATGATCTTCTTGAGCAGATAAAAAAGATTTCCAATCTTGCCAACATCTTTTTTGTATGGCAAAAAGAGATGAACGGTCTGGGCGATGCTATCCGCTATGCCCGCGATCATGTGGGCAATGAACCATTCGCAGTGCTTCTTGGCGACACCCTGATCAGCGGTGAGGGAGAGCCTATCACCAAACAACTGATCGATGTTTATGAAAAATATAAAAGTTCGGTGGTTGCCTTAGAGGAGGTTTCTATGGAAAATGTTCACAGATACGGGATTATCAAAGGTAAGCCCATTGAAAAAAATATTTTGATTGCAGAAGACTTTATTGAAAAACCCTCTCTCTCCGAAGCACCTTCAAACCTGGCAATTGCAAGCCGCTATATCTTTACTCCTGAAATATTTGATTATTTGGACAATATAAAACCGGGCAAGGACAATGAAGTTCAGCTTACTGATGCAATGAGGGAGATGGTGAAAAAATATGCTATGTACGGACTTAGGTTTAATGGTACAAGGTATGATATTGGCAATAAGCTGGATTTCCTTAAAACTAATATTATCTACGGACTAATGCATGAAGAGATAGGGGAGCCTCTTCGCGAATGGCTTAAAGATTTTTCAAAAGAGCTGTAAGCAATAATCAACAACTGCCTTTTATAACTATTCGTGCAGCCCGCACTCTTTTCCGGAGCTCTGCTCCCACCACCACCGGCCGGCACGAAAATCTTCACCCGGCTTAACAGCCCGGGTGCATGGTTCGCATCCTATACTGACAAAGCCTTTATCATGCAATATATTATAGGGCACATTGTGTTGCCTGACATATTGCTTTACATCATCTAACTTCCATTCAAGCAATGGGTTATATTTTACTATATCATTATTCCTGTCCCACTCAAATTCATACAGACTGCTTCTGTTTTCCGATTGTGCCGCTCTAAGTCCCGTGATCCATATAACATTATCTTTCAATGCTCTTTTAAGAGGTATAACCTTTCTGATATAGCAGCACTCTTTCCTGTTCTCTATAGATTCATAAAAACTGAACGGACCTTTTTCAATCAACATCTTTTCAACCTTATCCCCGGGAGGAAAAAAAGCTTCTACTGCTTTGCCATACCTTTCAACTGTCGATCTCCATACTTTATAGGTCTCTTCAAAAAGCCTTCCCGTGTCGAGAGTAATTACTTGAACCGGCAAGTCATTTTTAAATATCATATCAGTAATTACCTGATCTTCATAACCAAAGCTTGTTGTAAAGATCACTTTATCACAATAGTTTTTTGTCAGGTAATTAATTTTTTGAATTATGTCTTTGCCTTGCAAAACAGAAATTAAATAATTTACTAACTCTTCTCCTCCCATATTCACTTACTATTTGATGTTTTAAAAAAACTTTCATAAATTTTCAAAGCCACCCATGCATCAGTAGCCGCATAAACCTTTTGTGAATCACTTAACTCGGGTAGTTCCCAGTTTGAAAGCTGCTGTGATTTAGAGACACTGAATCCCAGGACTATTGCAGACAACTTTTTCAAACTGAAATTTTTTATACCGAACTCTTTAGCATAATTCTGCAATTCAATAAACCCATCAGGATTGAACTTTGCCATTTGCTGCAGTCCTTTAATATCATCCCTGATAGCAATGCCGGCCTTAACTATTCCGGGGCTGGATAAAATCTTTTTAATCTCTCGTGGCAGTCCCAATTTATTGGTCCTGAATAAAAATGCATGACGGGATGTTGATAATTGCAGGAGTGCAACCTTATTCAGGTTACCTTTCTTAAATGATGGTTTTGTTTCGGTATCGAAACCAAGGACAGGAAACTCAGAGAGGAATCTTACGGCACTTTTAACTTGTCCCGGTTTATCAACAACAATAATCTCTCCTTCAAACCATTTTAATGGTATTTCAGCAAGTTCCTCTTTTGTAATTAATTCTTTATAAATCATTTGTTTAATCCTTGGGATAAGATTCCCGAAATTTGTCAAGCCATTCAGATTCTCCTTTCACAGGCTTATCATTACTGTCATTTTTACCTGTCATTATCATATGCACGGCACGCAATACATTTACTAATCGCTGCCCCCAGAATATTTCAAAATGATATTCACAGTCGTACAAAGCATCATTCATTATTTCAATATCCCCAATACTGTAGGCAATAATAAAGTCTTTCAAATCCTGATAAATATCTGCCAGGCTCTCGGAAATACTTGCGGTTACTTTCTCCCCGCTAAACTGCAAATCAGGATCAAAAACTTCATAAAAATTATCATTCTCCCCAAGCATCTCCAACCATCTTTGCTGAATCACATTGTAATCCATTTCACTGACATATTTTTCCAACCCGGCATCCAGCACTTTATCAGTCACGGGAAGCATTACTGCTTTTAAATAAAGCAAAGGCAGCATCCTCTGCATTTTATGCATATTTTCCCCAAAGGAGTAGTTTCTGACATTTTCCATCAGGTTGCAAAATTCATTTGCAACAGTGACAAACTCCACTGTATTTTTCGAAAAAACCAGAGAGTGCAAACTTTCATTATCCATATTCCATGCAATTCAATCAGATGCAAAAGTAAAAAGATTTCCCGGAATTTATTATATCAACCCTTTTCTTAAAACAGCCGATGGAATATAATATTCATTAGAAATTAATATGATCTTCCTAATTCTCATACCACTCCACTTTTCCATCAATACTAAATACAATTTTATTATTATCAACGAGCCATCTGATTACCTCTATGCTCTTCTCTCTTTCACTTTTCAACTTAACAACCAGCTCCTCGTAAGAGCATGGTATCATCAAAATCTGTTTAACCTGCCCGGCAATATGTGCAAATTCAGCAGAACTAAGCCCCTTCTCTTTCATTGAATGACATACATCACAGTTTCCGCAATCAGAAGCATCTGTCTCTCCAAAATAGCAAAGCAGCATACGACTTCTGCAAATTGAACTATCTGTGGCATAATTAATAACTGCTTCTATGCGCTCTTCAAAATCCTTTTTTCGCAAATCATAATTCTCTTTCGACAGCCTGATACGATCAATTTTAATACGCTCTTTACTAAAATAGATATAGGGAGTGGTATTTCCCGGAACATAATCTATAATTTTTAATTTTCTTAGAAATTTAAGAAATCTGTAGACAGTCTCCCGGTCGAGGCCCGATCTTCTGCTAAGAAGCTCTTCATCTATATGAACATATGCATTAAAAAGACCTGTATACGATCTCAGCACCAATTTTATAAACTGATCGAAATCTGCATTTGCCACCTGAAATTTATAGAGATCATCACGTGAAACGGTAAAAATAATACGCGAAGGACTATCTATTTCACCTGTATATTCCAGATATCCTTCCCGTTGTAATATTTTCAAACTATTAAAAACCATCGTTTGACCAAGGTTGTATAACTGTGAAAAATTCTGAAGATTAAACTCAAATACCTGTCCCTTACCAAAGCCTTCAGCCACCTGAAAATAGTTACATAAGGCCTGATAAACTCTTTTTATTTTTTCCGGCTTAGGAAAAGCGGCAGTTATATATTTCTTCAGTCTGATTTTATCGGCATTATTAAAAAGCAGCACAGCAACAGCCTTTTTGCCATCGCGCCCTGCCCTTCCGGCCTCCTGAAAATATGCTTCCAATGAATCGGGAGGATCATAATGAACAACAAACCTTACATCAGGCTTGTCAATTCCCATTCCAAAAGCATTTGTAGCAATAATAATACGTCTCTTGCCGGTAAGCCACTCATCCTGCTTTTGATTACGAATACAATTTTTCAGTCCTGCATGGTAATAATCGGCCGAAATACCCTTTTTGCGCAATTCCAATGCTATCTCCTTTGAAGCTTTTCTGTTCCTTACATAAATGATCCCCGATCCTTTTACAGCTTTAAGGGTTTCCATAAGGTATCCTCTTTTATTTTCACGAAAACGCACTAAATAGTTCAGGTTTTTTCTGTGAAATGACATTTTTAATACATTTGGCTCTTTAAAACCAAGTTTATCCTGTATATCCTCAGCCACTTTGGGTGTAGCTGTAGCAGTCAGCGCCAGCATTGTAACATCAGGCAACAACTCTCTAAGGTGAATAATATTCATATAACTTGGCCTGAAGTCATAACCCCACTGTGAAATACAATGTGCCTCATCAATTGTAACAAGGTTAACAGTCATTGCAGAAAGCCTCCGTTTAAAATTATCAGAGTTCAGCCGCTCAGGAGCCAGGTAAAGAAATTTATAATTACCCCATACTGCATTGTCAAGCGCAATATTAATTTCACGTGCCGACATGCCGCTGTGTATCTGCAATGCCCTTATTCCCTTGCGATGCAGGTTCCCTACCTGATCTTTCATTAAAGCAATCAAGGGAGTTATGACAATACATAAACCCGGTTGTGAAAGGGAATATACCTGAAAAGTTATGGATTTGCCTCCCCCTGTCGGCATCAATCCCAGCGTATCCTTACCTGAAGCAACTGAATTTATGATTTCAAGCTGCAGCGGCCGGAAGTCAGAATAACCCCAGTGCTCCGTTAATATCTTCCTGTAATTATTCATTGTCAGCCTGTAGATTAATTAACATTGTTATATTAAAAATCTGCTTCGTATTTATCAGGGGAAATGCCATTTTAATCCTTCAAACTTAATATGTAAAAATAGTATTTCTCTCTTGTTTAACAATTTTTATCGTTCTAAACACTTTCAATCACAATATATTTAAATAGTCTTATTCTATTTTTTTGTAGTTTTGCAAATTAAAATATAATTAAAAAGCACTCCATGTCACTTTACACAGAAAAAATAATATTTGAAGGCTTAACTTTTGATGATGTACTTTTAGTACCCATGTATTCTGAAGTTTTACCGGCAGAAGTTGAACTCACGTCGCAATTTACAAAATCAATTACTATCAATGCCCCGATTGCTACGGCAGCAATGGACACGGTTACCGAGTATAAGATGGCCATTGCCATAGCCAGAGAGGGTGGTATTGGTGTAATTCATAAAAATATGGACATTGAAGAGCAATCGCACCAGGTAACAACGGTTAAGAGAGCTGAAAATGGAATGATTTATGATCCCATAACCATCACGAGGGAAAAAAAGGTAGCAGATGCAATCGATATCATGACCAAGTTTAAAATTGGAGGTATTCCTGTTGTCGATATCCGGGGTCATTTAGTAGGAATAGTTACAAATCGTGATCTGAGATTCGAAAAAAATATGACCAGGCCGATTGAAGAGATTATGACCAAAGAGAACTTAGTTACCACAACAGAATCTACAGACCTTGAAAAAGCTGCAGATATTCTGCAACAGTATAAAATTGAAAAGCTCCCGGTAGTTGACAGAAATAATAAACTTATCGGATTAGTAACTTACAAGGATATTACAAAAGCTAAAGACAAACCTCTTGCCAGCAAGGATGAGAAAGGAAGATTAAGGGTTGCTGCCGGGGTAAGTATAGCTTTCGATACAATGGACAGGGTTGATGAGCTGTTTAAAGCCCAGGTTGATGCACTTGTTATTGACACCGCCCATGCCCACACAAAAGGTGTATTAGAAATGCTAAAAAAAGTAAAAAACAAATACCCTGAAAAAGAAGTAGTTGCAGGCAATATTGGCACTGCCGAAGCTGCAGTGGCCCTTGTTAAGGCAGGAGCTGATGCAGTGAAGGTCGGGATTGGTCCGGGATCGATCTGCACTACCAGAATAATTGCAGGTGTCGGGATACCTCAACTTTCAGCTATCTACAATGTTGCACAGGCAATTAAAGGCAGTGGCGTTCCTATAATAGCCGATGGTGGTATCAGATACTCAGGTGATATTGTAAAAGCAATTGCTGCCGGTGCAAACTCTGTAATGGCAGGAGGGTTGTTTGCAGGAGTTGAAGAGTCTCCGGGCGAAACAATACTGTTTCAGGGTCGTAAGTTTAAATCTTACAGAGGAATGGGGTCTATTGAAGCAATGCAAAAAGGATCGAAAGACCGGTACTTCCAGGATATGGAAGAGGATATAAAAAAGCTTGTGCCCGAAGGCATTGCCGCACGTGTTCCCTATAAAGGAACCTTATATGAAGTACTTTATCAGCTGCTTGGCGGATTGAGAGCCGGAATGGGATACTGTGGAGCCAGGAATATTGATATGTTGCAACAGGCAAAATTTACCAGAATTACCAATGCAGGCATAGAAGAGAGCCATCCGCATAATGTAACCATTACAAGGGAAGCCCCAAATTACAGTTCCAGATAATTTTTATTTTGTTACCTGTAAAAATTGGCATATTGATCTATTTTAACAGATATAAACTTTTTCTCCTGGCACTGGCCGTAATGGCCGGATGCACATATAACAAAGCCCCGGCAGACAAGGTAGTTGCCAGGGTTGGAACCACTGCTTTATACCAGTCCGAGATATCTTCTGTCGTTCCCCACGACGTTACACCGGGCGACAGCGCAACAATGGCTGATGACTATATTAAAAAATGGGTTAAGCAGGAGCTGATGCTTCAAAAAGCACAAGAAAACCTTTCGCCGGAGCAAAAAAATGTCACTAAAGAATTGCAGGATTACAAAAATTCTCTTCTCATTTACCGGTACAAAAATGAGCTGGTAGCTCAAAGGATGGATACCTTAGTTACCGAAAATGAAATACTTGATTTTTACACAAATAACAGATCCAACTTTAAATTAAACAGCAATATCGTTAAAGCAATAATTGTAAAAACTCCGAATGAACTGGCAAATCCGGAAGAACTTCGCCAACTCACGGCCAATACCAGCGAAGAAGGAGTGCTTGAGCTTCGCGACTATTGCCTGCGCTATGCCAAAACCCACGAAATCATTACTGATCACTGGGTAAACTTTGACCTGGTTGCAAATACCATTCCCGAAACAATTGAAAAACCTGAACAGTTCTTAAGACAAAATAGTATATTTGAGATGAACGACTCAACTTATTATTATTTCATCTCAATTCTTGACTATAAATTAAAAAATGAGCCGGCACCTGTAGAATATGTAAAAGACAATATAAAAAATCTAATTTTAAACCGTCGGAAAATTGAATTCCTTAAACAAATTGAAAATAACATCTATACCGAAGGTGTAAGAAGAAACAGTTTTAAAATTTATAATTCTGATGAATATAAAACGAGCAAGTAAATTTTTGACACAAACGATCATGATGAAAACTATGCGAGTAAACTATATGATACCTTTGAAAACTTTAAATTTTAATCGGATGAAAGGTAAATTAAGTATAAAAACAGGAATATTGTGTATACTGCTGTCGGCCGCAGGTATAGTATATGCCCAGGACAGGGTTATTGATCAGATAGTGGCAGTTGTTGGCAGTAATATCATTCTGAAATCTGACATTGAAAAAATGTTTATTGACCAGCAGGCACAGGGCATCACCAGCGATGGTGACATGAAATGTGAAATATTGGAGAATTTTCTGATCGACCGGCTTCTGATAGCTGAAGCTGAGCTTGACACTCTCATTGAGGTAACCGACAGCCAGGTGAACCAGCAAATGGAAGGGCAATTACAGATGTATATTGCACATTTCGAATCTGAAAGTGCTGTGGAAAACCATTTCAAAAAGCGAATTGCCGATATAAGATCCGAAATGCAGCCTATTATAAAAAATCAATTACTTAGTTCTCAAATGAGAAATAAAATAGTCAAAGATGTCACGATCACACCTTCTGAGGTAAGACAGTTTTTCAGGAACCTTCCTGAGGAAGAGATCCCGATTATACCGCAGCAGTATGAGTATGCTCAAATAACCATGAAGCCCAAAATTGACATTGACGAAGAGAATAGGGTTAAAGCTGAACTGCGTGAATTGAAAAGGCGCATAGAAGAAGGATCAAGCTTTGCGGCAATGGCAGTGATGTACTCCGAAGGACCTTCGGCAGGTAATGGCGGAGAGATCGGCTATATGGGCAGGGCCCAGTTAGACCCTGATTATGCTGCAGCTGCTTTTAACCTTAAGGGGAATAGAATTTCAAATGTAGTAGAGACTGAATTTGGATATCACATCATACAGCTGATTGGCCGGCAGGGAGAAAAAGTAAATACCAGGCATATCCTTATGAAACCAAAAGTAACTCCCGAAGCAAAGGAGGAATCATTTAAGCGTCTCGACAGCCTTGCAAATATGATCAGAAAACAGGAGATATCATTTGCTGAGGCAGCTAAATTGTTTTCTTCCGATAAAAACACCAGAAATAACGGAGGGGTAGCAATAAGCCAGTACTCAATGTCTTCAAAATTTATTGTGGAAGAGCTTGACGGAGATGTAAGCAAAGTGATCCCTGCCCTGAATATAAATGAAATATCAAATCCATTTGAAACAATAGATATTGAAAGCAGACAAACAGTTTTTAAAATAGTAAAACTTATTGATAAAACCGATGCCCACAAAGCCAACCTTCAAAAAGACTACCAGCAGCTGTCAGATATGTTTCTGGAAAAGAAAAGGGAAAAGGTGCTGCAAAAATGGATTAACGAAAAGCAATCACAAACATACATACGTATTGACCCAACTTATGCTAACTGCAATTTTGAATTCGACAACTGGATTAAGTAACAATTAATAATCATGGATTTTAAAAATGATGTTGAAGCCCTGGACGCCCTGCGCGATAAATTTCAGAAACTTCTGAAAGAGATAACAAAGGTGATATATGGTCAGGATAATGTAATTACCGAAGTTCTTGTTTCCCTGTTCAGCAGGGGTCATGTTTTGCTGATAGGGGTACCCGGGCTGGCAAAAACATTAATGGTAACAACTATTGCAAAAATATTAGGCCTTAAATATAACAGGATTCAATTCACCCCTGACCTTATGCCTTCTGATATTATAGGAACTGAAATACTTGATAAAGAGAGACAGTTCAAGTTTGTAAAAGGTCCCATCTTTGCCAACATCATCCTTGCAGACGAGGTAAACCGAACACCTCCTAAAACCCAATCGGCTCTTTTGGAAGCTATGCAGGAGCAAGCTGTTACATCAGCCGGGCAACGTTTTGAGCTGGAAAGTCCGTTTTTTGTGCTTGCAACACAAAATCCAATTGAACAAGAAGGAACTTACCCCCTCCCGGAAGCACAGCTCGACAGATTTATGTTTTCCGTATGGCTTGATTATCCAAAGTATGAAGATGAAATTACAATTGTAAAAAACACTACTTCAAACCTTCTTTTTGATCTGAATCCTGTAATCACCGGGAAAGAAATTATTTATTACCAACATCTTATCAGAAAGATTCCAATAAATGACAACGTATTAAATTATGCTGTCACCCTTGCTGCTAAGACCAGGCCAGGAAATGGAATGGCAGCCGGTATTGCCCGGCAATACCTAAAATGGGGTGCCGGACCGAGAGCTTCGCAATATTTAGTGATAGGAGCAAAAACACACGCCGCACTGCAAGGAAAATATTCACCTGATATTGAAGATGTGAAAGCTGTGGCTCCATCAATTCTCCGGCACAGAATAATCAAAAACTATAAAGCTGAAGCTGAAAATATTACAGTAGAGCAAATAATTGAAAATATAATCTGACAGGTTTTTCCAATGGTCAACATCGATTCAAGTAGCCTTATTGTCCGGCTCAGCCTGGCAGTGATATTACTCCCGGCTTTCCTGACAACCTTTGCTCAAACAAAAAAAAGAGTGGATATTGAGCAAGCCGATTACCTTGAATCAAGTGAACATATAGCAGCAAATGCCCAGCGCCTTATCGGCAATGTGAGAATCAGGCATCAGGATATTCTTATGTGGTGCGACAGCGCCTATACATATACAGGAACAAACAGGGTCGATGCATATGGAAATGTACATATTAACCAGGGCGATACAATTAATCTCTATGCAAATAAAATACTTTACGACGGCGATATAAATTTTGCCCGGGCATCAGGAAATGTCAAACTGTTGAATAAAACAACCACCCTCCTTTGTGATACCCTTGACTATAATATTGAGTCAAATACCGGCTATTATGAAACCGGAGGAAAAATAATAGACAGCACCAATACTCTTACAAGCAATATTGCAAAATATTACCTGGATCTCGACATAATCTATTTTTATAAAAATGTAAATGCTTTTAACAAAGATTATACACTTGATAATGATACTCTTATCTATAATACTAATTCCGGACTGTACCTGATACAAGGACCGACAACAATAAAAGATTCTGCAAATACACTCTATTCGGAAAATGGATGGTATAACTCAAAAACAGGTGAAGCAGAACTAAAAGAGAACTCTCGTATTTATGACGAAAAACAGGAGCTGAAAGCAGATTATATAAAATATAATAAAGATGACGGGAAAGGAAAAGCTTTGGGTGGTGTATACCTGCAGGATCATGATAATAAGATCATTGTTACAGGACTGACAGCTGAATATTCTGACATACTCGAAATTGCAACCGTAACAGACTCAGCCTTATTAATTGTATATTCTGGAAAAGACACCCTTTTCCTTCATGCAGACACATTACGCACAATTCCTGATTCAATAGAGGGAGAAAAAATTGTTATGGCTTTCTATGGGACACGCTTCTTTCGCACTGATATACAGGGTATTTGTGATTCACTTATCTATTTTTCCAAAGATTCGGTAGTTGAACTGCATCACAATCCGGTAATCTGGTCCGACATCCACCAGCTAAGCGCAGACAAAATAAAAATGAAGCAAAACAGAGAATCACCTGACGAGATACATCTTATAAATAACAGCTTTATAATTTCAAAATTAGATTCCGGCAGATTCGATCAAATAAAAGGAAGAGAAATGGTTGGGTATATTGTTGAAAATAAGCTCTCAAATATTGATGTGAACGGAAGCGGGCAATCACTCTATTATGCAAGAGAAGACTCCACAATCATCGGACTAAACCGGGCTGAAAGCAGCAGGATAGCCATCCGGTTCAAAGATGAAAAAGTTTACCGTATCTCTTTTCTGCAATCACCTGCAGGCACACTAAAACCACTATTCAATGTTGCAGAAGAGGAGAGAAAGCTAAGCGGCTTCGACTGGAAAATATCACAGCGACCAATGTCAAAAGAAGATCTGTTTATTTATAATTTTTTCAGTAATGATTAAAATAATATTAAATATTAATTCAGTTATTAATTAATTTATACTATTATTGTGCAAAATTTTCCATTTAAAAATTATTATTCTAATATTTGCATACGAACATTGAAAATATGAATTTAAAAAACAGCATATCTATTCTCGGCCTGATTATTGGCATTATTCTTCTAAACAAGAGTAAATGAGAATGGTATGTATTTAATAATATAGAAAACCGGAATAAGCCATTCTCAAAAAAGAGAATGGCTTTTTTTTTAATAAAAAAGATAGAATTAAACAGTAAAAAAATGAGTGACAGACTTTACATTTTTGACACCACCCTTCGCGATGGCGAGCAGGTACCAGGATGCCAATTAAATACAGTGGAAAAAATCGAGGTTGCAAAAGCTTTGCAGGAGCTGGGAGTCGATGTGATTGAAGCAGGATTTCCAATATCCAGCCCGGGCGACTTCGAATCGGTAATTGAAATATCCAAGGCAGTAACCTGGCCTTCAATATGCGCCCTTACCCGTGCAATTCCAAAAGATATTGATGTAGCTGCCGAGTCTCTCAGGTATGCTAAAAAAAGCAGGATCCATACAGGCATTGGCACCTCATACTATCATATCTATAAAAAGCTGAATTCTAATCCCGAAGCTATCATGGAGCGTGCTGTTGATGCTGTTAAGTATGCAAAAAAACATGTTGAAGATGTGGAGTTTTATGCAGAAGATGCAGGACGCACAGAAAATGAGTATCTGGCTAAAGTTGTGGAAGCTGTTATTAAAGCCGGCGCCACAGTGGTAAATATTCCTGACACAACCGGATACTGCCTGCCGGAAGAGTATGGTCAAAAAATCAGGTTTCTGAAAGAAAATGTCAAAGGTATAGATAAGGTAATTATCTCTACACACTGTCATAATGACCTGGGCATGGCAACAGCCAACACTGTTTCAGGAATTATGAACGGAGCCCGCCAGGCCGAAGTTACCATTAACGGAATAGGTGAACGTGCCGGAAACACCTCCCTCGAAGAGGTAGTAATGACAATGAAAAGCCGCCATAAAGTTCTTGGAGTAAAAACCGGTATAAACACCAAAAATATTTACCGTACCAGCAGGTTGGTTTCTAACCTGATGAATATGCCGGTGCAGCCCAACAAAGCTATAGTCGGTCGAAATGCATTTGCACACTCTTCGGGAATCCATCAGGATGGTGTACTGAAGCATCGTGAAAATTATGAAATCATAGACCCTGTTGATGTTGGTATCAATGAGTCATTAATACTGCTGACCGCTCGCAGCGGCAGGGCTGCCCTGAAACATCGCTTAGAAATAATGGGCTATAAACTGAGTAAAGAGAAGCTGGATGAGATATATGAGGAGTTTTTGATACTTGCCGATAAGAAAAAAGATATCCGCGATGATGATATTGCTCTCCTTGCCGGTGATGCAAGGCGTAAGGAGCATCGTATCAAGCTCGATTTCCTGCAGGTACTTACAGGAAAAAATATCATTCCAGCAGCAATCGTCAGACTGAATATTGCAGGTGAAAAATTTGATGCCACCTCAACAGGCAACGGGCCGGTTGATGCAGCAATCAAAGCAGTAAAGCTGATAATCAAAAGAGAGGTATCAATTGAAGAGTTCCTCGTTCAGGCAATAACCAGGGGAAGCGACGATATTGGAAAAGTACATATGCAAATACTATATAATAATTCAATATTTACCGGATTTGGAGCACATACCGATATTGTAACTGCATCAGTAGAAGCATATCTGGATGCAATAAATAAATTTCCGGTTAATCATTAACTTTAAAATAAAATTGATGGCAGCAAAAACACTATTTGATAAAATATGGGATTCACATATAGTGAAATCAGTTGAAGAAGGGCCTGATGTTTTATACATCGATCGTCACCTGATACACGAAGTTACCAGTCCTGTGGCTTTCCTGGGGCTTAAAAAAAGAGGACTGAAAGTTTTCAGGCCTGCCCAAACAACAGCTACACCCGATCATAATGTTCCAACAGAAAACCAGCACCTTACCATAATGGATGAATTATCGCGCCATCAGGTTGAGATGCTTAAAAAAAACTGTCTGGAACATGGAATAGAATATCATGATCTTCAAACGGATGGCCATGGTATAGTACATATAATCGGGCCGGAAATGGGAATAACCCGCCCGGGACTTACAATTGTTTGTGGCGATAGTCATACATCAACCCATGGAGCCTTTGGTGCTATTGCCTTTGGAATAGGCACCAGCGAAGTAGAGATGGTGCTGGCCAGCCAGTGTATTATGCAGCCCAAACCAAAAAGGATGAGGATAACAGTAACCGGACAGCTTAAAGAGGGTGTAACAGCAAAAGATATTGCTCTTTATATAATCTCAAAGATCTCTACCAGTGGCGGTACCGGCCATTTTATTGAATATGCGGGCAGTGCAATTACCGGATTATCGATGGAGGGCAGAATGACCCTCTGTAACCTGAGTATTGAAAGTGGCGCCAGAGGAGGAATTATTGCACCTGATGAGACTACTGTAAACTATGTTAAAGGCAGGAAGTTTGCACCTAAGGGAAATAACTGGGATAAAGCAATGGCAAAATGGAAAAAATTAAAAACAGATGAGGGTGCCGTGTTCGATACTGAATATAATTTCAATGCCGAAGATATAGAACCCATGATAACCTACGGTACCAATCCCGGAATGGGAATTGGAATAACCGGTAAGATACCTTCGACAGAAAATATGACTGCAAATGATAAAAGTAACTTTATCAAATCGCTGAACTATATGGGTTATTCTGAAGGAGAAGCCATGTTAGGTAAAAAAGTGGATTATGTTTTTTTGGGTAGTTGTACTAATGGGAGAATAGAAGATTTCAGGGCATTTGCAAGTTTTGTAAAAGGAAAGAAAAAGTCGCCTGAGGTAATAGCCTGGCTTGTTCCCGGCTCCCGGCAAGTAGAAAAACAGATACGTGAAGAGGGACTTGCAGACATTTTGGAGAAAGCAGGATTTCAACTGCGCCAGCCGGGATGCTCGGCATGCCTTGCAATGAACGATGATAAAGTTCCGGAAGGAAAGTATGCCGTTTCAACAACAAACAGAAATTTCGAAGGCCGTCAGGGACCGGGTGCAAGAACACTGCTTGCCAGCCCTCTGACAGCAGCTGCAGCAGCCTTAACCGGAGTGGTTACCGACCCCAGGCAATTTTTATATCCTGAAAAATCCAAATTGCAATAAATAAAATATTAAATATTCAAAATATGGCTTACGATAAATTTTCAACAATAATCTCCTCTGCAGTACCATTACCGGCAGAAAATGTAGATACTGACCAGATCATACCTGCCCGCTTTTTAAAAGCCACAGAGCGAAAAGGATTTGGCGACAATCTTTTTCGCGACTGGCGATATAATAAAGATGGAAGCCTGAAGCCGGGCTTCCCCCTGAATGAAAAGAAGTTTTCAGGTAAAATATTGATTGCCGGCAAAAATTTCGGAAGCGGATCAAGCCGCGAACATGCTGCCTGGGCTATATACGACTACGGATTCAGAGTGGTGGTTTCCAGCTTTTTTGCTGATATTTTCAAAAATAATGCGCTCAATAACGGCTTGCTTCCCGTGGTAGTTTCACCCAAATTCCTGCAAAAAATTTTCGATGAAATAGAAAAAGATACCACAACAAAATTTGAAGTAAATCTGAATGAGCAGAAATTTACTATTCTGAACATTAATAAATCGGTGTCGTTCGAAATAAGCCCATATAAAAAACATTGTTTAATAAACGGGCTCGACGACATCGACTATTTGGCAGCACTCAAAGAGGAGATAGCAAGCTTCGAGAAGTCAAATCAAATACTATAAAAATGACAGGCAAAACAGTTAAAACAAAAAATAAAAACCTGATGATAATGGATACCACCCTGCGCGACGGGGAGCAGACCACAGGCGTCTCCTTCAATGATGTGGAAAAGCTCACCGTAGCCAAGGTATTGCTTGAGGATGTAAAAGTTGACCGCATAGAAATCGCCTCGGCAAGAGTATCAGCCGGAGAGTTCAAAGGGGCCCGGAAAGTTTTGCAATGGGCTTCCAAAAAAGGATATCTGGATAAAGTTGAAATTTTGGGTTTTGTTGATGGAAAAGTATCATTACAATGGATAGCCGATGCAGGAGGAAAAGTAGTCAACCTGCTATGCAAGGGATCATTGAAACATATTACCGAGCAGTTAAGAAAAACTCCTGAACAGCATATTGATGATATTAAAAAAGTTATAGAATATGCCGATAAGATGGGCATAAGGGTAAATGTATATCTTGAGGACTGGTCTAATGGAATGCGAAATTCAAAAGATTATGTACATTTTATGATCTCTTCGTTAAAAAATGAAAAAATCAGCAGGATAATGTTACCCGACACATTAGGTATATTAAACCCGGATGAAACATACGATTTCTGTAAGGAGATGATAGAAACTTATCCGGACGTGAAGTTTGATTATCATCCTCATAATGATTATGATCTGGCTATTGCCAATGTATACCATGCAATAAAGGCAGGGATGAGATGTGTTCACACAACAGTCAACGGATTGGGAGAAAGAGCAGGAAACGCACCTCTCTCCAGTGTAATAGCCACAATCAAAGACCACCTGAAAATGACAACACAGGTGAACGAAAGCAATCTGAATAAAATCTCCAAGCTGGTAGAGTCATTTTCGGGTATCCGGATTCCTGCAAATAAACCTCTTATTGGTGAGTATGTTTTTACACAATGCAGCGGAATTCATGCTGACGGAGATAATAAAAATAATCTTTACTATAACGATCTCCTTCCTGAACGTTTTGGCAGGACAAGGCAATATGCCCTTGGAAAAACTTCAGGAAAGGCTAATATTAAAAAAAATCTCCAGGAGCTGGGTATTGAACTGGATGATGAATCACTAAAAAAGGTTACCCGAAGGATTATTGAGCTGGGCGACAAGAAAGAGACCGTTACCTTTGATGAATTGCCATATATCATTGCAGATGCCTTGCAAAATGATATTATCGAACAAAAAATCAAAGTGATCAATTACTCTATCAACCATACCATGGGATTGCGGCCGGTTGCAAATGTGAGTATTGAAATTGATGGTTTGCAATATGCAGAGATAAGTGATGGAGACGGACAATATGATGCTTTTGTAAAAGCTCTCAGAAAAATATATACAAAATTGGGTAAATCATTTCCAACGCTGGTCGATTATATGGTTACAATACCTCCGGGTGGGAAAAGTGATGCATTGGTTGAAACCGTGATAACATGGAAAAATTCAAGAGAGTTTAAAACAAAAGGACTTGATCCGGATCAAAATGCAGCAGCTATCAAAGCTACCATACGTATGCTTAACATTATTGAAAATGATCTAAACTCCGGACTTTTAAGCGTTTTATAAATTATAAATAAAATTAAATTCAAATGAAGCTGAAGCTGGCAATTCTCCCCGGTGACGGGATAGGACCTGAAATTATTGAACAGGCTATGAAATCGGTAAAAGCAGTGGCAGAAAAATTTAACCATGAACTTATCTGTGAATATGGATTAACAGGCGCTGTGGCTATTGATCAGACAGGGGACCCTTATCCCGGGCCGACACACAATTTGTGTATGAACTCAGATGCGGTTCTTTTCGGGGCCATCGGTGACCCTAAGTACGACAATAATCCAAAAGCGCCTGTCAGGCCGGAACAGGGACTGCTGGCTATGAGGAAAAAACTTGGACTTTATGCCAACATAAGGCCGGTTCAGACTTTTCAATCACTCCTCCACAAATCACCCCTCAGGAGAGAGCTGATCGAAGGAGCCGACTTTATGTGTATCAGAGAGCTTACCGGAGGTATCTACTTTGGGGAAAAAGGAAGAAAGGATAATGGCAATACAGCCTATGACACCAATACATATACCCGTGAAGAGATAGTCCGGATTTTAAAACTGGCTTATGAATTTGCCGGCAAACGCAGAAAGAAGCTTACTATTGTAGATAAAGCCAACGTTTTGGAAAGCTCGCGCTTATGGCGTGAAGTAGCTCAGGAGATGGAACCCGGGTACCCGGACATAATAACCGAATATATGTTTGTTGACAATGCTGCAATGCAGATAATCCAATGGCCGAAAAACTTCGATGTGATGGTCACCGAAAATATGTTTGGAGATATACTAACTGACGAAGCAAGTGTAATTACAGGATCGCTTGGCCTGTTGCCATCGGCATCAATAGGAATCCATACATCGGTATTTGAGCCTATTCACGGCTCATATCCGCAAGCTGCAGGAAAGGATATTGCCAATCCCATGGCCACAATTCTGTCAGCTGCAATGATGTTCGAATATGCTTTTAATCTTCAGGATGAGGGAAAAGCAATCAGGGATGCCGTTGCAGCATCAATGACTGAAGGATTTGTCACAGAAGATATAGCTGACGGGAAAGGGTATAAAGCTTCAGAAGTGGGAACATGGATTGCTGAATATATCAAAAAGAATTAAAACAGGTAATTGAGGCCAATATACAGCCCTGAATCGCCATCGCGTTTATCGGCTGCCATACCGTAATCTACCGCAACCACAAAATTCTGGTTCATTACTACGCGTAATCCCGCTCCATATGAGTAGTGCATTTTTTCAGCATCTTTGTCAAAATGAACTTCTTCCCGGGGTATTGATGATGACCCCGGGTTAAGCTCTATTTTTTTAGTCACCCGGCCAAAATCAAAAAAGCCGTTCAATCCCAAATAAAAATTATTATTAATCAGGCGGAAGCGTGCAAACTTCCATCGTGTTTCAATATTGCCATAAAATATGCCATCGCCAACAATCCGGTTCCTGCGGATACCCCGCAGGGAGATAGCACCTCCAAGTCCCTCTGAAAAATATCTTTTCATTACTGAAGTAATCAGTTGAGTCTGATAATAAAAAGGCACATTCCCCCCTATTGTAGTCTGGTATCCCAGCCTGTAAACAAGCGACAGGTCATTGGGCACAACAGTAAAATATTGTCTGTGTGTTAAGCTTAATTTAGCAAAAGAGCTCTCTCCTCCTAAAAATTGAGGTGATCCTAATATTACCGCTTCACTCCATAATCCTTTCATAGGATTAGGCTTATTGTCACGGCTGTCGTAAACAAGCCCGGCTTTAAATGTGGGCACGAACCCTCCATCTGCCTCCTCTTCCGAAATAATGCCCCAATCACTATATTTTTTATAGAGTCCGTCAATATCAGGCAGCAGGTCATCCCCCTCCTTCCCTTTGTTCAGTTTATCAATATTAACCTCTCCAATCCTAAAATTCAACAGGTTGCAGCCTGCTACCCACAGTAAATGCTCTCCTGAGAACTTTCCCTGAATATCCACCTTAAACCGAAACATTTTACGGTCATACTTATAATACATCCTGCTCAAGTACCGGGAACTTTGATCATCAATATAGTCAGAATTAACATAGGCATCAAAGCCATTGAAACCATAAAAGTCGTATGCCATATCAGACAAATAGCTTATATCGACCGATGTTTGCAATCCTTTTATCAGCCTGTCGGAATCGTAATAAAACCTGTTAATTCCGCTTCCTTTGGTAAACCTGGACACTTCAAAATAGAGAGAGTGATCATAAGCAGGATACCTGCCGCCATCACCATAATTATAAAGATTGATAAGAGCCCCGTACTGAAATCCCAGGTCAGTATCGAAAGCAACCGAGGGCAAAGCTCCAAAATTCCAGCCCTCTTTTGTAAGCTCTTCCTGAGAATTTGCTTTTACAATAAACAGCAACAAAAGTAAAGAAAGGTAATATTTTTTCATAAGTAAAATTAAAAAAACAGATTAGCGAATATAGAAAAAATATAATGTCAAATTATAAAAAAGTTTTAATGAATTTCCTCTCTTTTACAATTCAAAATCCGGTAAAGTTTCCGTAAAAAGCCATACAGCGCCAATCTTTTGAAATTAAATTTATTAACTATTATCAGATTAAATCAACTATTTATTTATTAATTTGCAATAAAAAAATAATCATTATCAAAAGTAACATAAAATGAAGACAGACAGGAGAAAATTTTTTCAAATTGCCGGAGCAGCGGGTGCCGGTCTAATGACATCAGGATTAGCAGCATGCGATCAGAAAACCTCATCAACCGGGGAAATATCAAATCTTGCAAATATTAAAGAAGCGGTTATGACGCCACATCCGCAGAAATTTAATATGTGTGGCTATGCCGCCCCAAAGATTGATATTGTAAAAATTGGATTTATAGGCCTCGGGAGTAGAGGGCCGGGTGCTGTAGAGCGCATGTCAAACATTGAGGGAGTTGAGATTAAAGCACTATGTGACAAGAACATGGAGCGTATAGGCAGGGGGCAAAAAATTCTTGCCAGACATGGATTGCCGGCTGCCAAAGAGTATGGCGGATCTGAAGATGCCTGGAAAAAGCTCTGCGAAGATCCAGACATTGACCTGGTATATATCACAACACCATGGATACTTCACACTCCAATGGCGGTTTATGCAATGGAGTGCGGCAAACACGCTGCCACTGAAGTGCCTGCCACTCTTACAGTTGAAGAGTCATGGCAACTGGTTGAAACATCGGAAAAAACAAAAAAACATTGTATGATGCTCGAAAATTGTTGCTACGACTTTTTTGAACTTCTCACACTGAATATGGCAAGACAGGGATTCTTTGGTGAAGTGCTGCATGCCGAAGGTGCCTATATCCATGATCTGCTCCATCCTAATTTTGCAAAAGAGTCGTACTCCGATATGTGGAGGTTAAAAGAAAGTTTTAAAAGAGACGGCAATCTCTATCCTACACACGGGCTGGGACCTGTCTGTCAGATTATGAATATTAACAGGGGCGACAAAATGGAATATCTTACCTCTATGTCGACCAAAGATTTTCAGATGGGGCCAATGGCTGCTAAACTGGCTAAGGATGATCCGTTTTATGAAGAGTTCGTTTCCGACAAATACCGGGGTAATATGAACACCTCTTTAGTGCGTACCAACAAAGGAAAAACAATAATGATCCAGCATGATGTAACCACTCCCCGCCCCTACTCAAGAATCCACCTTGTGAGTGGTACAGAGGGGGTTGCACAAAAATATCCGCTGCCGGGAAGAATTGCAAAAGGACACAGCTGGTTTGACAAAGATGAAATGAAAGTACTTGAAGAACAGTATACTCCGAAAATAGTGAAACTCGTCGGCGAAATGGCAAAAAAAGTTGGTGGTCACGGAGGCATGGACTTTTTGATGGATTGGAGGTTAATTGACTGTCTGAGAAATGGCATAGAGCTTGACCAGGATGTATATGATGCAGCTTTATGGAGTGTAATCGGGCCTTTAAGTGAATGGTCTGTTGCAAACCGCTCTAACTCTATAGATGTACCCGACTTTACAAATGGTTCGTGGGAAACCAACAAACCTGTAGACGTCACCTTGTCAAAAGGAGGAACCACAAATGTTCGCATGAAAGTTAAAGTGGAAAGCCAGCTGAATATATAAAGCCTTTTCTGTTTATCGATAAAATCTGTCAGGCAAAAAATAGCAATAAAAAACCTCGCACAATTAATTTACCGAAATTAAGTTAATTGAATAGCTAATTTTGTATTGATGAAGAGATTCTTTGCCTTATATATACTTATACTTGCTTTAAATTCTTCTCTCTATTCTCAGAGTAACAGTGCAACCCTGAGAGGAGTCATAAAAGATCAGGATGGAAACCCTGTTGACCTTGTCAACATAGGCCTGAAAAACTTCTCCATTGGCACCAGCTCTAACAGGGAGGGTAAATTCCTGCTTCGCATACCTGCAGACAAGGAGATCATCGTAATATTCAGATCAATTGGCTATGAAACAGCAGCAGATACCATAAATGCAACTGCTGAAGAGAATATCTGGCGCGATATAACAATGAAAGCCGCCGACATTCATCTGTCTGAAGTAACAGTTACTGAGATGCAAAAAAATTCCGGAACAGTAAGACGTATTGATCCGAAATTTTTAAATCTATTGCCTGATGCTGCAGCCGGGGGAGTAGAAACTCTTCTGAAAACTCTTCCGGGCGTATCCTCAAATAACGAGCTAAGCTCCCAGTATACGGTTCGTGGTGGTAACTTCGACGAAAATATGGTTTATGTTAACGATATTGAAATCTACAGGCCTTTCTTAGTAAGAGCCGGCCAGCAAGAAGGATTAAGCTTCATAAATAGTGACCTGATATCAACAATCGACTTCTCGGCAGGAGGTTTTGATGCCCGATATGGAGATAAAATGTCATCTGTACTTGACATAAAATATAGAAGGCCAAGCTATTTCAGAGGGTCTGCATCAATGAGCCTGCTTGGTGCAACTGCCCATTTCGAAGATGTTACTTTAAAAGGAAATCTGGCACATATTACCGGAGTGCGATATAAAACTAACCGGTATATGCTTGGCGGGCTTGATGAGAAAGGAGAATACAATCCTGATTTTATTGATATTCAGACATATATAACATACAGGCTAACTGACAAATTTGATATTTCATTTTTAGGGAATATAACTCGTAACAAGTATCAGTTTGTACCTCAAACCCGTATAACTTCTTTTGGAACATGGGACACTCCAATGAATACAAAGATATATTTCAACGGACAAGAAGTTGATGATTTTAAAACCAGCTTGGGAGCACTGTCAGCAAACTATCACCCCAACATTGACCTTAACCTTAAATTTATTGCATCAGCATTTATAACTTCAGAATATGAAACTTACGACATCATGGGTCAGTATTATCTGAACCAGCTTGAAAGAAATATGTCTACAGAAGAGTTTGGCGACAGTGTTCTTAACCTTGGTGTCGGTACCTTTATAAACCATGCAAGAAACTATCTTGATGCAACTGTATTCAACTTTTCTCACAGAGGTGCTTTTAACTCGGAAAATCACCTTGTTAATTGGGGAGTAAAGTTTCAGCACGAATCATTTAAAGATAAGATGAAAGAGTGGATTTATCGCGACTCTACCGGATATTCCATTCCATACTCCGACAAAGAGGTGCTTCTTTATTATACATTAAAAGGAAAAAATCAAATAAACTCAAACCGTATAACCGGATTCATTCAGGATACATGGAACTTTCCGGTAAATATCGGAAGTCTCTATATTACGGGAGGCGTCAGATTCAACTACTGGGATTTCAGTAAAGAATTCCTGATCAGCCCCCGTGCTTCGTTAAGCTATTTTCCCGAATGGAAAGAAAAAATATCATTCAACCTTTCAGGTGGAGTATATTACCAATCACCATTTTTTAAGGAGTTAAAGAAGCGTGACGGTACAATAAATTATGATATAAAAGCCCAGCGTTCGTACCAGATAGTTTTGGGAAGCGATTATATACTGACTGCATGGAACAGACCGTTTCGGTTCACCGCCGAAGCATATTATAAAAGTATGAGTCGTCTTATTCCATATAATATTGACAATGTAAGGATTCGCTATTTGTCTGAGCAAAAATCTACCGGTTATGCAACAGGAGTTGATTTTAATATAAATGGAGAATTTGTAAGCGGTGTGCAATCATGGGCCAGCCTCTCACTGATGCAAACTAAAGAGGATATTGAGGGCGACGGGCACGGATATATCCCCCGCCCCACCGACCAGTGGTTAAATTTCAGTCTTTTTTTTCAGGATTATTTTCCCGGAAACCCCTCATATAAAATGCAGCTATCTGGTTTTTACGGATCAAGGTTACCGGTTGGACCTCCGCACTCAGAAAGGCACCAAAATATTTTCAGAATGCCACCATACAGGCGAATTGACCTCGGTCTTTCAAAAGTTATTATCAGCCCTGCCAATAAATCTGAACACAGGCTGGCACACCATATTAATGATATGTGGCTCAGTCTGGAAGTTTTCAACTTGTTAAATATCAATAATACAATCTCATATTTCTGGGTATCAAGTATTTACGGCGATCAGTTTGCTGTACCCAATTATCTGACTAACAGAAAACTAAACCTTAAGCTGACTATTAAATTTTAAGTACGGAAAACCATCCCGCAATTGTCAATTCTATAATGATAGGATTTTAAGTAAATTCAAAAAATCCTGGTGCCGAAAATAAACTTATCTCTCCACCACGGATCTCTTAATGATGTGATAGTAACTCCTTTAGTCGATGAAGTATGAATAAATTTATTACTTCCAATATAAATACCTGAATGTGTAATAAAGCGATTTGTCCGATATGATTTGATAAAAAAGACCAAATCTCCCTTTAAGAGTTTTCCTTTATCGGCAATTATTTTACCATATCTTGCTTGATCTTCAGAGTTATGAGGTAAGTTAATATTATATCGTCCAAAGGCAGTCACGAGTAAACCTGAACAATCCATACATTTTTTAGTAGTGCCGCCAAAGCAATGAGGCACTCCCAGGTATTCCCGGGCTGTAGAAATAATATCATCAGACCTTACATTATAAGTATTAACCTTTTTTTCGGATCCTGTCTCCAGAAAATTCTTTAATTTATTTTTGTCTGACTTTGTTTCAAGATTTGGGTAGGAACGAACCTGATATATTTTTTTAGAGCAGGATATATTAAACAATTGAAAAACAGCAAGTAATACAACTGCATAGTATCTTTTAAAAAATAATCTCATCAAATCAAGTTAAATTATAATAGAATTTATTTTCAAAAAGAAAAACCTACGCCTGCAAATATAATATTTATATTGTCTTACAAAATACTTTTATCAGGGAAGTGTAAATACTTCACTTGCATACATTGCATGAATTGGAAATCTTGAGAGTAAAAACAGACGGATATTTCTCCATCAGCAATCTCAGCTTTTTTTCAAGCAATTCCATCACATCACCATATTGACCTGTCAAAAGAGTGCTCATTATTCCAGGCTCAATTGCAATATTTTCACTTTGAGTGATCTCTTTTAAAAACTCAGCCACCGGTTCATTATATGAGTCAAGCAGCGGATAGTAGCTTATTTCAACTGTTATTTGCATCACTTATCATATTGTAATCGTTTTCCACGCCCTTTATTACCTCCCGATTTACGGCGTTTACCCATACCTTTTCCAAGTTTCTCCAACAACTCTTCAAATGGTGTTTCCTTACATTTTCCAAGGCCTCTTCCTGTTCCCTGTCCTTTGCCTTCAGGACCGGTTCCATTTAATTTTGGCATTTTTTTTAAAATTTTTTCAATTAAACAAACACTTTCAGCAACTTAGTTACTTTCAAAGATAGTACCTTTATCAAACTTTTGTTCAAATTATTCATTAAAATCAGTAAAAAAAAGAGATTTATTAAAATTATTTTTTTTAACTGATGCAGCAAAAAATGAAGGTTGAACACTATTCTGTTTTGCAGTCCCATCCAAAATAGCAAATTCAGCAGAAAAGTATACTCCATAATTTATAAATGGCGTACCAAATCCGGTTAGAAGGTTTTCTATTTCTTCAGGAGAAAAAAAATGTGCATTTTTATAAACGGGGTTACTCTCTTTATTCTTTCCCAATTCGGAATTCCTGTTTAAACAACCAACAATTAAGGAACCTCCAGGCTTTAATACCCTATCAATTTCATCAAGTACTACAACAATATCTTCCACAAATTCAAACATTGTAATTGCAGCAATGACCGAAAAGCTATTATCTGAAAATGGCAAACTACAAGCATCAGCTTTCAAAAATGAAGCATTCTCAATATTTTTTGAATTTGCAATCCTGATCATTGCCTCCGACTCATCTATTGCCAAAACCTTAAATCCTTTCTTAGTAAAAAAATCAGTCCAATGGCCGGTTCCGCAACCAAGCTCAAGCATATCACCTTTATCAACTCCTTTTAAATGAGATGAAACAATTTTCTTTTCAATTTCATCAATCTTTTTGCCTGAATCGGTTAAATAAAATTTATCATATTCATCAGCAACATGCTGATTTAAAAATACATTAATACCCTTCATCACAATAACCAAATTTAATTACCACCATAAAAAACTTTCACTAAAAATAAAACCTCAACCAAATTTCCATTTTTTTACGAAACGGTTTAGATCCATATTCGGAATTTTTACTGCCAACCATAAAAAACGGCCACAATAAAAATTCAAAATTTTCATATGGCTTATAACTGATCCGGGGAGACAGTAAAAAACTGTTATCTGCAAGATTGTAAATAGTGAAAAATGATACAGAGCTGTAAACCAAGTTAAAAGGTTCAGGCTGTGACAATTTCAGATAAAGATAGTCTCTCATCATTGTCTTGGAACTTGAAATAACAGGCACAGCAAGTTTTGCCTGTTTAATAATTTCATCATTGAAACTATTTATACTATTATTTAAATAACTGAAAAAATCAGCAAATTCATCTTTTTGCACTCCTTTATTATTATGATAATATTCAAAAATAAAAGTAGTGTTTGTCCGGTTGAGATATCTGAATCCTAACAAAAAAGAGCCTCCCCGGTTATTATAATGTACAATTTCATTATCTGATATATAATAAACTTTATCGTCAGCATAACTGTACTCACCGTGAATTTCAAGATTCTCCCTTAAATTAGTTGAAAAGTCAATTCCAATACGCGATGGCTTATCCTTATTCAGCAGGGCCATCATATCAATATCAATATCTTTCAGCAAAAAATATAATTTAAATGCCGCACCTGTATGGCCGGCCGGTGCAAACCTTTGATTAACAAAAGGCTCAGGTGGCAGCAGGATTGCAGTAGCTGCAAAATTCTGCAACACCGGTGACATAAAACTTTTATTATAATTAAAATAAAGAGATGTCTTTCCCGCCAGTGCCAGGTCAGGGTTCTCAGGGTCCTTTTCAGCATTTACAAAACCAACAGGATTAAAGGCATATCCCTTACCCCAGTTAAATCGCCGCTTCCCAATGCTCATGCTCAATCGTGGTGAAAAATTAAGACTGCCAAAAAGTTCATATAATGACAGAGACAAAGGCTCTTCTTTTGAGTATTGTGAATATACTTTCATAAAAAGGCCAACTTGCTTAAAACTATAGTTACCGTCAAGATAGTAATCAAGTCTGTATTGTGAAAGATATTTACTTTTATCAGAAGAGTCAAAAAACTGAATTCCATAAAAAGGAGAATTTTTTCTGGTTTGCAATAATCCCCATTTTGAATCCAGATTACCGTTAAACTGAATTCCCTTTGGAGCAGATTCAGGAATTTCAAAGTCATATTCCTGAGAAACTGCCGCAATAGAAAAAATTGCAAAAAGAAACAACAGATATACAGTTCTGAAAGGTTTCATCGTAACTCTTCAAGTCGTGATAAAAATTCAAACGTAAAGACCTCATCCTGCAATTTTCTGGCTTTCATGCCTGAATAGATCATTACAGAGCGGTAACCTTTATATAGCGGACTGGTTGTTTCAACAACGGAAGGCCTCATTATACCATCACCAAAATTTTTTATCTCCTTAAACTCCAAAGTCTTTATCAGTTTACCCGAAACTGAATAGCATTCTACCTTTGTTGCCATAGAGTTATTTTTTTCAACCCACATTTTCAGCTTATCATAAGCTACAGTCCTTGTTTTTGCCTTTAAATCAAGAATATATTCATCTTTGTTTTGCTCAAGTAATGAAGGAGTATACTCAACTGAGTAGTCGAGCCTCATAATATCTGAATTATTAAACACTCCGCCTGTCACAGATTGCATACTGGTAATACGAATGGGTCTGCCAACATTAGGGATATACAACCACATATTATCACCTAACCTGAGGGTAGCCCTGCCTCTTTCACTTGCAGGAGAAATATACAACATAGCCATCTTATCCTGCCCTTTTTTTACGGTAAAAAAAATAAATTCCTTCTTACTGCCGTCAGGCTCTTCGTTTATAAGCTTTCGATATGATTCAAACGATTCAGGGGTAAGGTTTTCATCAACCTTTCTGAGTATCTGCAAGGCAATATTATCATTACTTTCAGTTTGTGCTTTCGGCAACAAAGAAAAAAGAAGAATTATTACTGTTATAAGTGCAGTTTTGTACATTGAGCAATTCAGGATTTACAATTTTTTAATTATGTTCATACATGTCTCAATGCCTCAACTGGTTGCATTTTAGAAGCTTTAACAGCAGGATAAAGGCTTGAGACTGCAGCAACAGCTATCACAATTAATGAAACGGAAATTAACTCCAAAGGTGAAACTGATGTTTCCAAAATAATACCTTTCATACGTCCAAAAGAAAAATTAATCTTAGCATGGTTAATAATAAAGAGTGCTAAAACACCAACGATATTTCCAATAAAAGTACTGATAACACCAAGAGACACTCCTTCTGTCAGAAACAACCACAGCACTTTTGAAGGAAGAGTACCAATTGCTGAAATGGTACCAATCTCGCTTACTCTTTCATAAACTGACATCATCATAACATTCAGTATACTTATAAGGACAATAGCTATTAACACAATTTTAACTGTAATGATAAGAATATCGACAATTGTGGCTATTGTGGAAAATGGCGACAAATCAGCCCAGGTATGAAGCTCAAATTCAGGCTTATCCTGTTTATTTTTAAATCGGTTCAGATTCTCGCCAAGAATTTTTTGAGCGTTATTTAACCTGTCCGGCTTTTTTAGCCTGACAGCAATCTCATTGACTTCATTTTCTTCAATTCTAAGCAGAGCTTTGGCATCCTCGATATGTATAAATCCATCGCGTCCCGTTGGTCCGACCAGCCCCTCCATCGTATTAGAAACCTGAAGGCTTATTCCATTCACAGATCCATCTTTATTATTAGCCACCAACACAACCTCATCGCCCGGTTTTAATTTCAATCCCTTAGAAATATTTTCAGGAATAATTATTTTTCCCGGCTCAACAAACCTGCCAGGATCAGGTACTTCTTCAATAAAGCGCTCCATTAACCTTGGGCATGCAGCATTCTCCATCTCAGGATATACACCTGACAGGCGTATATTAGTAGTCTCTTCATAATTGCTTAGCATAGCGCTAAACTTGATACGATAAGAGTAAGCATCTATAATTTCGTGGTTCTCATTAAACAATTTTTCCAAATTATTAATACCTCTTTCATCAATATTAAGATGCAGCGGCATATTCTCAATCGAGCTTACATAACCTTTTTTATGCACCTGCAGATGGCCAAGCATAGAGTCTGTTATCGATCCGATCATCATACTCTTAAATGAATCTGAAACACCGGAAAAAACTATTACCATCACAACGCCAATTACAATAAGCAAAGAGGTCATCAGGGAGCGCCGTTTATATCTTAGCAAATTTCTAAAAGCTATTTTAAAGATATTCTTCATAAGTAATATTAGTTCAAATGTTTATCCACAATCCTGCCATCCTCAAGCGAATAAACTATCTCTGCTTCTTTAACAATTTTCGGATCATGAGTAGAAAAAACAAAAGTAGTTTTAAGTTCTCTCTGCATTTTTCTCATCAATTCAATCACTTTTAACGCAGAAATATGGTCAAGATTTGCTGTTGGCTCATCAGCAAGGACTAGTCCCGGATCGGTAATCAACGCTCTTGCCACGGCAACTCTCTGTTTTTGCCCTCCTGAAAGCTGTGAAGGATATTTATCTTTCTGATCAGTCATTCCAACAGCATCTAAGTAATGTAGCACTTTCTCACGACGCTGCTTTTCAGGAATGTTTTGTACCATTACCAAAGGATATTCAATATTTTCGTAAGCAGTAAGCACCGAGAGCAGATTGAAATTTTGAAAGATAAACCCCAGATGATTCCCCCTGAAGATAGCAGCTTCCTTATTAGTAAAGTGATTAATAACAGTTTTATTAATTAAAATTTCACCTGAAGTAGGCTTATCCAAGCAACCGATAAGATTCAGTAAAGTTGTTTTGCCACTCCCCGATGGCCCTACAAAAGAGACAAAGGTCTGCTCAGCTATTTCAAGCTTAACATCTTTCAATGCCCTGACTGCAACCTCACCCATCAAATAAGTTTTTGAAACCCTCTTAAGTTCAACTAATCCCATACTCAAACTTTTAGTATGTACATAAATTTATATCACGATTAAAAATATGAACTTTTGATCACAATGCAAATTTTTGGGCAACATTCAATTAAACAAGTTGGTACTCTCTTTTTGCTTTGGCGCTTTTATAACTAAAATCCGTGTAACAGATCCTGAGCTGTTAGAAAGACAATGAACAATTCTTTTCGGACTTTCAACAAGGCTGTCCTTTTCAACGGATATTGTTTCATCACCAACTCTTACATCAGCAACTCCTTCTAAAATATAAAAAGCCACATCTACCGGAGTAATATGCGGTTTTAAAGACTCTCCGGCCTGTAAAGTAATATGCATCACCTGTGCATTATCATAGTCATACAACTTTCTTACATCCACCTTATGCGGAGTGTCAACTATTTGTTCCTCTTTAACTTTTATAATCTTCATTTTTATTATTTTTTATTATAAACTGTAACAGCGGTGATTTGTTTTACAAAATTTGAAAAATGATAATTTTTCATAAAAATATTAAAATAAAGTTAAATGGAAAATCCTTCTGAAAATTCATCAATCTTTAAAAGGAGAAAAATATCATATTTTACCAAAAATATTTATAAATAAAAA
>CAZLZJ010000026.1:0-2136 GCA_964563975.1 uncultured Prolixibacteraceae bacterium
AAGGCATTCGCGGATATCCTGTGATAAAAAATCGCCTGTTATGCCGGTGTCAAGGCTTTTTAGAACACGCAGAATAGACTCATGTGCATTTTTTAATACTTCATAATGCCTGACATTGGTTACAATTACATCCTCTTTGTAAAGGTCGTCGGTATTTACGATACAGGACATCATTTCAATCAGTCCGTCAAGGTTTTCCTTTTCTTTGGCGACAATAAATATTAACCGCTCATTTTCTTTTAAATTAATATGTTTAAGCTGCATTTTGGTCTCTTCATTTCCAATATCCGTTTTATTGGCCACAATGATCAGCTGCTGTCCGTGGGTAATCCTTTTTCTTATTTTATCAATACGGTTTAAAATAAGAGAGAATGGATTTTGAGTATCCACAACAAGTAAAACAACCGTTGCTTCACTCAACTTGTGATATGTACGTTCAATTCCCAAAGATTCAATATGATCTTTTGTTTCCCGCAATCCTGCTGTATCAAAAAAACGAAAAGCTGTTCCATGAATATTAACAACATCCTCAATTATATCGCGCGTTGTGCCGTGAATGTCTGAAACAATAGCCTTATCTTCATTTAAGAGGGCATTCAGTAATGTTGACTTACCTACATTTGTTTCTCCTATAATTGCAACCGGAATGCCATTTTTAATTGCATTTCCAAGTTTAAAAGAGTTTTTTAGTTTATTAATCAGTGCTTCTGTCTTTTCAGCAAGTTTTTTCAATTCCCGGCGATCGGCAAATTCTACATCTTCTTCAGCAAAATCCAGTTCCAGTTCAACCATTGCGGTAAAGTGGAGCAGTTGTTTTCGCAATTTCTCAATTTCTGCTGAAAAGCCTCCTCTCATTTGTTTAATAGCTAATCTGTGTGACGCTGTGTTTGATGATGCAATCAAATCGGCAACAGCCTCTGCCTGCGAAAGGTCCATTTTGCCATTTAAAAATGCACGCTGAGTAAACTCACCGGGCTTAGCTAATCTGGCTCCCCGGTCAATCAATATCTCAACTATTTTCTGCTGTATAAACAGTGAGCCATGACATGAAATCTCTACTGTATCTTCACCGGTGTATGAATGCGGGGCCCTGAAGGTAGTTACAACTACTTCGTCAATAATGTCTCCATCATGGATAAATTGGCCATAATGCGCTTTGTTTGGAAGAATGTCGCTTAACTGCTTGCCGGCAAGACTTACAAATGATTTTTCTGCTATGCTTACGGCTTTCGGCCCTGAAAGGCGCACCAAAGCAATGGCGCCTGTTCCGGGTGATGTTGAAATTGCACATATCGTTGATTGTTCAATCACATTTATCCCTCCTGATTGCAAAGATATATCAATTATTTTATTTATTTTTAAGTCATACATTAATAGTGATTTAGTAACATATATGGATACTTTGATTAAAGAAGCTGCTGAAATTTTAAAACAATCGGAATTTACATTTGCATTTACGGGTGCAGGTATTTCCGTGGAAAGCGGCATACCTCCGTTTCGTGGAAAGCATGGTTTATGGAATAAGTATGATCCCAAGATTTTGGAATTGGGCTATTACCTTGATAATTCTGAAAAGTGCTGGATAGATATCAGAAATATTTTTTATGATTTTTTTTCTGACGCAAAACCAAATAACGCTCATATTGTGTTGGCTGAAATGGAGGGCAGGGGACTTTTAAAATCTATTATAACACAAAATATTGATAATTTACATTATGAAGCCGGCAGCAAAATTGTCAGAGAGTTCCATGGAAATGCAAAAAAATTGAAATGTCTTAAATGTGGAGCTATTTATGATTCGTCTGAAATTGACTTTAATAATATTCCCCCTCGTTGTGAATATGACAGAAAAATATTAAAACCCGATTTTATTTTCTTTGGCGAAGGAATACCGGGAGAAGCCTATAAGTACTCCTTCGCTGATGCGGAAAAAGCAAAAGCTTGTATTATCATAGGATCAACAGGCGAAGTAACACCTGCTTCTTTTATTCCGCGCACTGCCAAGCAAAATGGAGCTTTGATAATTGAGATCAATCCTGAAGAAACTTTATTTACAAATAGTATTACCGATCTGTATTTATGCGGAAGGGCAGGGGAGGTGCTTTCCAAATTAGGCAGTTATCTTTTTAATTAATT
>CAZLZJ010000026.1:2236-27996 GCA_964563975.1 uncultured Prolixibacteraceae bacterium
AATGAAGTTATTAGAAGGAAGAACAGCAGTTATTACCGGAGCATCACGTGGAATCGGGAAAGCAATAGCTGTTAAATTTGCATCTGAAGGGTGCAATATTGCATTTACTGATCTTTATGATGATGAAATTATGAAAGCTACGGTAAACGAGCTGAGTAGCTTTGGAATAAAAGCTAAAGGCTATGCTTCGGATGCATCCAAATTTGCTGAAACAAACAGTATTGTAGATACAATAGTTGAAGAATTTGGGCAGATTGATATATTAGTGAATAATGCGGGAATCACAAAAGATACACTTTTAATGCGAATGACAGAAGAGCAGTGGGATGCTGTAATAAATGTAAATTTAAAATCGGTGTTTAATTTTACCAGGGCTATACAAAAAGTAATGTTAAAACAACGCTCCGGTTCTATTATAAATATGAGTTCGGTTGTTGGAGTTGCCGGTAATGCAGGACAGGCAAATTATTCTGCTTCCAAAGCCGGAATTATTGGATTTACAAAGTCGGTTGCACGTGAACTTGGATCAAGGGGCATCAGATCAAATGCTATTGCCCCGGGATTTATAATTACGGATATGACTGCTAAAATACCTGAAAATGAGAGAAAAATATGGGAAGCTTCAATTCCCCTGAAAAGAGGTGGATCGCCCGAGGAGGTTGCCGGTGTTGCCCTCTTCCTGGCTTCAGATCTATCTTCTTATGTTAGTGGGCAGGTAATTCAGGTTTGTGGTGCAATGAATACATAATACTGATATTATTCAATTTACTTTTGCATTTTTCTAAAAATTATTGCGTAACTTGTTAGTCAGAATGACTGATTGTAAATAATGTTTAACAGATCCATTGCTTACAGGCTGAAAATATATGTATCTACAGCGGTAATAATAGTATTCATAATATTTATTTTATTACTATTTTTTTATAGTCTCAGGCTTTTGCGTGAAAATATCGAAAACAGGGCGATTAATCTTAGCTCACGTGTAAATATCGAAGTAAGCAAAGATATTTATACAACTCAGGAAGTCTCTTTAAATATTGCTTCTCAGATTTATTATTATAATCAGCATAATGATGCTGAAAGACTGCTTAATATGGTAATGAGCCAATATCCGTTCCTGAATGCTGTTTATGTCAGAATAGATTCAGTACAAAACGAACAGAATTTTTTTTTCATAAGAAGAGAGGACAATAGTTTTATATATCATGAAAATGAAGAGGATAATTTTGGCTGCCATATTGATAAAGAAGTTGTTAAATTAATTTATAACCGGAGAGATCAGGGATGGACAAATCCGTACAGGTGTGAACGATCCGGAAAATTACTGGTGTCATTTTATTGTCCGGTAAAATTACCTTCACAAAATGGAAAGGATATTTATTGTGGACAAATTGTATCTGAATTATCGTTATTGGAGCTTAACAACAGAATTAATAATATAACCATTAAAAAAAGAGGCTATGTCTTTATTACAAATAGAAATGGTGATTTTATTTCTCATCCCAAAAAAGAGTGGATATTGAAAAGAAATATGTATAAACTACCCGAAGGATTAGTTGATACCACCAAAGTAGATTTGCATAATATTCTTACCCATGAAGCCAGTGGCTCGTTTATTGCACATCCCGAGATGTTTAATTTTAAAAAGTGCCAGGTATACTATACTCCCATCAATCAGGATTATTGGATGTTGTTTTTTGTTATGCCTTATAAAGATCTTTTCAGTGAACTATATTTTCGAACCTTTGTCATGATTTTGTTTGCTCTTCTGGGAATTATTGTTATTTACCGGATAATCACTTTCATCTCTACAAAGCTTATAGAACCACTCAGTTTAGTAACCACACAACTTAATAAATTTAGCAGGCCTGATAATTACCGCTACCCTGAAACTAAAAACGAAATAAAACAGGTTTCTGAAAGTTTAAGCTTTCTTAAATCATGGTTTAATAAATATAAAGCAGAACAGGAACTTGAGATGCAGAAAAGTTACAGGCACCAACAGGATATGGCCCAGGCATCGGAGATACAACAAAGCTTCATCAAAAATAATTTTTCGGATATTAATAAACACAAAAATATCAATCTCTACGCAATTTATAAGCCTGCCGGGAGTGTTGGCGGTGATTTTTTTGATTACTTTTTTATTGAGAATAATACTCTTGTCTTTACAATCGGGGATGTCTCAGGTACAGGGGTACCTGCTGCGCTTTTTATGAGCATTGCACAGGCAAGCCTTAAACAAAATGCTTCTTACAGAAGAGCTAAAACTATAGTGAAAAAAGCTAACAAAGATTTATGTACAAGTAGCCAACATCAATTTTTTCTAACTTTATTCATTGGGGTTTTGAATATAAAAACCGGGATGCTTAACTATTGTAATGCTGCCCATACAACAACGTTTATCTTAAAAGCGAATGGTACCGTTGAAGAGCTTAATTCTACTCACGGATTACCTTTGGGACTATATTATGATAAAGGGTATGAAGATACAACTTTTCAATTGGAAAAGAATGATATCATTGTTATGTATACTGATGGTGTTACAAATCTTGAAAATAGAGAAAAAAAACAATTTGGAATAAACAGGCTGAAGGAGTATCTGCATAAATTATCTCCCGACAGCTTATCAAGTCCACAAAACTTAGTAATGGACATTGAAAAAAAGTTAGAGGAATTTAAAGGCGAAATCCCCCAGGCTGATGATATTTGTATATTTATATTAAAATATCAAAATTAATCAAGTTTTCTTAACCTCCTTTTTTGAGGATAATACTCTAATCATCAGTTTTTCACTTTTTTTATCCATGCCTACCGAAATTGTGTCACCTTCAGCAATGGAGGCTTTTATAATAATCTCCGCCATTTCATCTTCAAGATATTTTTGGATGGCTCTTTTTAACGGACGAGCACCAAATTGTGGGTCATAACCTTTTTCAGCAAGAAAGTCTTTTGCAGCAGGAGATATTTTCAGCTTATAGTTTAATGCTGCAACCCTGTCATACAAATCCTTTAACTCAATGTCTATAATCTGATATATATCATTTTTACTAAGCTGATTAAAAGTAAGAACATCATCAATTCTATTTAAAAATTCAGGGGCAAAAGCTTTTTTAAGAGCCTTTTGGATAATATATTTTGCATGCTCATTTCCCTGTTCATCTCCTTTATTAATTGCAAACCCAACACCCCTGCCAAAATCTTTAAGCTGTCTTGAACCTATATTGGAGGTCATTATGATTATTGTATTTTTAAAATCTACACTCCTTCCAAGGCTGTCAGTCAGATGTCCTTCGTCCAAAACCTGAAGTAATAAGTGAAATACATCAGGGTGAGCTTTTTCCATTTCATCAAGCAGTACAACAGAGTATGGCTTCCTTCTGATCTTTTCGGTTAATTGTCCGCCTTCTTCATATCCGACATATCCCGGAGGGGCACCAACCAGTCTTGAAACTGAAAATTTTTCAATATATTCACTCATATCTACCCTGACTAATGCTTCAAAACTATCGAACAGGTAATTAGCCAGTACTTTAGCTAATTGGGTTTTCCCAACTCCCGTAGGACCAAGAAAAATAAATGACCCTATCGGCCGGTTTGGATCTTTAAGTCCGGCACGGTTTCTTTGTATTGCTTTAACTATTTTTTGAATTGCTTCATCCTGTCCGACTATTTTAGCTTTCAGGTCCTTTTCCATATTCATAAGTCGTCTGCCTTCCGTTTGGGCAATCCTTTGAACAGGTACCCCCGACATCATGGCTACAACCTCTGCCACTTTATCTTCATCAACTTCCTCCCTGTGCCTGACAAGCTCCTTTTCCCACTCTTCTTTTTCAGTTTCAAGAAGTTGCAAAAGATTTTTTTCTTTATCCCTGAAACTTGCGGCAAGCTCAAAGTTCTGGCTTTTTACAGCTGTTATCTTATCCTCTTTAATTTGTTCTATTTTTTCTTCAAGTTTTAATATTTTGTCAGGTACATTAATGTTAGCAATATGCACTCTTGATCCTGCTTCATCAAGTGCATCAATAGCTTTATCCGGAAGATACCTGTCTGAAATATACCGTGCCGTGAGCTTAACACATGCATCTATGGCAGGAGGTGTGTATATTACATTATGGTGATCTTCATAACGTCCTTTTATATTATTTAAAATTTCAATAGTTTCATCTATTGAAGTAGGATCAACCATAATTTTCTGAAACCGGCGTTCGAGAGCACCGTCTTTTTCAATATGTTGCCTGTATTCGTCCAAAGTAGTTGCCCCTATGCACTGTATATCGCCCCTGGCAAGAGCCGGTTTTAACATATTTGCAGCATCAAGTGAACCGGTAGCTCCGCCGGCACCCACTATTGTATGAATTTCATCAATAAACAGTATTACATTATTGACTTTTGTCAATTCATTTAAAATGGCTTTCATTCGCTCCTCAAACTGTCCTCTGTACTTTGTGCCGGCAACAATTGAAGCTATATCAAGACTTACAACCCGTTTGTCAAAGAGTATTCTTGAAATCTTTTTTCCAACAATCCGCAATGCAAGCCCTTCAGCAATAGCTGACTTTCCTACTCCCGGCTCGCCGATAAGGATCGGGTTGTTCTTTTTTCTTCGACTTAATATTTGAGCTAATCTTTCAATCTCTTTTTCCCTTCCAACGATCGGATCAAGGTTCCCTTCTTCGGCAAGCTTGGTAATATCAATACCAAAGTTGTCAAGTACGGGAGTTTCGGACTTGGAACCGGGATTTTTCCTTGAGCTTTGCCTGCCGGAGGATCTTGATGAACCGATTGGTTCATCGTCTTCACTATCAGGAAAATCTGATCTTGCTTCAATATTTTTATAATCTTTAAGCTGAGCTTTGACTATATAATAGTTAACTCCAAATTCTACCAAAAGCCGGGTTACAACATTGTCATTGTCTTTCAATATAGCAAGCAGAAGATGACCGCTGTTTACAACCTGACTTTTAAAATAACGTGCTTCAAGATATACGAGTTTAAGAGTTTTTTCGGTCGATTTTAACATCATTATGTCAGCCTTGTTGTTAATTGGCTTATCTGTCCTTATTTTTCGCTCTAAAAGAGTTTTGATTTCAATAAGGTCGACACCCAAATTTTCCATGATTTCAGTAGCAATCCCTTCTCCATCACGCAATATACCAAGAAACAAATGCTCCTGCCCGATATAATCATTCCCCAGCCTGATCGCCTCTTCCCGGCTATAGCCGATTATGTCTTTTATTCTTGGTGAAAACTGAGAATCCATATTTATAAATTTTTCTTTTTTTAATCTAACAAAAATTGTTCCTAAAAGTTGAAACACGAAGTTAAGTAAATAACTGCTAAATTTAAGAATTGATATGGAAGTTATTAAATATATTAATGTTTGCCCTGGAAATGAATGGTTAAATTGTTAATATCTTAATCATGCCGAATATTAATTTAAAACCGGAAGGTGCCCTTTTGACAGATGATTTTACTATTTTTGTGTGTTATTTAAAAGAAGAATCAGAATGAGTGAAGGAGAAAAAATAGTTAGAATAAATATTGAGGAACAGATGAAATCGGCATATATCGATTACTCGATGTCAGTGATTGTTTCAAGAGCTTTGCCCGATGTCCGTGATGGTTTTAAACCTGTGCACCGTCGTGTTTTGTTTGGAATGAGTGAACTGGGAATTTCATCTTCGCGTCCATATAAAAAATCAGCCAGAATTGTTGGTGAGGTATTGGGAAAATATCATCCTCATGGCGACTCTTCCGTGTATTTTACAATGGTCAGGATGGCACAACCATGGTCTTTACGATATCCGTTAATTGACGGTCAGGGAAACTTTGGATCAATCGATGGAGATAGTCCTGCAGCAATGAGGTATACAGAAGCCAGAATGACAAAAATTGCCGAAGCAACATTGGCCGACCTTAATAAAAACACAGTCGATTTTCAGCCGAATTTCGATGAATCACTTTCCGAACCTACCGTATTGCCCACATTAATACCCCAATTACTTATAAACGGATCATCCGGCATTGCAGTTGGAATGGCAACAAATATGCCTCCGCATAATTTGTCTGACTCAATTGATGCTATAATTGCCTATATAGATAATAATGACATTGACATTCAAGCATTGATAAATATTATCAAAGCTCCTGATTTTCCGACCGGCGGAATTATTTATGGCTATCAGGGTGTAAAAGAAGCTTATGAAACAGGAAGGGGCAGAATAGTCATGAGAGGCAAAGCATTTATTGAAACTGAAAAAAACAGGGAAAAAATTGTTGTCTCCGAAATTCCTTATATGGTAAATAGGGCTGAAATGATCCAGAAGACAGCAGAATTAGTTAATAATAAAAAAATTGAAGGTATCTCAAATGTGAATGATGAATCGGGCAGGGATGGAATGCGTGTTGTGTATGAAATAAAAAGGGATGCGGTGAGCAATGTGGTGCTAAACCAGCTATATAAATATACTTCTCTGCAGGCTACATTTAATGTGAATAATATTGCATTAGTAAATGGCAGGCCTAAAATGTTGAATCTGAAAGACTTAATTAGATACTTTGTAGATCACAGGCATGAAGTGGTTACCCGCAGATCACAATATGAACTTGATCAGGCAGAAAATCGTGCGGAGATTTTAAGAGGACTTATTATTGCATCCGATAATATAGATGAAGTGATTGCGATTATAAGGTCTTCAACAACACCCGACGAAGCACGTGAAAGATTGATTGCCCGGTTTGAATTGTCGGAGATCCAGGCAAGAGCAATTGTAGATATGAGGCTCAGACAGCTGACCGGATTAGAGCAGGATAAGCTGCATAGTGAATATGAAGAGTTGATGAAGCAGATAGAATATCTGAAAAATATTTTATCTGACAGGTCATTAAGAATGTCAATTATTAAGGATGAACTAACCGACATTAAGACAAAATTCGGGGACGAACGGCGCACCGAAATAGTTCCCAATGCCGAAGAGTTTAATCCGGAAGATTTTTATGCGGACGAACCAATGGTAATAACTATTTCTCATCTTGGATATATAAAACGTACACCTCTCAGTGATTTCCGGACACAGGGAAGGGGAGGGGTTGGTTCAAAAGGCAGTAATACACGTGATGAGGATTTCCTGGAACAGATATTCATCGCATCAATGCATAACACACTTCTCCTTTTCACTGAGCAGGGTAAATGCTATTGGCTTAAAGTATATCAGATACCTGAAGGAACACGCACTTCAAAAGGAAGAGCTGTTCAAAATATTTTAAGTATTGCACCGGATGACCAGATTCTGGCATTCCTGAGAGTCAGTACCCTGTCTGATGATGAATTTATAAATAATCATTATATCTTACTTGCTACCCGTAAGGGAATTATTAAAAAGACCAAACTTGAAGCTTACTCCAGACCAAGACAAAACGGAGTGAATGCCATAACCATCAGGGAAGGGGATAAATTGCTTGAAGCACGGCTTACTGATGGTTCAAATGAAGTTTTGCTTGCAGTACGCTCAGGCAAGGCAATCAGATTCAATGAATCTAAAGTTCGTGGAATGGGGCGTACGGCATCAGGGGTCAGGGGAATAAAACTAGCTGATGAAAATGATGAAGTAATTGGAATGGTATGTCTTAACAACGGAAATGAGGAGATTCTGGTAATTTCTGAAAATGGTTACGGAAAGCGGTCATTGTTAGACGATTATCGAATAACAAACAGAGGAGGCAAAGGAGTAAAAACAATTAATATAACTCAAAAGACAGGCGCATTAATAGCAATGAAAAGTGTAACTGATGAGGATGATCTGATGATTATTACCCAGCAGGGGCTTACAATCAGACTTGCTGTTAATACCATATCCTTGCTTGGTCGTGCCACACAGGGAGTAAAACTGATTAATCTGAAAGAAGAAGACAGTATTGCTTCTGTAGCCAGAATTATAAATGAGGCAGATGATGAGGAAGAAACAGACGAAATTACCGGTAACCAAGAACCGGATGAATAGGCAAAAAACAGATGGATATATTAATGATAATGAATAAAATAAATTAGAATAATAATAAATAATTGAATAATTATTGTTGAAATTTGAATTATATTTATTTCGTGATATTTTTGTATCAAATTAAAATTAAATTTAAATCAATATGAGAAAAATAATTTTTCTTTTAAACTTAGTGCTTATCATTTTTGCAGGATGTTCACCCCGGGCAAAAGTCACCAGCTCTCAAACGCTTAAAGATTCCGGCAAATTAGAACAGGCATTTAATACAATAAATGAAGCAATTGATCCCGGTAATGAAAATGCCGATAAAGTGTTGAACTGGCCACGTACCTGGGAGATAAGAGGTGAAATATTCCAGGCTATTTTTCAGTCGGAAGATGAAAAAATTCAAAAGCTGTCTGATGAACCCCTTACCGAAGCATTCAACTCTTATAAGAAAGCTTTGGAGCTGGACGATAAAGGAAGATCCAACAATAGCCTTAAAGTAAAATTAACATTACTTACAAATGATCTGACAAATCAGGCTGTTAAAGCATTTAATGATGCAAATTATGCAAAAGCTTTAACATCGTTTGAGCAAATTCTTGATATTCAGTCACTTGACTTAGTAAAGGAAGATAATCCAAATGCTATTGATACAGTAATTCTGTATAATGCAGGGCTTGCTGCATATAATGCCGAAAACTACGCTAAAGCAATTAATTACTATAAAGAATCAGCTAAATATGAGTATGGAGGTGCTAAAACTTACGGTCTTATTGCAACCGCTTATCAAATGAACAAAGATACGGTAGGGGCCCTTGGAGCACTGCAGGAAGGCTTTGAAAAATATCCCAACGATAATGTTATACTCACCAGCATGATTCAGCTTTACCTCGATTTAAAAAAGACCGAAGATGCCATGAAATATTTGGATATGGCAATTAAACAAGATCCTGACAATGCAACTTTCCATTTTGCACAGGGAACACTATATGAGAAGATTGATCAGATGGACAATGCAGTTACCTCTTATACAAAGGCCATAAATTCAGATAAAGAATTTTTTAATGCTTATTATAACCTTGGTGCACTTTACTATAATGAAGGAGTCAAACAGATAGATGTAGCCAATACCATTCCGACAAGCGATAATACAAGATACCAGGCAGAGCTGGCCAAAGCTGATGAATGGTTTAAAAAATCACTTCCGTATATGGAAAAATGTCATGAGCTGGATGCAACCGATAAAATGACAATGGAGTCGCTTAAAAATTTATATTACAGGTTGAAAGATATGGACAACTATAATAAGATGCTTGAAAAGCTGGATCAATGAAATTTATAAAAAGGGGGGCTTAAACTCTCCTTTTTTTACAATAATATTATTTAACATAATATCAATTATAAGACAAGATTGGTTTTGATTTTTTTTGAATAATTAAATTCTTTCAACTTCTTTTATAATTTTGCAGCCTTCAAAAATGGTTAATGAAAATGAATTTTGTTGAGGAGATAAAACGCCGCCGTACATTTGGAATTGTAAGTCACCCTGATGCGGGGAAAACCACATTGACAGAAAAATTACTGTTATTTGGTGGAGCTATTCGTGTTGCAGGTGCTGTAAAAAGTAATAAAATAAAAAAAACTGCAACTTCGGATTTTATGGAAATAGAACGGCAGCGTGGAATATCAGTTGCAACTTCAGTTATGGGTTTTGAATTTAACGGTTATAAAATTAATATTCTCGATACACCCGGACATCAGGATTTTCAGGAAGATACCTTCAGAACTTTAACAGCGGTCGATAGTGTTATTATTGTAATTGATGCTGCAAAAGGTGTTGAACCTCAAACTGAAAAGCTGATGGATGTTTGCAGAATGAGAAAAACACCTGTTATTGTATTTATTAATAAATTGGACCGGCCATCACATGATCCTTTTGTATTACTTGATGAAATTGAAAATCAATTAAAAATCAGAGTAAGACCCCTTAGCTGGCCAATAAATAACGGACCCGGCTTTAAAGGCGTTTATAATATTTTTAGTCAAAATCTTAAATTGTTTAATCCTGATACTCAGGTGATTACAAAAGGAGTTCTCTTTCAGGACATTGATAATGAAAGTCTTTCCGATTATATTGGCAATGATGCGAATAAACTTCGCGAAGAGCTTGATCTGATTGAAGCTGTATATCCTCACTTTAATAGAAATGAATACCTTAAAGGAGAGTTGGCTCCTGTTTTTTATGGAAGTGCACTCTATAATTTTGGTGTAGAAGAATTGCTTGATATTTTTTTAAAAATTGCTCCTTCACCTCAACCTTCAAAAGCAATTGAGCGTATTGTTAATCCTGAAGAGGAAAAGTTTTCCGGATTTATTTTTAAAATTCATGCAAATATTGATCCCAATCATCGGAGCAGAATAGCTTTTTTGAAGGTCTGTTCCGGTAAATTTAAACGTAATAAATTTTATTTTAATGTTCGCCCGGGCAAAAATATCAGAATTTCAAGCCCTATTGCATTTATGGCAGAACAAAAAGAGGTGATCGAAGAGGCTTATCCCGGAGATATCATTGGGTTTACCGACAATGGGAGTTTTATAATCGGTGATTCTGTAACTGAAGGCGAAAACATTCATTTTAAAGGACTGCCCTCTTTTTCTCCGGAACTTTTTAAATATATTGAAAATGGAGACCCGATGAAATACAAACAGCTGAACAAAGGGATCGACCAACTGATGGATGAAGGTGTTGCTCAGCTTTTTATTAGTCAGTTTAATGGCCGGAAAATAATTGGTACCGTGGGGCAGCTGCAATTTGAGGTGATCCAATTCAGACTTGAACATGAATATGGTGCAAAATGCAGATTTGAACCTATTCAACTATATAAAGCATGCTGGATAGAATCAGATAATAAAAAGGAACTCAATGAGTTTAAAAAAAGGAAATATCAAAAAATGGCAAAAGATAAAAAAGACCGTGATGTTTTTATGCCTGATTCAGCTTTTATGTTGCAAATAGCACGTGAGGAGTTTAAAGATATTAAATTTCATTTTACTTCGGAATTTTAAAATATAAGAAAATGGTTATTATTAATTCAATTTATGACAGTACCCTGTTTACATTTATATTGTTGCCTTTGCTGATATTCATCTCCAGGATTATGGATGTGACAATAGGCACAATAAGAATTGTAATGGTTTCCAAGGGTCAAAGAATATGGGCACCTTTACTTGGTTTTTTTGAAATACTGATATGGCTGTTGGCTATTTCTAAAATTTTTGAAAATCTTGATAACTGGGTTTGTTATATTGCATATGGAGCCGGATTTGCAACCGGTAACTATATCGGATTGCTGATTGAAGAAAGGCTTGCACTTGGTGTCGTGAAGATACAGATTATAACCCGTATGAATGCCAATGAGCTTATTAACAACCTGAAAAATGCCGGATATGGAATCACATATCATGAAGCTAAAGGGAGTAATGAAAATGTAAGTATAATTTACAGTATCATTAAACGATCTGAGATCCAAAAAGTTGAAAATATTGTTAAAGCAACAAATCCTAAAGCATTTTATTCAATCGAAGATGTTAAGATGGTCAGCCAGACCGTATATCCCATAAATACAACTGCCAGGCGCTGGAGAAAGGGTAAATAACAGACTTTAAAAATTTAACTGCTTTTGATATCTATTTTTAAAACAAATTTTGTCCCGGGAGTTATTTTAAATCTGTCGTCAATTCTGTAACCCATTATCCAGACTATTTTAGGTCCGCAACACAATATCCAGGCCTCTTCTTTCTTGTGTAACGGAATCTTTTCATCAATAAAAAAATCGCTTACCTTTTTAAACCCTTTCATACCTAACGGCCGAAAGTAATCTCCCTGTTTCCATTTTCTTATCAGTAGAGGAAAATCAAGTTTTTCAAAATCAAGAGATGCCACAAAAGGATCTTTGATCATTTCAAAATTTAAAATACTTAACTTTTCAATAGAGAGGTTATATGGAACAAATATCTCTATATCACCTTCTTCAATATAGAAAATCTGATCCTCCTCTTTTGAAAGTGCTGTTATAAATAGCTCCTCCCTGTCTTTTAAAAGTCTGTGGGTTGCTGAGTAATATTTTTTGCCGGGTTCTGCCTCTAATCCTGCAAATACCTGCTTTATCAGAGCAGGATTGAAATTATAATTTGAAAGTATTTCGTAAAGTACTATTCCGGGAAATGGTGATAAAAGCAGTGCAGGTATATTAATCGCAACTATTTCATCGATCTCACTTACTATTTTTTTACACTCTGTGTCAATAGTGTAATTATATACTTCTTCTGCTGCCCGAAGATTAATTACCGTGTCTGCAAAATTGTTTCTGAAAGCCGGGTTTAACTCCATAAACAGCGGAACTATCTTATGCCTGATAAAATTACGCTGATAAATTAACTCCTTATTGGTAGAATCTTCTCTATGTTCAATATAATTATTTTCGGCATAAAGCTCAATTTCCCTCCTTCCTGCAAAAAGTAAGGGACGGATAATTTTTTGTGATTTTTCTTTTATTCCTGTTAATCCCTTTATTCCTGTTTTTCTTGACAAATTGAGAAAAAAGGTTTCAGTCAGGTCATCCTGATGATGCGCAGTTGCAATTAAATCATAATTATTTTCTTTCCTGACTTTTTCAAAATAATCGTAACGCAATTTTCTGGCTGCCATTTCTATCGAAATTCCATGAATCCTTGCAAATTCACGGGTGTCAAATTTGGTAAAAAAAGACTCTGTGCCATGTACTAAAATATGCTTTCGTACAAGCTCTTCGTCTTTTCCGGAATCTTCTCCCCGAAGTTGAAAATTGCAATGAACAACACCATATCTATATTCTGATTTTTCAAATAAATGTAAAAGAACCATGCTGTCTACTCCCCCGCTAACAGCTAATAATATTTTTTGCTCAGGATTAAAAAGCTCTTTTTCTCTGATATATTTCATAAAAGAAGACAACATATCCATAACTTATAAGGTGCTGAAAACTATTGTTCTATCGACAATCTGGCTATATTCACTATCACTTCCACTGCTTTTATCATTGAAGGAACAGGAATAAATTCATAGGGTCCGTGAAAATTATGTCCGCCTGTAAAAATATTAGGACAGGGTAATCCCATATAAGAGAGTCTTGAGCCGTCAGTGCCTCCTCTGATCGCTTTAGTAACAGGTTTAACCCCTGCCCTTTTCATAGCAAGTCCGGCAATATCTACAATATGCATTACCGGCTCAATCTTTTTTCGCATATTATAATACTGATCTTTTAGCTTCAGCTTCACAACTTCAAATCCATATTTTAAATTTATGAATTTTACAATCTCTCTAAGCAATCTTTTTTTTTCTTCAAATTTTATTTCATCGTGATCTCTTATAATATACTGTAATTCAGCATTTTCAACATTCCCATTAAATGATAACAGATGATAAAAACCATCATACCCTTCTGTATGCTCAGGCCGCATATCCGGAGGAAGCATAGAAATGATCTTATGCCCGACTAAAATAGCATTGATCATTTTATTTTTTGCATAACCGGGATGAACACTCCTGCCATTAATTGTTAATTTTGCCCCGGCAGCGTTAAAGTTTTCATATTCAAGCTCTCCTATTTCACCACCGTCGATCGTATAAGCAAAATCAGCACCAAACTTAACTACATTAAACTTATTTGCCCCTCTGCCAATCTCTTCATCAGGAGTAAAGGCAATCCTTATCTTGCCATGTTTGATTTCAGTGCTGTTAAGTAATATTTCCGCCGCAGTAACAATCTCGGCAACACCGGCTTTGTCGTCTGCTCCCAATAATGTAGTGCCATCGGATGTAATTATTTCTTGTCCAATATAGTTCAATATCTCCGGAAAATTTATAGGGTCAATGATAACACCATTCTTTAAGTGCACAGGTTTTCCATCATAATTACCTATTATCCGGGGCGAAACATTTCTTCCCTCAAAATCAGGACTTGTATCTATATGTGCAATAAATCCGATTACCGCTCCTTCTTCATATCCGTTAGAAGGGATTGTTGCCATAAGGTATCCGTTTTCATCAAGCTCAACTTCGCTCAGACCGATCTCTTTCAACTCTTTTTCAAGCTTTTTCATGAATACCATTTGCTGTCTGGTACTGGGACAACTTGTGCTGTCCGGATTACTTGAAGTATACTCTTGAGCATAACGAATAAATCGTTCTTTTACTTTTTTATTCATAGTATTTAATAGGCAATTGCAAACAGTACCCGTTGATTTGAGGGTTTCCCGGAATAGACACATTTTCCGGGTTCCCGGCTATTATCCAAAGGAATACAGCGTATTGTTGCTTTTGTCTCCTCCTTGATCTTATTTTCCGTTTCAGATGTTCCGTCCCAGTGAGCCAATATAAATCCCCCTTTATTTATCAACAGGTCTTTAAATTCATCCCATGAGTCAGCTATCATGGTATTTTCATTTCTAAAATTGAGGGCTTTACTAAAAATGTTATTTTGTATTTCAATAAGCAGCTTTTCAATATAATCAATAGAGCCATCAATAGGAATAATGTTTTTTTGAAGAGTATCGCGCCTTGAAACTTCCACTGTTCCATTTTCTAGATCACGGGGGCCGATTGTCAGCCTGACCGGCACCCCTTTCAACTCATATTCGGCAAATTTCCATCCCGGCTTTTTATTTTCATTATTATCATACTTGACTGAAATACCTTTAGCTTTTAAAGCATGAATCAGGTTATTAACTCTTTCGGAAATCATTGTTAACTGCTCTGTTTTTTTAAAAATTGGAACAATGACTACTTGAACAGGAGCAAGTTTAGGAGGAATTATCAGTCCGTCATCATCAGAATGCGCCATAACAAGTGCGCCCATCAAACGAGTTGAAACCCCCCAGGATGTAGACCAAACATACTCTTCCCTACCCTCTTTATTTGTGAATTTAACATCAAAAGCTTTAGCAAAATTTTGACCTAAAAAATGAGAAGTGCCTGATTGCAAGGCTTTTCCATCTTGCATTAAAGCTTCAATGGTATATGTCTCAAGTGCGCCGGCAAAACGTTCATTTTCAGATTTAACTCCTTTAAAAACAGGGATAGCCATAAAGTTTTCAGCAAAATTACTATATACATTAAGCATCTGAAGAGCCTCTTCCAATGCCTCCTCTTTTGTGGCGTGTGCTGTATGGCCTTCTTGCCATAAAAATTCTGATGTGCGCAAGAACAGGCGGGTACGCATCTCCCACCTGACTACATTGGCCCATTGATTTATCAAAATTGGCAGATCTCTATATGAATGTATCCAATTTCTGTATGTGTTCCAGATTATTGTCTCTGAAGTTGGACGAATGATCAGCTCTTCTTCAAGTTTAGCCTCGGGGTCAACTACTATCCCTCCATTTAGTTCATCATTTTTAAGCCTGTAATGTGTCACTACCGCACACTCTTTGGCAAATCCTTCTACATGGTCGGCTTCTTTACTAAAAAATGATTTTGGTATAAACAGCGGGAAATAGGCGTTCTGATGACCTGTCTCTTTAAACATACGATCCAGCTCGGCTTGCATTTTTTCCCATATAGCATAACCGTAAGGTTTAATTACCATACATCCTCTTACAGCCGAATTTTCAGCCAGGTCTGACTTAATTACCAGGTCCTGATACCATTTAGAATAATTTTCACTTCTCGGAGTTAATTCTTTAGCCATTTTTTTATATTTGGTATAGAATTTGCTTTCTTTATCATGTTTATAGAGTATGCAAAGAAAATAAATTTTATTGAATTAAAATAAACCGGGAGGACGAGTTATGAAACCAAGATTAATTATTTTATCGATATTTGCGCTTTTTACCGGTGCATGCACATCAGGGGCTTATATCACCCGATATTATACGGATGATATTTATTTTAATCCCGGAAGTGTGCCTCCTCCAATTATTATGGAAGAAGAATCTTTAGCCCGGGAACCTATCAGGGAGAAGTCTGCAAACAGGGTAGTATTAAGCAATATCGAAGAAAATCAGGAAGGTTCTCACACAATGAGCAACTATATTTTTGATGGCTCAAAAGAAGATGCAGAAGCTTTCAGGTATGGTATGGATCAGTTCGACATGTACGATTCAGATACTACTGTTTATTATGATGACGATGAAGTTAAGTACGTGATTAACAATTATTATAATAGTGATGAAATTGATTATGCCTATCGTATCAGGAGATTTCATCGTCCTTACTTTTATGATCCTTTTTACTGGAGCTCCTGGTATTATGATCCATTCTTTTATGATCCTTATTATTACTCATCATGGTATTACCCTCACTGGTCATATTCATGGAACTGGGGATGGGGCTACAACTGGTACAGCCCATACTATAGCTGGGGATTGGGTTATTCGCCTTATTACAGTTATTGGAACAGGTCATATTATGGAGGATATTACGGCTGGGGCTATCCCTATTACGGATGGCACGGATATGGTGGAAGATATTACGCAGATTCTGAAAATTACAGATATGGTCGCAGAGATGAAGGAAATACCAATGCATATTATGGTGGTGACGGAGGAAGACGGGTATCAACTTCAGCAGCCCGCGGCACTACAATAGTTCCTAAAAGCGGACAAACCGATACAGGTATCTCATCTCAGGCTTACCGTAGAGGTACTGCCTCCGGTGATGCAAATACAAGACAGGATGGAAGTGTAAACAGTAATGTATTAACTGAAAGAAGAAGATCTACAACATCCGTATCCGGTGATCAACCGGTAAAAAGCGGAACGACTGTATCTAACCGCACATATACAAGACCGGGCACAACCGAAAGCAGCAGAACTTATGCAAGACCCTATACCGGAAGCTCCACAACAACACCAAGGGTCGTTACTTCAAAAAGCGGCTCTGCAACACCGTCAACCGGGCAGCAGCAGGGTACAACCTCTACCTACAACAGAAATTACCGGACTAACTCTACATATAACAGAAGTACGGGTACCAGAAGTTCAACAGGCACTTACCGTGCACCATCCTCTTCCTCCTCCAATAAATCGGGTAATGTTTATCAAAGAAGTACCCCATCAAGGAGCAGCAGCAGTAGTAGCAGTAGCGGAAGCTACAGAAGCAGTGGCGGTTCTCACGGCGGTGGAAGTTATGGTTCCTCGGGATCATCAAGATCTTCATCTCCTTCTTCCTCATCATCAGGAAGAAGAAGATAAATAAATGATACAATGTTAATATTTTAATTACAGATTAAATACTAAAGACATGGTGAAAAGAACTTTATATACACTCTTGCTGGCAATTGCAATACCGTTATTTATTAACGCGCAGGACTTAACAGATGCATTACGTTTTTCAGGCTTTCAAATGCAGGGAACAGCACGTGCGGGAAGTATGGGAAACGCATTTGGCGCCTTAGGTGGCGATTTTACTTCTGTGAGCATAAATCCGGCAGGTCTTGGAATTTACCGTTCTTCTGAGTTTGTCTTTTCTCCAACATTCGGACAAACACAAATTGAAGCAAAATATCACGGAAATCCCATGACCGACAGTAAATATAATTTCTTGCTTGAAAACCTAAGTTATGTTGCATCATTACAACCTAAAAAACAGAGTGAAACAGGATTAGTGAGAATAAATGTGGGAATTGGTTTTAATAAGCTGAAAGATTTTAATAACGTTGCCAATATTCTTGGCCATAATATTTATAGTTCTTTTCTGGATAATTTAATAGAGAATGCTAACGGTGAAGATCCTTCACAAGGATGGAGTGAATTTTACGAGGGGCTGGCATATTTTAATCCTGACACGGAAACAGGTACTGATCTGATTTATGAAGAAGATGGATTTTGGAGAAGTGATATTCAAAAGAATCCATTTGATGAAAATGTTCAAAACTATGAGCACTCTCAAAAAAAATCAATCTCACGTCAAGGCGGAATAAACGAATATACTATTGCAGCAGGATTTAATTTTAATCACAAACTCTATTTTGGAGTATCTGTCGGAATAGTAGATGTAACATATAAAGAGTCATCATCTTTTAATGAGTGGGATCAAAAAAATATAATCCCAAGATTTAATGAGATGCAGTTTGACAGATATCTTGGTGTTAACGGTACAGGTTACAATGGTAAAATAGGTGTCATTTTCAAGCCCATAAATGAGATCAGACTGGGGGCATCAATTCATACTCCGACATTTTATAATCTTCACGAAACATTTGATACCCGCATGATTTCAAATAATACATTTGAAGAAATAGGTCAGGTTGAAGATATAGCTTCATCCCGTATCAATGATTATGATTATGATTTGGAAACGCCTTTGCGGGCAACCTTAAGTGCAGCTTATATATTTTCCGATAAAGGTTTAATAAGCGTTGATTATGAATATGTTAATATAGGAACTGCAAAACTCAGGCGCGGTGGTGATGGTTATAATTTTGTTAATGAAAATAGCGATATTGCTGAAATTTATAAACCTGCCGGAAATTTCAGAATCGGGGGTGAATATGTTGTAGCTCCCGACATCAATCTCCGTGCCGGCTATGAACTTTATCCATCTGTTTATAAAACCACAGCCTTTGGTACACAACAACCAAATTCTGATTCACATTTAAATGTTGTCTCGGCAGGTTTCGGATATAGAACAGGCGGATTTTTCTTCGATCTGGCATATCGTCACTCATTCTCAAAGTCATTTGACATGTTGTATCAGGCTCCCTCATCAGGTTATTATCCTGTTCCTGAGATGGCCTCTTTTAAAGAAGTTAATAATAAGGTGATGTTTACCCTTGGATTCAAATTTTAATTAGTATAAAATAAGTATTATCAGGAATAAAATAATTTTGTAAGTTTGCTTTCCACTAAAGCAAACTTGTTATGTGGATTACAGTATCACTGATCTTATTTTATCTTTTTACACCTTTGCTGTTAATACATCTTTGTCGGATTTCCAGCGTTTTAAACAGAATCGGCTCAGTAGTACTGGCTTATATTGTAGGGCTGATCATTGGCAATATTGGTATTTTGCCCTCACCGGGCAGTGAATTTAGAAGATTACTTGCAGGCCGAACTTTCATTGCAAAAAATGAAATTATGGATCTGTTTCTGGCCGGTAGTGTAACCAGTACAGATATTACTGCAAATCAGATAGCTACAATACAGGATACAATCATTACCATTGTGATCCCACTATCCATTCCACTCCTTTTATTTTCTATGAATATTAAAAAATGGCTTAAGCTTGCAAAAGGAGCCTTACTATCGTTATTGCTTGCAATGATTTCATTGTTGGCATCAATTTTTTCAGGTTATTATCTGTTTGCAGGACAGATTTCAGAATCATGGAAAGTAGCAGGAATGCTGACGGGGGTTTATACCGGGGGAACACCTAATTTAGCGGCAATTGGAACAGCCCTTGAAATCAGGCCTGATATTTTTGTTCTGACTCATACTTACGATCTTATTATCGGAGCAGTAGCACTCCTTTTTTTAATGACTGTCGCACAAAGGGTATTTCATATTTTCTTACCTAAATTCCGCGATATACATCATCCTGTTTCTTACTTTTCGATGGCAACAGAAAGTAACTTAGTGGAAGATTATAAGATTATTTTGACAAAAAAAGAGGCAGTGAAATTGCTGAAAGGGCTCACCCTTTCCATACTGATCTTTGGCATCGGAGGAGGGCTGAGTTTATTGGTTCCCGATTCTGCCCAAACAGTCACGGTTATTCTTACAATAACTACCCTTGGTTTGATAGCTTCCCTGTTTAAGCCTGTAAAAAAGCTAACAAGCAGCTTTCAACTTGGGATGTACCTCATTCTTGTCTTCTCTCTTTCAGTATCGTCGATGGCTAATCTTAGCGAAATGTTTCAGATTAAATTTCTGCAACTTTTTCTTTATGTATTTTATGTTGTTTTTGGTTCAGCACTGATTCATGTCGGATTGGCAAGTTTATTTAAAGTTGATGCAGATACCACAATAATTTCAATCACTGCTTTAACCTTTTCACCTCCATTTGTACCTGCTGTTGCCGGTGCTCTGAAAAATAAAGATGTTATTATTTCAGGACTGACCATAGGAATTCTGGGATATGCCTTTGGTACTTATATGGGTATCCTGATTGCAACAATATTGAAATAAATAACCGGGTTAATTTAATCCTCTTTTAACTAAAAGAGGCTCAATTGAAGGATCCTTACCTCTGAATTTTCTGTAAATCTCCATTCCTTCATCTGATCCGCAAGTTTCAAGAAGTGTCCTGAACTTACCGGCATATTCCTGATTAAATATATCACCTGTCTCTTTGAATGCATTGAAAGCATCTGTATCAAGGACTGCAGCCCAATAATATACATAGTAGCCTGCCGAATATCCACCTGAAAAAATGTGAGAGAAATATGTACTTCTGTATCTTGGAAGAATTTCAGGTATTAATCCGATTTTATTCATTGATTCCTGCTCAAATTGTCTCACATCACTAATAACAGGATTTTCAGCCGTATGATAATCCATATCTAAAAAAGAAGCAGCAAGATACTCTCCCGCAATGAAGCCCTGGTTGAAAGTAGCACTTTTTTGCAGTTTGTCAATTAACTCGTCAGGTATCGGCTGCCCGGTTTTATAATGAGTAGCATAAACTTTCATAACTTCAGGCTCAGCAGCCCAATTTTCCATTATCTGAGAGGGCAATTCCACAAAATCACGGGAAACCCTTCCTGCTGTACGTTTATAAGGGCCGTCAGAAAATAACCCGTGAAGGGCATGCCCAAACTCATGAAAAAATGTGGTAACCTCGTCAAAACTAAGCAGTGCAGGTGCATCAGAAACAGGTCTGGTAAAATTCATAACAATGGAACCAATTGTAGGGATCCTTCTATTCTCTTTATAAAAAGCATTTCGGAAAGCGGTCGACCACGCACCGACTGATTTTCCGCTCCTTGGATGAAAATCCATATAAAGGACCCCCAGAAAAGATCCATCAGACTCCTGAACCTCATATCCTTCAACCTCTTCATCATATACAGGCAAATCATCACGCTGCAAAAACTTCAATCCGTATAACTTTTCGACTACATAAAAAATACCCTTTTTTGCATTCTCAAGGCTAAAATATTGTTTTACCTCTTCTTCATTAATATCAAATTTTTCTTTTCTGAATTTTTCATTATAGTACCACCAATCCCAGGGCTTAAGCTGGAATTTACCTCCTTCCCTTTCAATTATATTTTGCATCTCCTTCACATCAGCTTTTGCCATTTTTATTGATGGAGCCCAAAGTTTATTAAGAAAATCATATACTGCTGCGGGTGTCTTTGCCATATTAACATCAATAACATATTCTGCATGATTTTTAAATCCAAGCAATTTAGCCTTCCGGTCGCGAAGCCGGACTATCTTTTTAATTATCTCCTTATTATCGAACTCATTATCGTTATCCCCTCTCATAAAATAGCCCCGGTATAGCTTTTCACGCAATTCTCTCTTTTCAGACATTTGGAGGAATGGAATCATACTTGGTATTGTCAATGAAAAAACCCATTTGTTATCTTCTCCGGCAGCTCGTGCATCCGTAGCTGCACGAGCAATCACATCTGAAGGAAGGCCTGCCAGATCTGCCTGATTATCAATAATAAGTTTAAAATTTTTATTTGTTTCAGCAAGCAGGTTTTCACCAAATTGTAAACTCAGCTTTGATAGCTCTTCATTAATTTCCCTTAAAATTTTTTGATCTTTTTCGGAAAGATTGGCTCCATTACGCACAAAATCCTCATAATATTTTGTTGTAACCCGTACCTGCTGATCATCAAGTCCCAAATCTTCTTTTTTGTCATAAACCTCTTTTATTCGTTTAAACAGTACCGGATTTAATGAAATATTGTCGAAGTGAGAAGTAAGAAGAGGTGATATTTCTCTTGCTATACTCTGCATATTATCATTGGTATTGGCAGAGTTTAAAGGAAAAAAAACTCCGATAACTCTATCCAACAGCTCGCCCGACTGATCAAGGGCAACTATCGTATTTTCAAAATCTGCAGTTTTACTGTTTTTTTCTATTGCATTAATTTCACTTTCATGTTGTTCAATACCTTTTTTTATTGCAGGAATATAGTGCTCTTCCCTTATTTGGTCAAAGGGAGGTACTTCAAAGGGAGTTTCCCAGTCAGTTAAAAAAGGGTTAGCCAAATCATTTTTAGTTTTATTCTCAGGTGGCTGACAAGCAAAAATTGATATTCCCATAACAATAACTATTAATATGCTTTTATTCATAGCTCTTTATCTATTTTTAAATTAAGTTGCGAAAAATACCTATTTTTTAGATTACTAATATACGATAATCCTTACTTTTGTCAAATTCGAAAAATAGTAAAAATGAAGATATCATATTCATGGTTAAAAGATTATATCAAATTTGACAATTCACCTGAAGAGATTTGTAATATTCTTACACAAATCGGACTTGAAGTTGCAGGATTAGAAGAGGTGGAAAGTGTTAAAGGCGGTATGAAAGGAGTAGTGATCGGGCAAGTTATAACCTGTAAAAAACATCCGGATTCTGATCATCTGAGTATAACTACTGTTGATATTGGGAAAGAGACATTGTTAAATATTGTTTGTGGCGCTCCCAACGTGGCTGCAGGCCAAAAAGTTGTTGTTGCCCCTGCCGGTACCGTCCTATATCCCGGAGGAGAAAAGTTGGTGCTAAAGAGTGTTAAAATCAGAGGTGAGTTGTCAGAAGGAATGATATGTGCAGAAGATGAAATCGGGATCGGGACAGATCATGAGGGTATTATTGTTCTTAACGATTCAGCCGTTGTTGGCACTAAAGCCAATGATTACTTTAACGTAAAAAGCGATTATGTTATAGAAATAGATATCACACCAAATCGTATAGATGGAGCCTCTCATATTGGTGTTGCACGCGACCTGGCGGCATTTATGAATCTTGAAACTCCTGTGAGTTATATTCGTCCTTCTGTTGACAGCTTTAAAACTGATAACACAAAATTATTGATCGATGTGGTAATAGACAATCCTGCGGCATGCTACCGCTATGCAGGTGTTTCAATAACAGGAGTAGATGTAAAGCCTTCACCTGAATGGCTGCAGAACAGGCTAAGGGCAATCGGGCTGAATCCTATTAATAATATAGTGGATATAACAAATTATGTTCTTTTTGAAACAGGACAGCCACTTCATGCATTTGATGCTAAAGATATTACCGGCAGTAAAATAGTTGTGAAAACATTACCGTCAGGAACCGGTTTTATAACTCTCGATAAGGTTGAGCGCAAACTTCATGAAGAGGATCTGATGATCTGTAATATAGAGGAACCAATGGGAATAGCAGGTGTTTTTGGGGGAATTGGTTCAGGGATTAAAGCTGCAACAAAAGATATTTTTATTGAAAGCGCATGGTTCAATCCGGTTTATGTCAGAAAAACCACACGCCGGCACGGACTAAGCACTGATGCCTCTTTTCGCTTTGAAAGGGGCATTGATCCTGAAGGTGTTCTTTATGCGCTTAAAAGGGCTGCATTACTTATAAAAGAGTATGCAGGAGGGTTGATTTCTTCTGAAATTACAGATGTGTACCCTGTTCCTGCCGTATATAATAAGATTAGGGTTACTTATAAATATATAGATCAACTGACCGGGAAAAGTTTAGAAAAAGATATTATTAAAAAGATTTTAAAATCACTTGAAATAAAAATAGAAAAAGAGGATGAAAAGGGCTTGTTACTTGTTGTGCCTCCTTACAGGGTTGATGTTACCCGCGAAGCTGACATTGTTGAAGAGATTCTCAGAATATATGGTTATAACAATATTGAGATACCAACACAGGTAAAAGTGTCCTTACAAAACCCTGATAAGGTTGATCCTGAAAATCTCAGAAATACTATTGCTAATTTACTTACCTCATTGGGATTTAATGAAATATGGTCAAATTCGCTAACAAAAAGTGAGTATTATGAAAATTCAGAAGAGTTCAAAAAAGAGAACACAGTTAAACTTCTCAATCCTTTGAGTTCCGACCTGAACTGTTTGAGGCAATCTTTGCTTTATGGCGGATTAGAGTGTATTGCTTATAATATAAACAGGCAAAACAGTAACTTAAAGCTATATGAATTTGGAAACTGTTATGTATTAAAAGAGGGCTCCGGCAATGCGCTTGTTGGCAACTATGAGGAAGAAGAACATCTGATAGTTTTAATAACAGGTAACAAAGAGGAAGAGAACTGGTTGGGAAAAGCTGAACCTGAATCATTTTTTCGCATTAAAGCATTTGCTGAAATTATTTTGAAAAAACTTGGAATTGAAATTGATAAACTTACAATAAGTGAAATAGCCACTGAATCAATATCAGAAGGTTTAGCTTACGGCACAAGTAAAGGTATATTGCTCAAGGTTGGTTGCGTTTCAGACTCTGTTCTTTCCGGATTTGATATTGACAACTCTGTATATATTGCTGATTTTCACTGGAGTTACATCCTGAAAATGCAAATTAAAAAAGAAATTCTGTTTAGAGAACTTCCAAAATTCCCCGGAGTCAGACGCGATCTTGCCTTATTGATTGATAAAAAAATAAAATTCAGTCAAATAAAGGAGCTTGCATTTAAAACAGAACGAAATATCCTGCAAAAGGTCGGACTTTTTGATGTATATGAAGGAAAAGGTGTTACTCAGGGGAAAAAATCTTATGCAGTAAGTTTTTTGTTACGTGATAACAGACGTACATTAAACGACAAACAGATTGATAAGGCTATGCAAAAAATAGCTACTGCATTAAAGCGTGAATTTGGAGCGCAATTGCGTTAATATGAGGCTCAATTTTAACGGGACTTATTTGGTAAGTTTAAAGAGTATTTATAGCTTTAAAAAATGATATACAGGTCTAATAATATTCTTGCTTTGATATCTCCCGATGAAGATGGAAAACTTATTCTGAATCAAACCCTCTTTTTTCAGAAATCATTGGGAATGAATGTTTTTTTGCTCAACATATTAAAAAAACCATCATTATATAATAAGCTGTTTCGAGCCCGGAATTTAACATTTAAGAAGGATGAATCTCTTGAACGGTTAAAAAAATTTGTTGAAAGTGTTGTTGAAGGTGAGGTTCCTGAGTTTATGGCTTTGCGTGTAAAAGTAGGAAACCCTTTACAAATAATGCTTTTACAATCAAAGAAAGGTGGTTATGAATTTATGATCGTAGATAAAAGCGGATCACAACAGGGGTTGAATAAATATGAAATTGATAAATTTATAAGCAGATCTGTTTGTCCGGTGATGACCATTAATAAAGATCACTTTACTGATAATTTTAAAAAAATAATTATTCCCGTTGATGTTTCCAGAGCCACTTCTAAAAGACTCCTTTGGGCAACCTATTTTGCCCGTAAATTTAATGCAAAAATAGAAATCGTTTCTGCTTTAAAATCTAATCTCTCTTCCAGGAATAGTCTGGCCTGGAAAAATGCAGAAAAATTAAAATATATGCTTTTCCAGCGCGGAATTAAATGCAATGTAACTATTTTGACGGCTCATAGCTGGGAATACCATAAAGTTATTGTCAATTATATTGAAAAAGAAAAACCGGGCTTGGTAATTATAAGAACACATGAAGAAGCAAGTACGACCGGTACCCAAATAAGTACATTTGTTTCAAAAATTGTACATCAATGTAAAATGCCGGTATTTACCGTCAATAAATTTATAAATCCAATGCCGGTTGATTTTGAATACTAA
>CAZLZJ010000027.1:0-27871 GCA_964563975.1 uncultured Prolixibacteraceae bacterium
AATTTCTCATTCTTCTGAGAGCCTCTTTTGCAGCTTTTTGTTGTGCTTCTTTTTTTGAGGATCCGATTCCTTTGCCAAACTCTTTATTATCAACTTTAATAACCGTAATAAACTTAGGTGGCTTGGATTTGTCTGCAGATTTTTCCTCAACAGTATCAAATTTCACCTCTTTCCTGAATTTCTGGCTCCACTCAATCAGCTGACTTTTAAAGTTTGTGTCTCTCTTTTCAATTTCATTTAAATCTACAAACTTTGATAATATTTTTTTAGTGACAAACCGCTTTGTCATATCATAATTGGTATCCAGATAAATTGCACCTATAAGAGCTTCAAGGGCATCACCATAAATATGACTTTGATCAACATTTTGAGATGTATTTGTGTCGATATAAATATTTAATCCCATATCATAGGTAAGTTTCGTAAGAAAAATACGATTCACGAGCTTTGACCTGGTTTTTGTAAGAAAGCCCTCATCCTGTTGAGGAAAACGGTTATATAAAAATTCAGCAATTATAGCACCAAGAAGGGCATCACCCAGAAATTCAAGGCGCTCGTTATTCACAAGATTTCCCTGCGAATCCTGAACCGATGCTGATTTATGCACAAATGCCAAATCATATAGTTTAAGATTCGCCGGATAAAACCCCAGTAAATTTTTAAGAAACAAATAAAACTCTTTTCTGGGTGATGAAAAGAGTTTTATTCTTTGTGCAATTCTTCTTACCACAAATTTTTAAATTTTTTTGAATACTGCTGTGGCGTTATGTCCTCCAAAACCAAATGTATTGCTCAGAGCAACATTTACCTCCCGGCTCTTAGCTTTATTAAACGTAAAATCCAATTTGCCGTCAATCTCCGGATCATAAGTAAAATGGTTAATAGTAGGTGGTATAATATTATTTTGTATTGTCAGAATAGTAGCCAGGCTTTCAATAGCACCGGCTGCACCAAGCAAATGACCTGTCATTGATTTTGTGGAACTGAGACTCAGATTATAAGCATGCTCCCCAAAAGTGTTAACAATTGCTTTAGTCTCCGCTATATCGCCAAGAGGAGTTGATGTACCATGAACATTGATATAATCAACATCCCCGGGCTTTAAACCTGCATCCTCAATCGCCCATTTCATAACCAACCCCGCACCATAACCTTCAGGATCGGGAGCAGTCATATGATATGCATCGGACGACATGCCGCCGCCAATAATTTCAGCATAAATCTTTGCACCCCTTTTAAGAGCATATTCGTACTCTTCAAGAATAAAGGCGGCAGCTCCTTCACCTATTACAAAACCGTCACGGTCTTTATCAAAAGGTCTGGAAGCGGTCTTTGGATCATCATTACGGGTTGATATTGCTCTCATTGAGTTAAATCCGGCAATACATGCTTCATTTACACAAGCCTCAGAGCCGCCGGTTACCATCAAGTCTGCCTTACCAAGGCGAACTATATTAAAAGCTTCAATTAATGCATGCGTAGAAGATGCACAAGCTGTTACGGTCGTAAAATTAGGACCCCTGAAACGGTGCCTGATTGAAATATGGCCTCCTGCAATATTTGCAATCATTTTGGGAATAAAAAAAGGAGTAAACCTTGGATTATCTTCCCTGTAATTCCTTACTTCCTCAAAAAATGTATGTATACCTCCTACCCCTGCTCCCCATATCACACCGACTCTGTCATGGTCAACTGCATCAATATCAATACCCGAACTGTTTAAAGCCTGATCCGCACATATAATCGCATATTGAGTATACGGATCATATTTTCGTGACTCTTTGCGATCAAAATAGATCTCAGGATTAAAGTTCTTCAATTCACAAGCAAAATGAGTCTTATGCTTTGAAATATCAAATTTGGTAATATAATCAGAACCGCTAACCCCGTTTTTTAGATTATCCCAATACTCATCAACCGAATTACCTAACGGATTAATAGTTCCTACTCCGGTAATGACTACCCGTTTAAAGTCCATAAAATAACTTTAAAGGTTACTTGATAGCTTCTTCTATATGAGCAATAGCTTCGCCAACAGTAGAGATTTTTTCAGCCTGATCGTCCGGTATTGCAAGATCAAATTCTTTTTCAAATTCCATGATCAGCTCAACTGTGTCGAGAGAATCTGCTCCTAAATCATTGGTGAAGGATGCTTCATCAGTTACTTCACTCTCGTCAACTCCCAATTTATCAACAATAATGGCTTTTACTTTTGCTGCAACGTCAGACATAATTCTAATTTTTGGTTAATACTAATTTTGAGTTTTAATAATTCCGTGCAAAGTAATACATTTACCAACTATATTTCAAAGAAAAAATATAAAAAGATACTTGTTCTGTTAATAAATAATATTTACATATGCTAAATTTGAACATATTGTTCATATATTCCAACTAAAAAATAAAAACAAAAATGAATTCAAAAAAGATAGCAATATTTGCATCGGGATCAGGTAGCAATGCTCAAAATATTATAGAGTATTTTGCTGATAACAAAGTAATTAAAATAGATTCACTCTGGAGTAACAATCCTGATGCTTTTGCGCTCAAAAGAGCTGCCGATCTGGGGATTGAAATATTTACTTTTAATCGCAAACAGCTATATGAAACATCTGAGGTCAAACAAATACTACTTCAAAGAAAAATAGACCTTATAGTTTTAGCGGGATTTCTCTGGCTTATACCTGAGCATCTTATCAATAACTTTCAAATTATCAATATTCACCCTGCACTGCTGCCTAAATATGGCGGAAAAGGGATGTACGGCATGAAAGTACACAAAGCAGTGATTGACAACGGAGATAAAGAGACCGGCATATCAATTCACTATGTGGATAATAAATATGATCACGGCAAGCTGATCTTTCAGGCTAAGTGCCAGATTGATATTAATGACACTCCCGGGCAGGTGGCAGAGAAGGTTCATCAGCTTGAATATAAATATTTCCCGCTTATAATTGAAAAATTACTTTCAGACAAACTTAATAATTCATACAATCGCATCAACGATGTTAAATAATGTTAAGACCTTACTGTTCAATTTTTTATTAGAATTATATTTGCTGCATGAGTAAAAAAATGTTATTAACATTAATATTACTGATGGCTTTCGTACTGGCAGGCCTGATTATTGTGCAAACACATCTGATCAAAACAGTTTCAGATATACGGGAGGAGCAATTTGACCAGCTCATAAAGAGTGAGCTGAAAAAGGTCGCAGATCACCTGGAACGTTACGAACAGAGGCTTGCAAGAAGAAGTGCACACTTAGGCCGGCTGCCGACAGATAATAGTTCACCGGGGAACATTAATGTTTTCCCCGGCCAGGGATCAGGTACTGCATCCATAAATTTCAAGTTCAGTTTTTCAGATCAAAATATTTTTGGCAGCTACCAGGAGGAATTAAAAATTGAATTTGATGATACGGCTGAAGAAAAAGAAAAAAGCATTTTCCCCGGCGCAGGATTAGAAACCTATTCAACGTTCGACCAGATACATGAGCATAATCTCGATTTGGAAAGAAGAAGGGAAACATGGCTGAAAGATATGAACTGGAGTAATTACAAAATTCTTCTTGAAGGCAGATTGCTGGAAGAACGTATCGACTCGGCTTTTATGGAGCAAGCCCTGAAAAACACCTTTCAGGAAGCAGGAATCAAATTAGATTATAAATATGCAGTAAGATCTTCAAACCAGGGTAAAGACAAACTGATTTTTGGCAGCACAGGCTATAATCCCGATAAAAAACAGCAATACTACAGTCTTCTTTTCCCTAATGATTATGACGGACAACAACCAAATTATCTTTATGTCTATTTTCCAAAACGAAGCGGGTATCTTTTAAGGGCTACCGGTCTGACAATTATTCCTACAATAATTCTGACAGGGCTGCTGATCGCCATTTTTATATATGCAATCATGATAATTTTAAGACAAAAAAAATTATCAATTATTAAAAATGACTTTATCAACAATATGACCCACGAGCTCAAAACTCCTATTTCAACCATTTCGTTGGCAAGCCAAATGCTTCAGGACGGTACAATTACAAATACCCCAAAAACGGTAGAACATGTTTCAAAGGTAATAAATGAAGAGAGTAAACGCCTGAGTTTCCAGGTAGAAAAAGTTCTTCAAATGGCTGTTTTTAATGAGGGCCGTTTAAAAATGAAATTTAAAGAGTTCAATCTGAATGAGACTATTAAATCGGTACTGAATAACTTTGATTTACGGATCAAAAACAAAAATGGAACGCTTAAATCAGAGCTTAATGCTCATAACACAATTATTAAAGGAGATGAGGTACATATCACCAATGTAATGTTCAATCTTCTTGATAATGCCATGAAATATAGTAACGGAGAGCCGGAAATCATCGTTTCAACACAAGGAAAAAAAGATCATATAGTTGTGGTGGTTAAAGATAACGGCATCGGTATCCCAAAAGAACACCAATCGCAAATATTCGACCGTTTTTACAGGGTTCCTACCGGTAATGTCCATAATGTAAAAGGGTTTGGGCTTGGCCTGAGTTATGTCAGACAGGTCATAGATCTTCATAACGGTAAAATAAAAGTAGAGAGTACCGTGAATAAAGGTACCGTTTTTAGTATATTCCTACCCAAAATATTAAAATAACATGGAACAGAAAACAAAATTACTGCTGGCAGAGGATGACGAAAATCTGGGATTGCTTTTAAAGGAGTACCTGATTGCAAAAGGGTTTGCTGCTGACCTCTATCCTGACGGAGAAGCAGCCTTTAAGGGATTCATGAAAGAACATTACGATATTTGCATTCTCGATATAATGATGCCCAAAAAAGATGGTTTTACACTTGCAAAAGATATACGTATTATTAATTCAGATATTCCGATAATTTTTCTGACGGCAAAAAATCTTAAAGATGATGTGATAGAGGGATTTAAAATTGGCGCAGACGACTATATTACAAAACCTTTCAGTATGGAAGAGCTGATCTTCAGAATTGAAGCCATACTGCGCAGAACAAGCCAGGAATCGTTATCGGCTGCAGAACCTCTCTTTACGCTTGGGAAATATACATTCGACACCCGTAAACAAACCTTGTCGGACGAAACAGATACAGTTAAGCTGACTACCAAAGAGTCAGACCTTCTGAAGCTGCTTTGTCAGAATGCCAATAAAGTGTTAGAAAGAAACTATGCCCTGAAATCCATATGGATAGATGACAACTATTTCAATGCGCGCAGTATGGATGTCTATATCACCAAACTTCGTAAACATCTCAAAGATGAACCATCTGTGGAAATAATTAATGTCCACGGAAAAGGATATAAGCTTATAGTGTAAATTGACAGAAAGATTGATTTTAATCTAACTTCAATACTGCAAGAAATGCTTTTTGAGGAACCTCAACGTTGCCGACCTGCTTCATCCTCTTTTTACCTTTTTTCTGCTTCTCAAGAAGTTTGCGCTTTCTTGTTATGTCTCCGCCATAACATTTGGCAGTAACATCTTTCCTGAGTGCTTTTACTGTTTCGCGGGCTATTATTTTTGAACCTATGGCTGCCTGAATTGCAATATCAAACTGCTGACGGGGAATAAGTTCTCTAAGCTTTTCGCACATCCTCCTGCCAAATGGGTAAGCATTATCAAAATGAATCAATGTTGAAAGTGCATCTACCATCTCCCCGTTTAAAAGAATATCAAGACGTACCAGCTTTGCCGGCTTATACCCGCTCACATAGTAATCGAAACTGGCATATCCCTTTGAAATGCTCTTTAATTTGTCATAAAAATCAAAAACTATCTCGCCAAGAGGAAGGTTAAATACTAATTCGGCACGTTCTGAAGTCAGGTAGTGCTGACTAACCAACGTTCCTCTTTTATCAAGGCATAAATTCATTACCGGGCCGATAAACTCAGCTGCCGTAATAATACTTGCTCTTATATAAGGCTCTTCGATATAATCTATAAGTGTCTGGTTTGGCATTCCCGAAGGGTTGTATACCCTTTCTGCAATACCGCTTGTCAAATGCACAAGGTATGAAACATTAGGCACCGTTGTTATAACATTCATATCAAACTCCCGCTCCAGCCTTTCCTGAATAATCTCCATATGAAGCAAACCCAAAAAACCGCATCTGAATCCAAATCCCAATGCTGCAGAAGATTCAGGTTCATATGTCAGTGAAGCATCGTTCAACTGAAGTTTCTCCATAGACGATCTGAGATCCTCATAATCATCTGCATCTACAGGGTAAACTCCGGCAAAAACCATAGGCTTAACCTCCTCAAAACCGGCAATAGCTTGTTCACAAGGACGTTCAACATGTGTTATTGTATCCCCGACTTTAACCTCCTTGGCAACTTTAATTCCTGATATTATATAACCGACATCACCTGCTGATAACATATCACGCGGAACCAATCCAAGTTTTAACACTCCAATTTCATCAGCATCATACTCCTTTCCGGTAGCAACAAACTTTACAAGGTCTTTTTTTCTAATAACGCCATTTTCAATTTTGAAATAAGCAATGATACCCCGGAAAGGATTAAATACAGAATCAAAAATGAGCGCCTGTAAAGGAGCATTAGGATCACCTTTGGGAGGTGGCACCTTTTGTACTATCCTCTCTAAAATAGTCTCAACTCCCATTCCTGTCTTGCCACTGGCATGAATTATATCTTCGCGGGAACAGCCCGTAAGATCAATTATCTGATCCTCGGCCACCTCGGGTACAACATAAGGAATATCCATCTTATTTAATACAGGAATTATCTCAAGTTCATGCTCAATTGCCAGGTAAAGATTTGAAATAGTCTGAGCTTGAATCCCCTGTGTAACATCAATAATTAAAAGGGCTCCTTCACATGCTGCAATTGATCTGGAAACCTCATATGAAAAATCCACATGCCCCGGAGTATCAATAAGATTAAGTATGTAATTCACACCATTGTATTCATAATCCATCTGTATTGCATGACTTTTAATGGTAATCCCTCTCTCCTGCTCCAGCTCCATATTATCAAGTACCTGACTACGCATCTCCCTGTCGTCAATTGTCTTCGTATGCATAAGCATTCTGTCAGCCAAAGTGCTTTTGCCATGATCTATATGTGCTATGATGCAAAAATTACGTAAAGTCTTCATAAAATGGTTGTGTAATTTCCTCTCTTTCCAATTTTGCGCAAATATATTGATTTTTTATTCAACTTTCTAAAGTGATGAAAGCAGGCAAATCTATCTTACTGCCTGAATTACGATCTGTTTATTTATAAATTCCGATCGAAAAAATTTAAAAAATATTAATATTCTTTAAACATTATGGCATATTATTTGTATATAACATTACGAACATAAAAACAATTAAAATGTTCTAAAACATACAAGTTTTTATACAGTACGCAATTTGCTGTTTTTTCATAAGTTTGGTTTAGTTAGGTTTAGTTTTGATCCCGGAGCAGAGGCTCCGGGATTTTTTTACGCCACATAAATCATAACTTCAATTTTTTACTTACAAGACCTTTAAACCATCATAATGATTAAGAATATAGATGACAGTAATTACAGTTATTAAAATTATACAAAAAACAAAAAACAGCAGGCCTGTCTGTGCAGGCTGAATTTTTGTCTTTCCGATTTTAGGATTACCTGTCAGAAAAAAGTGTAGTTCAACAAACATTAACAGCTTAAAGGTCAGCAACCCTGTCAGCATTCCTAAAACTGCACCGCCAAGGATATCAAGCGGAAAATGGACACCTAAATAGATGCGGGAATATGACATAATTAAAGCCCAGAAAAAGATCAGAAAGGAGTATCCCCGACCCTTAAACAATTTGTAGGTAAAATAAAAAATTGCAAAGGAGTTAGCTGCATGAGATGAGACAAAACCATAAAGTCCTCCTTTGCGAAATACATAATGAACCAAAGCCTCAATTTGAGGATCATGTACGGGGCGAAGCCTCTGTACAGTATCCTTAACCATTACGGATAACTGATCACTAAGCAGAATGGTCAATGAAATAATTATCAGTATCAACACCGACTTGGCACGATACTTCTTAATAATCAAAAATATGATCAGCAAGAAAAAAGGGAACCATATTTCCTGCCTTGTAACCATCAGCATCACTACATCCCAAAAAGGAGTATGATGACTATTCAGAAATAAAAAAAGCTCTATGTCGATATCTAATATCTTTTGTAAAAATTCCATTTAACTATTCAATATTTGCCAGATCTTATCTTTTAATTTTTGAACATTATAGCCGGTAAGAGAAGAAAAAAATATATGCTCAACATCTTTCAGCTCCCGGCTGATTTCCTTTTCGAGTTCCAGGTCAAGAAGGTCAGACTTACTTATGGCCAGCAACCTGTGCTTATCAAGCAACTCCGGATTATATTTCCTCAACTCATTGAGAAGAATATGATACTCATTAATATGTTGCTGACTGTCGGCAGGCACGATGAATAAAAGCATGGAATTTCTTTCAATATGTCTGAGAAATCTCAGTCCCAAGCCTTTGCCTTCGTGAGCCCCTTCGATGATGCCCGGAATATCAGCCATCACAAAAGAGTTTTGCTCACGATATTTAACTATTCCCAAGTTAGGAACAAGAGTGGTAAAAGGGTAATCGGCAATTTTTGGTTTAGCTGCCGAGATAACCGACAGGAGGGTTGATTTTCCGGAACTGGGAAAACCAACCAATCCGATATCGGCAAGTATTTTCAATTCAAGAATTTTCCACCCCTCCTCTCCTTCTTCTCCGGGCTGGGCATACCGGGGAGTCTGATTAACAGATGATTTAAAATGCCAGTTCCCAAGCCCGCCTCTGCCTCCGTGCATCAAAATTTTCTGCTCCCCATGATTGGTGATTTCAAAAAGTAACTCTCCGGTTCCGGCATCTTTTACAATTGTCCCCAATGGAACTTCAAGAATGATATCTTTTCCGCCTGCTCCGGTTTTTCTTTGCCTGCCCCCGGACTGTCCGTTAGCTGCTTTAAAATGTTTTTGATATTTAAAATGAAGAAGAGTCCATTTATGCCTGTCTCCTTCAAGAATAATATGACCGCCACGCCCTCCGTCACCTCCGTCAGGCCCGCCCTTGGGTACAAATTTCTCCCTTCTGAAATGCGCAGATCCTGCACCTCCCTTTCCTGATTTACAAAAAATTGTAACGTAATCAATAAAATTTGATTCACTCATCTTTAAATCACCTTTCCTTTCTTAAAAATCAAGAACCCTGATTGTCACCGGGAGACTTGCTTCATCAAAAACAGATTATTGAGAATTCAACTTTTGCTCAATAACCTCTTTCAGCCGCAATTTTATCTCATCTATAGTTCCCATTCCATCAATTCCAAAATGTTTCCCCTGAGATTTGTAATAATTTATCAATGGCAAAGTTTTTTCATTATAAACATTAATCCTGTTTTCTATGATATTCTGATCCTGATCATCAGCCCTCCCCGATATTTTCCCACGATTAAGCAGGCGATTTATCAATTCCTGCTTTCCCACTTCTAAACTCATCATGCCAAAAACCGGCGTTCCATTCTCATCAAGCAGTTTATCAAGTGCTATTGCCTGATCCACGGTACGGGGAAACCCGTCAAAAATAAATCCTTCAGTGCCCGGATTTGCTTCAAGCTTGCTTTTAATCATACCTATTACAACCCCATCCGGTACCAGCTCTCCCTTATCCATAAATCCTTTGGCTTCCAATCCAAGTTTTGTGCCTGCTGCAATCTCACCTCGCAAAAGATCGCCGGTAGAAAGATGTATCAATCCGAACGATTCAATGAGAAATTCAGCCTGAGTCCCCTTCCCTGCTCCGGGAGGGCCAAATAATACAAGATTTAACATATTTTTAAGTTTTATTCATTAATGACGGAGTAAATATCACTCAAATTTCTTCCATAACCATTATAATCAAGCCCATAGCCCACAATAAAATCATTTGGCACCTCTAACCCCACATAATCGGGACAAACCTCTATCTTAAGAGCATCGGGCTTTAACAACAAGGTTGCCGTAAGCACTTCTGCAGGATTCATCATATGAAGTATTCTGCATAAATAATCAAGTGTAATTCCGCTATCTACTATATCTTCAAGCACCACTACCGTACGCCCCTCTATTGTTTCATTCAGTCCGATCAGCTCTTTAACCTTACCCGTTGAAGTATCATTGTCATAAGAGGCCAGTCTGACGAATGTTATTTCAGAATCCAACAGTGATATACGTTTATAAAGATCTGCCGCAAATATAAAGGAACCATTTAAAATAGAAATAAACAGAGGATTCTTCCCTTCAAGATCTTTATTCATCTCTTTTGCCAATCTCTCAATTGTTTTTGTAATTACACTGTTTTGAATAACAAGCTGAAACTTTTTATCAAGGATTTTAATCACTTTCACACCCTAAATTTTTAAAAGTATCTTAAATGGTGTATTTTCGCTTATAAAATATTGTTAATACAAAATAACAAAACAAATTTGATTAACTGAAAAATATTTAATGCAAATAATGAAACCAAAAGTCACTATTATAATGGGCAGCACTTCCGACTTGGATATTATGTCTAAAGGTGCTGAACTGCTTGATGAATTTGAGATACCTTTCGAGCTTAATGCCCTTTCTGCCCATCGCACACCCGAAGATGTTGAAAAATTTGCAAAAAGAGCCCGGGAGAGGGGGATCAAAGTTATAATAGCCGGAGCCGGCATGGCTGCTCATTTGCCGGGGGTAATTGCAGCAATGACCCCATTGCCTGTAATAGGTGTACCTATCAATTCGTCACTTTCCGGATTTGATTCCCTATTGTCGATACTTCAAATGCCTCCGGGTATACCTGTTGCCACAGTTGCAGTTAACGGAGCTGTGAATGCTGCCATACTGGCAATACAAATAATGGCCGTAAACGATGAAATACTGATGCAAAAACTGCTGGATTATAAGGAAAACCTAAAGAAAAAAGTTATTGAAGCTAACATCGGACTTTCAAAAATCAAATATAGCCATAAAACCAACTGACAAAAAAATATTACAAATTAACATTAATTCAAACACACAAATTTCAGGATATTTAATGTAAAAACAGAGGGACAAAGTAAACACCTTTAAATATTATAAAATGTTAACCACCTTACACAAATTTTTAAAAATGTGTTGTATTGCCTTCATATTGACGATACAACCACTGACGTCAAAATGCACGGATAACCATAAAGCAGGTGCACGTGCCGCAGCACTCTCAAATGCAGCTATTTCACTATCTGACATATGGGCATCTTTCCATAATCAGGCTGCCTTAGCCTTAATTGATAATCTTTCTGCAGGATTTTTTCATGATTCAAAATTCAATATAAACAAATTGTCGACCACAGCCTGCAGCGTAATAGTGCCTGTCAACAGGGGAGTATTCGGTATCAGCGTGTTACAATTCGGTAAAAGTTCCTGCAGCGAAAATAAGTTCGGCATTGCCTTTGCCAAGGGTATATCTGAAAAATGGAACGCCGGTATACAAATTGACTACTTCTCACTCCTTTATCCCGAAAATCCACAATATAAAGGAGTAGCTACATTCGAGGGAGGGGTTCTCTTTTCACCAAATTCAAATATCTCTTTTGGAGCACATATCTTCAATCCGGTGGCAGAAGGAATTACAATGCCTGTCATAGTCAGGGCAGGCTGTCACTATTTATTTAGCAACAACCTCATGTTTATCATTGAGACGGAAAAAGAGAGCCGGTTTCCGGCAGTGATTAAAACTGCACTTGAATTCTTTCCTGTTGAACAATTGGCACTTCGGTTCGGAGCCTCAGGAAAACCTATAAAGTATAGCTCAGGAATTGGATATATATTAAATAAATATTCAGCCGACATCAGTTTCGGATATCATGCAAATTTAGGAATAACTCCTTCATTATCAATACAAATAACATTATAATTAACAAAAAAATGTCATTCAAACACACAACATTATTAATTACCCTTATTTATCCTGTCCTTTTGATAGCACAGGATAACTCTGTGAACAGAGAGCTGGAAAATATTATTGAATCAATAGTTGAAGATATTGAGGAAGAAAGTGATGCAGCTTATATTCTGGAAACCCTTGAAAGGCTTGCAGAAAATCCGGTAAATATTAATTCGGCAAGCTTTCATCAGCTAACTGAAATCCCTTTTCTTAATGAAATGCAAATTAAAAATCTACTTGAATACAGGAAACAATCGGGTCAATTATATTCAACTTATGAACTTATTGCAATAGATGGTTTTTCCAGATCTGTTGCTGAAAAAATTGAACCATTTATTTACTTTGGAGAAGAAGACAGGATTCCCGGTCATTCCTCAGGTTTCCTGAAAAATGGAAAACATGAACTGTTCCTGCGAACAATGACACTGATACAGGATCAGGCAGGTTTTCTTCCCCGAAGCGACGGCACAATTCCATTTGAAGGGAATAAATACCGCTACTATTCACGCTACAAATTTACTGCCGGTGAAAATATATCGGCAGGGTTTACGGCTGAAAAAGATCCGGGAGAAGCTTTCTTCAAAGGTTCAAACAGATATGGGTTTGATTTTTATTCAGGACACCTTAATTTTAAAATAAACAGCTTAATAGAAAAAGTATTCATTGGCGATTATATAGTCAGAGCAGGCCAAGGATTAGTATTATGGCATGGATTCTCTACCGGAAAATCTGCGGGGATACAAAACAATTCAAAATCAAATCAAGGCATTAGTTCCTATACATCAACCGACGAAAACCAATTTTTCAGAGGTATTGCAACAAAATTAAAAATGGGAAAAGCTACCCTTAATCTATTTTGTTCAAATAAAAAAACTGATGCAAATATTGACAACTCCGACTCAACAAATATCTTTTTTACAAGCCTCCAAAATTCAGGTTATCACCGTACACCAAGTGAAATAGCCAATAAAAACAGTGTAAATGATATTAATGCCGGAATATACGGATCGATGATGTTTACAAATCTGAGAATAGGAACAACGGTTTTAATAAGAAAATTTGAATTCCCTTTTTATCCTGCAGAGCAAATTTATAACATTCATCGCCTGCAAGGCAATTCCAATTTTATTGCCGGGGGTGATTACTTTTTCAGCAAAAATAAATTACAGCTTTTTGGAGAGGTTGCAATATCCAAATCAAAAGGGATGGCTCTTTTGCAGGGAGCTCTTGCAAACCTGCACGATCAACTGCAATTTTCACTTATTTTCAGACATTATGATAAAAATTATAACTCTCTCTGGGCATCCGCATTTTCCGAGGCCACCTCAATCAGGGATGAAACCGGACTTTATGCGGGATTAAATATACTTCCCGCAAAGTTTGTCACTTTAACTGCTTATACAGACATATTCAAGTCTCAATGGATCGGATATACCACGGCAGCACCATTAACCGGTTATGATTTTCAGATAGAGGCAAACTGTCATATTTCAAAAAAAGCTGACCTCCTGTTACGTTATAAAAATAAAAAAAAGGATAAAAAACTGAATGACGGGATGCTGAATATCAACTCTGCAGAAGAGTATAAAAAAACACGATTGCATTTTCAGTTTAATCCCTCAAAAACCATAACCTTAAAAACCAGATTAGAGCACGTAATTTATAAAATGAATAACAAAGAAAGAGGATTGATGGCATTCCAGGATATTCAGTTTTCACTCAAAAAAACACCACTTAATATTTCAGCAAGAGTGGCGTGGTTTAATACTGAAAGTTATAATAGCAGAATTTATGCCTATGAAAATGATCTTCTCTATACTTTTTCAATGCCTGCCTATTATGATAACGGATTCAGGACATATCTCAATGTTAAATATAAATTAATCAAAAATATTGAGATATGGTTTAAAATAGCAAATACCACTCTTAACGATACAGAATCAACAGGTTCGGGCTATAATAAAATAATGGGTAATAAAAAAAGTGAAGTTAAATTCCAGTTGAGGTTGAAAATTTAACTGCTAATTAGTTTCTTTGCTCCAAATTTTTATTTAAATGGAATATAATTTTGACGATATAAGGCCATATAACGATAAGGAAATTAAAGAGAAACTGGCCCTGCTCATAAATGATCCGGTTTTTGATGAGGTATTGGCTTATATATTTAAAGAACGGCAAAAAGTTGACTCGGTAAAGGCACAGCTGAGCATGATCAATACCATCGAGCAATTACAAAGTACATTTATATGTGAACTCATTATCCGGATCTTAAATAACACTTCCGGCGGGTTAACAAGCAGTGGATTAGACAACTTAGATAAGAAAAAAGCATATCTTTTTATATCAAATCACAGAGATATTATTTTAGATGCCGCCCTTTTAAATTTTCTTATTTTCAAAAACGGCATGACTACAACCCGGATAGCTATTGGCAATAATCTTTTGCTTTATAAATGGATAGAAAATGTAGTCAGGCTAAACCGGTCTTTTATAATTAAGCGTAACCTGGCTCCCCGCGACCTGCTTGAAGCTTCAAGAAAAGTTTCACATTTTATCAGGCATTCAATTACAAAAGAAAATATCTCCGTCTGGATAGCACAAAAGGAGGGACGAACAAAAGATGGTTTCGACAAAACCCAGGTTAGTGTATTGAAAATGCTCAATATGAGCAATGAAAAAGACCTGACAACAGGTTTTAACGAATTAAATATTGTACCGGTTTCCATATCCTACGAGATAGAACCCTGCGGAATGGCAAAAATTAAAGAGCTGATAAAAAAAGAGCAATATGGGTTGGCAAAAACTAATAAAGATGATCTGAAAAGTATGTCAATGGGTCTGTTCAGGCCAAAAGGAAGAATTCACTTTTCTTTCGGGCACCCTTTGGAAATGACTTATGAAGATATCCGGTCAAAAGAACATGAAAACAACCATCTTAAAAATATTGCAAAGCTTATTGATAACCAACTGTACGCCAACTTTAAACTCTGGCCGGGCAATTTTGTTGCTTATGATTTATTATATCAGGAAACACGATTCTGCAACAGCTATTCAGAAGCTGAAAAAAAACAATTTGAGCAAATGATGGAACAGGAGCTGAAAAATTCAGGTCTTCCCAAAAGAGATATTCAGCAAAGATTTCTTGAAATATATGCTAATCCCGTAATTAATAAACTTTCTGCATTAAAAGAGTAATAAACGATGGAATCTATAATATGGGACTGGAATGGCACCCTTCTCAATGACCTGGAGTTATCTATTTCAACTATTAATGAACTACTTAAAAAAAGGGATCTCCCATTGCTTGACAGTAATTCCTATAAAGAGGCATTCTCCTTCCCGGTAAAAAATTATTATCGGACAATTGGTTTCGACTTTGATAAAGAGGATTTTTCTATCCCCGCGGCCGAATTTATAGAACTATACCATAACAGGGTAAATGAATGTGATCTGCACTCAAACGCCCATAAAATTCTCAACTGTTTTAAAGAGAGGGGTAAAAGGCAATTTATATTGTCGGCCATGAAACACACAATGCTTGAAAACACTGTTAAAAATAAGGGAATTTATAACTATTTTGAGGCAGTGGCAGGACTTGATGATCATTATGCCGTTTCAAAAATAGAAAGAGGATTGCAACTAATCAAAGATTTAAATATAGACAGAAAAAAAGCATATATAGTTGGAGATACTGACCATGACTTTGAAGTATCGAAAGCATTGGGTATTAATTGTATCCTTGTAGCAAACGGCCATCAATCAGGAAAAAAGCTTAAAGGTACGGGAGTACAGGTTGTTGACAGCCTGGAAAAATTAATGGAACCCGGCCTTTCTGTTTGTTGAAAAAAATATAAATTACCGGTGCAATAACCTTCAATAATCATCTAAAAAAATATCACGTTTTTTAATATCTTTTATAAAAAGCTGAAGGTTTGTCTTGCCTCTGTACTCATTTTCAATTATTGAGTAGCAAACATCAAAAGGTAACCCTGAAGTTATAAGATCAAATTTATCACTTTGGTTAAAGGCTATTCCCGGGAAAATCCCCGAATTAACATCTGGCTCCACCAGATCCAACTTTATATGCTCTTTATTCTTGCCAACCAAACGGCTTGTACCCGCGTCAAATACGTCCTCTGTAATAAAAACCGGAGTCATGTTGTGCGGGCCGAAAGGTTCAAACTGCTTTAATATCTTATAAAACCGTAAAGTAATTTCACTTAGCGGAATTTTTGCATCCACATCAATTGCCTGAACCTGAGAAAGGTCTTTCATTTGGCTTATAACTATCTCCTCAAATCTTTTTCTGAATTCAGGAATATTTTCAATTTTTAACGTCAAACCGGCAGCATACATATGACCGCCGTACGATTCTAAAAGATCACTGCATTTACCGATGGCTTCATAAAGATCAAAATCCTTAACAGACCTTGCAGACCCGGTAGCCATCCCATTTGATTCAGCCAGAATAATTGTTGGCCTGTAATACTGCTCTATTACTCTCGACGCAACTATTCCCACAACTCCTTTATGCCAATCACGGTTATAAAGAACTGTGCTGTTCATATTTTTCATCTCCTCGTTGCTTGCAATCATATCTAAAGCATCCTGAGTAATATCGCGGTCAAGAGTTTTTCTGATTTCATTGAACAGGTCTATCTCCTCCCCAAGGATATCCGACTTATCCTCATCCTTTGCAACCAAAATCTGAACAGATTTTTTCCCATGTTCAATTCTGCCGGAGGCATTTAAGCGTGGCCCGATCTTAAAAACTATATCACTGACAGTAATCTCATTACCATTTATTCCTGCAAAATTTATTATTGTCTGCAACCCAACACCGGGATTGGAATTCAACTTTTTTAACCCATAGTATGCCAATACCCTGTTTTCTCCGGTAATAGGAACAATATCAGAAGCTATACTTACAACCACCAGGTCAAGCAGGTCATAAATCTCCTCTAACTCAATCTTATTTCTTTCACAATATGCCTGCAACAATTTAAATCCAACACCACATCCTGACAAATCCTTATAGGGATAGTTGCAATCCGGTTGTTTTGGATCAAGCACAGCTGCCGCATATGGCACCTCTTCATCAGGATTATGATGATCACAAATAATAAAGTCAAGACCCAATTCTTTGGCGCGAGCAATCTTTTCAACTGCTTTTATTCCGCAATCAAGGGCTATTACAAGGGAGTAACCGTTATCTGAAGCATAATTAATACTTTGCGGAGATATACCGTAACCTTCGGTATAACGATCGGGTATATAGTAATCAATGTGAGTTAACCTGGATTTCAAAAAAGAATAGATCATTGCTACGGAAGTAGTTCCATCCACATCATAATCTCCGTAAATTAAAACTTTTTCCTGAAAGGATATAGCTTGCTCAAGTCGCAATACCGCCTTGTCCATATCTTTCATCAAAAATGGATCGTGAAGATCGCTCAGCCTGGGACGAAAAAATGATTTTGCTTCATTAAAAGTTTTAATTCCTCTTTGAACCAATAACCTGGCTATAGTCATATTGACATTCAAGGCAGCCGAGAGATGTTTAATCTCATTTGAATCTCCCTGTTCCTTTAAATTCCAAATTTTTTCCATTTTTTCCCTCCTGATTTTCTCCCCTTTTTGCAAATATAAAAAATGGAATTAAGAATGTACCATATTTAAGTCTTTTACAATATGTCTTCAAAAAAGCAAACAGACATCTTTTATTATCTTTACAAAAATTTTATAAAAACAGATTCGCATGAACCACATGGAATTAAGTGAACAAGAGGCAATAAGAAGAAATTCATTACAAAAACTTCGTGAATTGGGGATAGATCCTTATCCTCCGCATGAGTTTAAAATAAATACAAATACCCTTGAGATCAAAGAGAATTTTAATGAAAAGGATAATAACTTTCAAAATGTCAGTATTGCAGGAAGGATAATGAGCCGGAGAATAATGGGTAAAGCATCATTTGCAGAAATACAGGATCATAAAGGAAGGATACAAATCTACCTGAACAGAGATGAAATATGCCGGGAAGAGGATAAAACAATATATAATGAGGTTTTCAGAAAATTGCTCGATATCGGAGACATAATAGGAGTTGAAGGCTCTGTTTTTATCACCCACATGGGTGAGATTACCATAAATGTGAAAAAATTTACTGTCCTGAATAAATCTTTACGTCCACTTCCAATTGTAAAAGAGAAAGATGGTAAAACCTGGGATGCATACACAGATCTGGAACAAAGATACCGCCGCCGTTATGTTGACCTTATAGTTAATCCAAAAGTAAAAGAGGTGTTTATTAAACGTACAAAAATCATAAATACTATGAGAGAGATGTTTAATGAGCATGGATTTCTTGAAGTTGAAACACCTATCCTGCAACCAATACCCGGAGGAGCAGCTGCGCGCCCTTTCATAACCCATCATAACTCGCTCGATATCCCCTTATATTTGCGAATTGCCAATGAGTTGTATCTTAAAAGACTTATCGTTGGAGGATTTGAAGGAGTTTACGAATTTGCAAAAGATTTTCGGAATGAAGGGATGGATCGTACACATAACCCTGAATTCACAGTTCTTGAAATATATGTTGCCTACAAAGACTATCTATGGATGATGAATTTTACAGAAAAGATCATCGAAAAAGTTGCCCTGGCATTACATAACACAACAAAAGTTAAGGTAAATGATTATTTAATAGATTTTAAAACTCCCTATCCGAGGATCTCCATGGCTGAATCAATAAAGGAACATACAGGCCATAACATCCTTGGAAAATCTGAAGATCAGTTACGGCAAATTTGTAAAAGCTTAGGCATTGAGACTAATCCGGGTATGGGCAAAGGAAAACTTATTGATGAGATATTCAGTGAAAAATGTGAGCACCATTATATTCAACCCACTTTCATCATCGATTACCCGGTAGAGATGTCACCTCTGACCAAGCGGCACAGAAACAATCCTGAGCTTACCGAACGTTTTGAGCTTATGGTTAACGGTAAGGAAATTGTAAATGCCTATTCAGAGCTTAACGATCCGATAGACCAGAGAGAGCGCTTTGAAGAGCAACTAAGGTTACAGGAAAAAGGTGACGATGAAGCAATGCTTATCGATCATGATTTTCTAAGAGCCCTTGAATATGGGATGCCCCCTACATCGGGAATGGGAATGGGTATCGACAGGCTTACAATGATAATGACCAACAGCCCTTCTATCCAGGATGTCCTTTTCTTTCCGCAAATGAAGCCCGAGAAGAAAGCAGTTGAACTGACCGAAGAGGAGAAGCTTATTTATAACCTTCTTAAAGAAAAATCACCTGTCGATCTATATGAACTTAAAGCTCTGACAGGCCTCAGCAATAAAAAGTGGGATAAAGCAGTAAAAAGGCTCACCACCTTAAAGATGGCAAAAGTGAGCCGGGCTAAAGATGGGCTGATAATAGAGATTGCCGGATAATCGCTGAAAGCCGCAGCTAAGCAAAAAAAATTTGCAGAATTGCAAAATTTTAAATTGATTTGCTTATAAAATAAAAAAATGAGGGTACTGTTTTTTTTACAATTTATTTTTATCAACCTGTATACCATTCATGCACAATATAAAAACACTGATTCTTTACTTATTTTTCCCGGTTTTAATAATCCCGTGACCATATTGGAACTTGACTCAATGCTACTTATCGCTCCTGATTCTGAACTTCTTCCCGGAGATATGCTATATTATGAGCAAACAGCTAAAAAAGAAAACCACAACTTACCGGAACTATTTACCTTCCCCTGCCGTGGAAAAGTAATAAGCAAATTTGGCCCCCGCTCAGGAAGAGTACATACAGGCACTGACATTAAAATGAATAAAGGAGACACTATATATGCCTCATTTGATGGAGTAGTCATCCGTGCAAAATACTATTACGGATATGGGAATATGGTTGTAATTGACCATGGCAACAATATTGAAACCAGTTATTCTCATCTATCCCTGATACTGACCGGTCCGGGTAAAAATATTAAAAAGGGACAACCGGTCGGACTTGCCGGAAGCACAGGAAGAGCAACAACCAGCCACCTGCACTTTGAAATAAGAGAAAACAATAAACCCTTTGATCCTGAATTAGTATTTGATTTTGAGAATGGTACCATCAGAAATGAAGTAGCTGTAACCAACAACCTCGTTGAATTAAATCAACTGTCAAAGCCTGCAGGTTATGCAGGCAGAGACCCCGTACCTCAGCATTACACAGTAAGATACGGGGATTCATTATGGAAAATTTCCCGAAAGTTCAAAACAACAATCAGCTCTTTATGCCGGTTAAATGACCTGAATGAAAAATCTGTATTACAAATAGGCTCTGTGCTTAAGCTATACTAAATTTCCGGAGCATTATTAAGCAGGTACTCTTCAGCTTCCAAGTTCCATAACCCTTTTGTTCCGGCAACTATCTTTGCCAACTCTGCAAACAAAGGATCAGTTTTCCCGGCCTCTTCAAAATCTGCTATTGCAGTCAGAGGCAGGTTTTTATGTGTGTAAATAAGCTTTTTCCCGCCCGGAATAGAGGGTAAGTTCAAGGTTGTCTCTATCACGGCATTGAGGCCGCCAATATGGGTAATCAATCCTGCCGGATCAAGTCCCTTGCTCAGGCAGGAAAGCGCTTCCATCATATCATCGTTATTTCCTCCTGATGTACCTGTTATATGAGTTGCTGCATAATGAACATTATAAAAATTCAGTTTAGCAGTAAAGTCCGGATTTGTAGGCCCGGCAAAAAAGTTAAGACATCCGTCAAATGCAAGAATGGCATCTGCCTGTTCAATCACCTGAGCAACAGGAGCAAAAACAAACACATCATTATAGCCGGTACCGCCGGAAATCTTCTTAAGCTCTGCCACAGGGTCAGCAACATTTCCCGTATTTAAATAAATCAGTTCAATACCATTTTCCTTAGCCCATGAAACAGGAAAAATTTCAGCTGCCCTGTCGAGGCGGTCCTGGGCAATATCGGTGATAACAAGAAGTGACGGCTTACGGTCCTTTCTGTTAACTGCATAATTTATGGCAGCAAGCCCCATGGGACCGACACCGGCAAGAATAGCCATTTTCCCGCCATCCACAATTTCCATTTGATGAATATAAGAGCCCGGCTTTGTGTGATAATTTGCATGCATGGCACCAATAACACAACTTAACGGTTCAGCAAGAGATGCAGGATAAAAACCGGGGCCGCTATACTCAAGAAGACAATCCTGTACTAATACATCCTTTGGTATTATCACATATGTAGCATCACCTCCGATATATGGATAGGTATACCCCGGGGCACTAAGCACTCCCATTGGTCCATCCTCATAATAGATAGCCGGCTGAATTGAAAATTTTTGTCCCGGGCTGAATTTATCTTTCCACTGTGAGCCAACCTCAACGATCTCTCCGCTGAATTCATGGCCTATCATTACCGGGTTGGTACTTACATTATCCGGTACCCTCTTATGGTCAGAACCCTGTTTAGCTGCTTTGTAGGTTGACATGCATATACTGTCGCATACCACCTTAGCTAAAATTTCATCATCTTTTATCTTTGGAAGTTCAAACTCCTCGAGCCTCAAGTCTTCCTTTCCATACAAACGAACTGCTTTTGTCTTCATATTTTATTAATTTTATTTTCTAAACCCCTTTATGTTAATTATACCTACTTCAGCATATTCTGCCCCCCCGTTACGGGAACAGCCTGGCCTGTCTCATATTCCTGATCAATAATATACAATATTGCCTTCACAACATCCTCAGGTTTACATCCCCTTCGCGCAGGCACCTGTAATTCATAAAACATTTTTACATCGGCTATTGTTTTAGCTCCGGGAACTTTACCGGCATTCAGATATTGTACAAACAACCCCTTTTCAGGATCATTCCACAAAGGACCATCAAAAAAGTTGCCGGGACATACTGAATTAACCTTTATATTAAATGGCATGAGCTCCAGAGCAAATGACTGGGTTAAGCCAATACCTCCAAACTTACCCCCGGCATAAGCAAAATTTTTATTACTCCCTTTAAGTCCCGATTTTGAGTTGATCTGAATAATATCCATATAGTAATCAGGTTTGATTCTATGCTGAATCTTCATAATTTTCTGGGCATATTTTACACATATAAAATAACCGGTATAATTCACCCTGGTCATAAGTTCAAATGTTGCCTGTTCCATTTCATCAAGGCTTCCTGCATGAAGAATGCCTGCATTTGATATCAAAACATCTAACCCCCCGAAACGAAAAACTGTCTGTCGGATCATCGATTCCACAGAAGCTGATTCAGCAACATTTACCTTTACAAAAAAAGCTCTGTTCTTTAAAGGTTTTTTATTTAAAGATAAGGTGAACTCCTCCCCTTTGGCTTCATTAAGATCTGCAACCACTATATTGGCACCTTCTGCAAAAAGCATTTCGGCAATACCTGCACCAAAACCCTGAGCAGCACCGGTAACTATCACAATTTTATTTACTAACCTTCCTTTACTTCCCGCTCCCACAGAAACTTTTTTACGATAACTCTCACCCTCCCAGTTTTCAATAAACTGTACCTGTGAAGATGTCAGGGGGTGAGGTCCTCCAAAATTATGTGATAAACGGCTGATGCGACAAAAATCTTTTACAATATCTTTCAAATATCCGGTTAAAATATCTGAATCTTCAGCTACTATCACTCCTTCTCCCTGAATGAATATAACTTTCGGGGTAACACCCTTGCGGTTTTTAAAATCTTCTATCTGCCTTCCGATCTCAGAAATCATCTCTTCTGAAGTACCACTATTCTCAATAAAAAGATACTCCGAAAGAGAGTAAACTATCTGATCCGGACTAAACGGACCCGGCAGATTAAAGATAAATGAATCTCTGCCGGTAATAATTTCTGCTATTGACGAGCTGTTAAAAGCTGTTGCAGACTTTATTATATCGTCAGATAACAGCATTCGTACGGCAGGTACTATTTCAACCAGTTTTTCGGACACAGGTATCTCATTTTCAACAGGAAAAAGATCATATGCATCTTTTATTACGGCAATAATCTTTTTATAAATATCTTTTATCTCTTTAGTAGTGTCTGCAGCAACAAACACACCATGATTCTGTATGAACACAATTTGCGGGTCCCTGTTAAATTTCTTATTATATCTTTCTACCTCCTTTGCAACCAATATAAAAAGAGTGTAGCCCGGATTAGAATATGGGACAAACAAAACCTCTTCACCAAATAAGCTTCTACATCTTTCTGAAGCTTCATTACTGCACATCAATCCGTTAACCAGCGTCGGATGTGTATGAACCACATACCTGTAACTGAAAAGATTATGCAAGGAAGTTTCAACCGACGGCCGCAATCCGGATTCAGGATCTCTCCGGGCATTCATCAGCGCATTTTTTACCTCATTTTCACGTTTCACAGGATCTTGAGAAAACTGCATTGTTGAAATCTCATTCAGCTTTTTCCGGTCAAGCAGACAAAATCCCTCTTCATTAATTGAAGAAAGAGTAATACCGCTGGCTTTAATATATAAATTCAACCCGTCTTTTAAAGATGTATTACCTCCTCCTGCTATCACATACTCTTTATCTCGTCCGTAAAATCCGGAGATCTCTATTAAATCTTTTAACTCCTGTGTCATCTTAACAATTATTTAAAATTAACTTTTGCAAAACCAGGCAATCACAGCTTTTCCCAATTCTGCAAAATACTCTTTCTCTTTCAATCCTGCTTTTATGCTTTTCAGATATCCCTCTTCTCCTATGGCTGTAAGATATTGATGAGCTGCAATTATGGCAGCTCCTTCATAATTAATTTTTTTAAGTTCTTCATCAAGAGGCTCACCCCCCCTGCAGGATATTTTCAAAGGATCAAGCTTTGGAGTGTTATGCTCTGTGCCAAAAGTAATAACAAAACCGCGTTTGTAAAAAAAGTTTACAAACTCTTTTAAAATCCTGAAATCATTTCTGCCCGGAATAAGCTCCAAAGCATATATATCATTTTTTCTTAACTCACTTAGCAAATATTCTTTATCACCCTCATAATGAGTAAATTCACCCTGAGTATTATCAAGAAGTACCGGATAGCAAGGGATGCCGCCCGCATCAGTAATTATACTTATAACCTCTTCCATTGTAAAAAACGCCTTTGGATCTTCAGAAACAAATGCAGGCCCGCCGGCTTTTAAAAGGTTACCCCTGATCTCATTTTCCAGACCGGCATTATCGCCCAGCCCCGACTTAACCTCCTTCCCTGAAAATATTTTTGACAGTAACTCCATTCTGCCCCGGGGAGTGTTTTCTTTTTCAAAAACTGCAAGCCTTAATGCTTTTGCAATATGCCTTTCACGAAAAAGGTTTTTTGCATACCTGCTGTGTAATATTTCAGGATCAAATTGCAGATCAATATTTTTATCTTTAAGATAAGTATTTAGTTTCCAAACCATTTGATAAGTCTGCCGGTTGCTTTCCTTCTGTAATTCTTTCACCTTCTTATAAGAGTAGTTACTCATTTTTACCGGAAACCGTAACCCTTTTCCGCTAAAATATGTCCGCCCCGGATTATTAGGGTCATTTACCAGAATTCCTGACTCCTGCAAATGGAGCTGAAGTACCATAAATTCAATATTAAAAAGAGGAAATATTTTATAATTTTCAGCCTTCCCGGCAAACTCTTCATATCCGTCAGTTGTATAAAAATCATTTATCCCAAGGACACTAACGCCTTCATTTTTAGCAATTTGAAAAGCTTCGTCTATATTTTCAAAAGCGCTGAATGAGTGAGGAGTATGAATATGTCCGTTAACATCAGGCAAGCCGGAATTACTCTGCTGTTTATACCAATCAATTAAAAAATCTTTTCCCGGAAATTTAAAAAAAAGACTATTTTTTACCATTTCTATTTTATTAATTAAGCACAAAATAAGGAAACCTAATTCAAAAAGCCATCCTTTAATGTCCTGTTTTTAAATAAAAAAAAGAAAGATATTTTTTGCAAATACAAAAAAAGAAAATACTTTTGCAGTCCCGATTATTGTCCGTACTTATATTATGTATGTATTAGATTGATTTTCTACGGATAACAAGCTTGTAAACAATAATCAGGCTAAGTATATCCGTAAGAAAGTGTTTAAATGTTGAATAAAAATTTAGTGCGAGTGGATACATTAAGTTATAAAACCATTTCTGCAAATAAAGCCACAGTGAACAAAGAGTGGGTTCTTGTTGATGCAGAAAATGTAGTTCTTGGCCGGCTGGCCAGTGAAGTTGCAAAATTACTGAGGGGCAAGCATAAACCAAATTTCACCCCTCATGTTGATTGCGGTGATAATGTTATCGTTATCAATTCCGAAAAAATCCTTCTCACAGGCAAAAAACTAACCGACAAAATATATCTTAGCTATAGTGGTTATCCGGGAGGTCAGCGAAAACAGACCCCCGAACAAGTTCTGGCAAAATATCCTGAAAGACTGATAGAGAGAGCAGTAAAAGGGATGTTGCCCAAAAACAGGCTGGGAAGGCAAATATACCGCAATCTGCATGTTGTTATTGGTCCTGAGCATAAATATGAAGCTCAAAAACCAAAAGTTGTTGATTTAAGTACGAATAATTAAAAAATATGGAAGTAGTAAATACTATAGGAAGAAGAAAATCAGCAGTAGCACGTATTTACCTTTACGAAGGCAAAGGTAATATCACAATTAACAATCGTGATTATAAAGAATATTTCCCCATAATCAATTTACAGTATATTGTTACACAGCCATTAAATATAGCTGAAGCTGCAGACAAATACGATATCAAAGTAAATTTAAATGGCGGTGGTATCAATGGACAAGCAGAAGCATTGCGTCTGGCGATATCAAGAGCCCTTCTGAAAATTGACAAAGATTTAAAAAAAGATTTGAAAGCTGAAGGATTGCTGACAAGAGATCCGCGCGAAGTGGAGAGAAAAAAACCGGGAAGACCAAAAGCAAGAAAACGCTTTCAATTTTCAAAACGTTAATATCATTATTTATAATTTATATCAATGGATCTAAAACTGTTGAGACTCCCTAAAAAAGAGGACTACTCAATGGTTGCTTTAAAAAGTAAACAGATGCCAAAAGTAACTTTTCAGGAATTATTAGATGCAGGTGCACATTTCGGACACCTCAAAAGGAAGTGGAACCCTTCTATGGAACCGTACATTTTTATGGAAAAAAACGGTATCCATATTATTGATCTTCAAAAAACAATAGTAAAAATTAACGAGGCTGCCGCTGCAGTGAGGCAAATAGCCAAGTCTGGAAAAAAAATTCTCTTTGTAGCTACCAAAAAACAAGCTAAAGAGTTGGTTTCGGACCTTGTTAAGAGTGTAGGAATGCCATATGTTACCGAGCGTTGGCCGGGAGGTATGCTTACCAACTTTCCAACAATCAGGAAAGCTGTAAAAAAAATGATATCCATAGACAGAATGATGAAAGAGCCCAGCTGGGATAACCTTTCAAAAAGAGAAAAACTCCAAATTACCCGGCAAAGGGCAAAATTGGAAAAAATTCTTGGCAGTATATCTGACCTGACCCGTCTCCCTGCCGCCCTGTTTATAGTGGATGTTATGAAAGAAAAAATTGCTGTGCGCGAAGCTCAGCGGTTGGGCATCAAAATATTTGCTATTGTTGATACAAACTCAAATCCTGATGGAATTGACTTTGTCATACCGGCAAATGATGATGCATCTCAATCAATCAAGCTGATTGTAGGATTAATGGTAGAAGCAATACGGGAGGGGTTAAATGAAAGAAAAAATGAAAAAGATAAAAACGACACTGAAACACCCCGTAAAAAAGTAAGAAAAAAAATCAAAAAAGAGATTGTACCTGAATTTGAAGAAAAAGGTATCGGCAAGGATCTTGATGATGACCGGGATGATGATTTAGAAAATGAAGAAGAGGTCGATAACTAAATAAAGATATTGTCGTTTTAAAACCATTTAAAAATAAAAATATATGTCTTTCACAACAGCAGACGTAGTAAAACTTCGCAAAATATCCGGTGCGGGAATGATGGATTGCAAAAATGCACTTCAGGAAGCCGGCGGAAATATTGAAAGAGCCCTTGAGATTATCCGCGAAAAAGGAAAATTAGTTGCCTCCAAACGTGCCGACAGAGAAGCTACTGAAGGAGTTGTTCTTTCAAAAGTATCAGAAAACAACAAATTTGGAGCAATCATAGTATTAAACTGTGAAACTGATTTTGTTGCTAAAAATGAAAACTTCATTGCCTTTGCAGATAGTATTCTCAATGTTGCATTGGAGCAAAAACCCGAAACCCTGAATAGTCTGAAAAACCTTGACCTGGATGGCAGGCCGATTGAAAATCAGGTAATAGAACAAACAGGTATAATAGGCGAAAAACTTGACCTTTCATATTATGGAAAGATAGATGCCGAAATGGTAATCAGCTATATTCATCCGGGAAATAAACTGGCTGCCCTTGTTGGATTTAACAAAGCCAATGTAGATACACAAGTTGCAAAAGATGTGGCAATGCAGGTTGCTGCCATGGCCCCAATTGCCATAAGCAAAGACCTTATCTCCCGGGAAATAATTGAAAAAGAGCTGGAAATAGCAACAGAAAAATTCAGGCAGGAAGGTAAGCCTGAAGCAATGCTGGAAAAAATTGCTCAGGGTTCACTGATAAAATGGTATAAAGAGGTGGCTCTATTGGAGCAGGCATTTATCAAAGATGCTAAAATATCTGTAAAGGATTATCTGGCTCAACATGATAAAGAATTAACTGTAACAGGGTTCGAAAGATATACTCTCAATGATTAAATATATTTTGACAAATTAAACAGAAGCTGCCCGGCAACAGGCAGCTTTTTTTATTTTTTTT
>CAZLZJ010000028.1:0-26560 GCA_964563975.1 uncultured Prolixibacteraceae bacterium
CCAGAAAATACTTCAATGGAAAATTTTGCTTAAATTTGAGAATGTTTAGTTATATTTGCAGCGCATATTAATTACGGGTGTAGCTCAGTTGGCAGAGCACTGGTCTCCAAAACCAGGTGTCGGGAGTTCGAGTCTCTCCTCCCGTGCAAAAAACTGCAGGAATGCAGTTTTTTTGCTTTTTAGAACATTTGCATCTTATGAAGTTTATTATACCTGCCTTTTTTAACTATTAACTCTTCATGAGTTCCCTGCTCAACGATTTTTCCTTTGTGAAGCACACATATAAGGTCAGCACTTTTTATAGTTGACAGGCGATGTGCTATTATCAGAGATGTGCGATTACTCATCAGTTTAACTAAGGCATCCTGCACTAATCGTTCCGATTCTGTATCAAGTGAAGATGTTGCTTCATCTAAAATAAGAATAGGAGGATTTTTCATTACTGCCCGGGCAATAGAGAGCCGTTGTTTCTGGCCACCCGAAAGTTTGTCTCCTCTGTCGCCTATAGTTGTCTCGTACCCCTTTTCTGTTTCTATTATAAAATTGTGGGCATTGGCTATTGTTGCAGCATTTATTACATCTTCTTCAGTTGCATTGTCGACTCCAAAGGCAATATTATTGAAAATTGTATCATTGAACAGGATTGGTTCCTGGTTCACATACCCGATAAGGTCCCGTAAATCTTTAATTTTCAAATATCGCAGATCAATTCCGTCAATTGTGATTCTTCCGCCTGTAACATCCCAAAAACGGGGTAACAGATCAACCAGAGTAGTTTTACCGCTTCCCGATTGTCCGACAAAAGCAATTGACTCTCCTTTTTTTATTGTTAATGAGATATTTTCCAATACAGGAATAGAATCATATGAAAATGAAACATTCTCATAGGTAATCTTATCATTAAATTTATCTATTTTTTCAGCATCAACCTTTTCAATAATTTCAGGCTTTGTATCCAGTATGGCATCTATCCTTTCCATTGAAGCCAGTCCTTTTTCCACACTGTAAAGGGCGGTGGAGAATGCTTTAGCCGGATTGATTATACTATAGAAAAATACAAGATATCCAATAAATGATGCAGCATCAAGTGAACTTTGATGGTTTAATATTAATCGCCCGCCATACCATAAAACTACTATTATGACTACCGTTCCCAGAAATTCACTCATCGGATGTGCCAGAAACCGCTTCCACATTAGCTGGTTCATTATATTGAAGTAGTTTTCATTCTCTTTTTCAAATCTTATTGTTGCTCTTTTTTCGGCGTTAAAAGCTTTTATTATCCGTAATCCCGACAAATCTTCTTCAATTATTGAAAGTATTTCGCCCATTTTATTCTGACCTTTGCGGCTCTCTTTTTTCAGGCTTTTCCCGATAACTCCAATTATATAAGCGGCAATGGGAAACATAATAAAGACGAACAGGGAGAGACTCCAGCTCATATAGATCATTACCACAACCGATACAATAATGATAATAGGATTTTTTATCATCATATCCAGGGAGTTCATTATTGAGTTTTCAACTTCATTTACATCGTTAGTCATTCTTGCAATTATATCTCCCTTTCTTTCATCTGAAAAAAACCCCAATTGTAATTTCAGTACCTTTCTGTAGATTTTTGAGCGAATATCGCGCACCACACCGTTACGGATCAGTACCAGCATATAGTTGGCCAGATAATAGAATGCTACTTTTAGCAGGACTGTAATAACTATGAAAATACCAATAAACACTAATGCTTTTTCATGACTATAATTTATTATGACTTTGCTTATCAAATAGTTAGAGTATTCAGTGATTGATGAAATATTAAAGTGCAGATCCGGGCGAACAGTTACTAATTCCTGGGTTTTAAATAATATTTTCAGTGATGGAATCAGAAGGAGGAATGAAAAAGCTCCGAAAATAGCACTTAGTAAATTGTGAAAAATATTCCAAATTAAATTCCATTTATAAGGAGGAATGAACCTGCGCAATAGTTTAATAAAATCTTTCATCTGTCATAATAATTTTAAAAGCATTTTATCATTAGCCCCAATTTTAAACGTAAGCTTCTGCCTTTTTGTTAATCCTTTCGGGTTATGATCTTAGCCTGCCGATTGTCTCATCAAAAAATTCCCGTATAATTGTGCGGAGTGATTTTTTTAAGTTCATTTTTTATCTTTTCACTAATTTTCAGAGAGTCGATAAATTTATGAATTTGCCTTTTATCTATTACTTCATTTTTTCGGGTTAACTCTTTTAATGCTTCGTATGGATTTGGAAATAATTCCCTGCGCAAAATAGTCTGTATGGCCTCTGAAATTACTGCCCAGTTATTTTCCAGATCTGCATTAATAGCGTCACGGTTGAGCACCAGCTTGCCAAGTCCTTTGATAGTTGATTTAACTGCAATTATGGTATGGGCAAAAGGAACTCCGATAAAACGGGTTACAGTTGAGTCGCTCAGGTCTCTCTGAAGACGGGAGACAGGCAATTTTTCGGAAAGCTGCCTGAAGCCCCCATTTGCTATACTTATATTTCCTTCGGAATTTTCAAAGTCGATAGGGTTCACTTTATGTGGCATAGTGGAGCTGCCTACTTCATTTTTTTTAATTTTTTGATTGAAGTAATTAATTGAAATATAGCTCCACATATCACGGTCGAGGTCGAGTATTATATTGTTAACTCTTATTAATGCATCAAAAATAGCAGAGTAGTTGTCGTAGTGTGCAATTTGCGTTGTATAACGTGAGCGTAACAATCCAAGTTTTACTTTACAAAATTTATCTGCAAAAGTTTGCCAGTCAATATTGGGGTATGCAGCTAAATGTGCATTGAAGTTACCTGTTGCTCCCCCGAATTTGGCATAACATGGTATAGACTTTAGCTGTTCAGTCTGGATATGGAGGCGCTCAATGAAAACTCTTATCTCTTTCCCCAGCTTTGTGGGTGTGGCAGGCTGGCCATGGGTTCTTGCCAGCATAGGCACATCCTTCCAGGCTATTGCAAGCTCTTCGAGAGTTTTTGCCAGCTGTAACAAAAGTGGATAGTACTCATTGTCCAGGGCGTCATGAATAGCTTTTGGCAGGGCTGTGTTATTGGCGTCCTGTGAAGTTAGCCCAAAATGGATAAATTCTTTATAGCTGCTGAGCCCAAGACGGCTAAACTCCTCTTTCAAATAATACTCAACAGCTTTTACATCATGATTGGTTGTCAGCTCAATCTTCTTAATTTTTTTGGCATCTTCGGGGGTGAAGTTTTTATAAATTCTTTTTAATTCGTCTTTTTGCTTAGGTGAGATATTCTTAAGCTGGGGAAGAGGAAGTTCGCATAGCGCCAGAAAGTACTCTGTTTCGGTAAGTACTCTGTATTTGATCAGGGCAAATTCGCTGAAGTAGTTACTCAAGCCTTCAACTTTGCTTCTGTAGCGGCCGTCAATCGGAGAAATTGCAGTTAAAGAATTTAAGTCCATCCTGTCAATTTTAAACCTTGCAAAGTTAGTAATTTAGGCGGATTACCTTTTAATAATATTAACTTTGTTGATCGTTTTGGTATTGGCAGTTGGGGTGCAATGAAAAATTTATGAAAGATGGAGAAAATTCGTATATCAATTGTTTCATATTTAAATAGCAAACCATTTTTATTTGGATTAAAATATTCTAATATAGCAGATGAGATAGAGTTAACTACAGATATACCATCGGTCGTGGCTTCTAAACTGGCCCTTGGACAGTCTGATGTGGGGCTTATTCCGGTAGGGGCATTGACAGACTTAAAAGATAGTTATATCATTAGTGATTATTGTATTGGTGCTTATGGAAATGTGCGAACTGTTGTGTTGGTTTCTGATGTTCCGCTTGATAAGATTAAGACAGTGCTTCTTGATCCTGAGTCGCGGACTTCAGTATTGCTGGCCAGGATTTTAGCTCGTTTTTATTGGAAAAAAGAGTTTGAATTCAAGCCTGCCTTTTCAGGGTATGAGATTAGTTCTGTTGTAGGTTCTACAGCTGCTGTCGTGATTGGTGACAGGGTATTCAGAGTTGAAAAAAAGTATAGATACACCCTTGATCTGAGTGAGGAGTGGGTAAGGTTTACCGGACTTCCTTTTGTATTTGCAGTTTGGGCAGCAAATAAAAATGTTACTGAACAGTTTAGGAGAAAATTTAACAGGGCACTTGAGTTTGGTATAAAAAATATTTCCGAAATTGTAGCTGATGAAAAAGATAATTATCCTGAAATAAATATTAGTGACTATTTCTTAACCAATCTCAGTTTTTCTTTGGATAATTCTAAAAAAGAGGGGATGGAAAAGTTTGTGAAGCTGGCAGCGGAACTGTTAAATTCAGGTAAATGAGACGAGTCATGCGCGCAAGCTATTTGATACCTTTGAAAACTTTAAATATTTGATTAAATTATATTCGATTGAAAATATAATATATGATAATAAAGCGTGAGTTACTTTTTCGGCAAAAAAGCTTATATTTTTTAGCTGTTTGTATATTTTTTATCTCTACAAGCTTTGTGGCTGTTGAGAATAATGAAGAAGTTCTTGTTTATAAATTTAATATAAAACAGGAAATTACAAGAGGAACATGGAGACAGACTCTCAAGGCTTTTGAAGAGGCTGACTCTTTGGGAGCAGATATTTTTTTGATCCATATGAACACATATGGTGGGGTGGTTTCGGATGCTGATTCAATAAGGACCAAAATATTACAAAGTTTAATTCCCGTATATGTTTTTATTGACAACAATGCCGCTTCTGCCGGCGCGCTTATTTCAATAGCTTGCGATAGTATCTATATGCGGCCGGGTGGAAGTATAGGGGCAGCAACGGTGGTTAATCAGACCGGGCAGGCAATGCCTGACAAGTATCAAAGTTATATGCGTTCTACTATGCGCTCTACTGCAGAGTTCCATGGTAAGGACACCATTGTTTCCGGCAAAGATACCATTGTCCGGTGGAGGCGTGATCCCCGCATTGCAGAGGCTATGGTAGATCCGTCGGTCTCTATTCCCAACCTGATTGATACAGGGAAAGTGCTCTCTTTTACACCTGTGGAAGCTATTGAATACGGGTATTGTGAAGGGATTGCAGAAAATATTACTGAAGTACTGAAACAGGCAGGTGTTGAACAATATAAAATAGTTGAATATCAGCCGACATGGATTGAGAAAATTATTGGTTTTTTGGTACATCCGGTATTTTCAGGCCTTTTAATTATGGCAATTATTGGAGGTATTTACTTTGAAATGCAAACCCCCGGGATCGGCTTTCCATTTGGCGTTGCACTGGTAGCAGCACTGCTCTATTTTGCTCCGCTTTATTTGGAGGGATTAGCGGAGAATTGGGAGATCATGGTTTTTGTTGCAGGTATAATACTTCTGGCTGTTGAGATAATTGCAATCCCGGGATTTGGAGTGACCGGCATATTGGGAATCATCTTTATTTTTGCCGGATTAGTATTGAGTCTTCTTGATAATGTCAGGTTTAATTTTGAACATATTAATGCTGCCAGGCTTGGAGTTGCTGTTATGACTGTAGTGATTGGAGTTTTTGGAGGATTTATACTTTCAATCTATTTGGGGAAAAAAATATTTACGGCCGGCACCGGCCCTTTTAAAAACCTTGCACTGAACACAGTTCAGAATATAGAGAATGGTTATCTGAATGTTGAGCTTTCGTTTTTAAGTTTAAAAGGTAAAAAAGGAAGAGCTGCAACTGTGCTCAGGCCGGCAGGGAAGGTTATTATTGATGATGAAATATATGATGCAGTTGCAGAAAATGGATTTATTGAGAAAGATGAGGAGGTTACGGTTGTAAGGACAGAAGCAGCACAAGTCTATGTTGAAAAGATTTGATTTCAGCATAGAACCTAAAAATCTTATTTTAGTATCTCCTTTTTACAGTTCGATTTGCAGCTCTTTTTGACCTGAAAACATTTGCAGTACACCATGAGCATGTCTGAAATAGTGCCCTCTCAGATCTTTGGAGTAATCATTCAGAATTTGAATTCCCACTCCGTTGAAGTCGCCGCATTTATAGAGTGCTCTTCCTAAAACCAGCTCCCTGAGAGAGCTGTTCCTGGTTGAAACATCATTTTTATCGGGTGGAGTCAGTTTTTTTGCTGTCTTGATGTCTTGCATTGTATGCCCTCTCATTCCGGGCATTTCAAGAATTTTAAACAGTGGTTCGGCTCCTTTCGGATCTCCAATTGTTTCCAAAGCAATGGCAATAGCCCTAAAATGTGAAAAATGACTTTCCGGTGTCAGCTTTTCAGCCATTCGAATAATTGATGGTAAAGCTTCAGTCTTTTTTGTTCTTCCTGCAGCAATAATTAAGCTGTCAAGATAACTGATACTTTTACCAAACTGCCCCATTCCCGTATAATGCCACCCTTCATCCCACTCTTCAAATGTGTCAATTGCCCTGATCAGCTCACTCCATCCGTCAGGCTTGCCAACCATACCCAGGATTCTTGCATACACTAATTTATCTTCTTCATTTCCGGTAAAATAAAATTTATCTGTTATGGCAGCAACGCCTTTTTCAATATCCCACAAAATAATTTCCAGTCCTTCGAGATTATTTACCACTAACTCTGCTGCTTCCTGAATTTTTTGATATGGAGGAGGATAATTATCCTGGTCGGTAAGCACATGCTCAGGAAGATTTTCCATTTCCACCAATCTTTTTTGTAGAGTTTTGATATTTATATTCCTGATCATCTGTTTGTTCATCGAAGCCATGGCAGCTGCCATACCAACGGCGTAACCCTGGTTTTGGAGACATGGCTGCATGCGTATTACAGGCATGGCATCTCTGTGGGCACTGGCACCCAAGCCGGTAACCACAATTCCTTCAAGGCCTTTGGGCAATAATGATCTGAAGGGAACAAAGGCCAGGACATCAATACCGCTATGTTCCGGTGGTTTAAGAGAAAAGAAAGGATCTTCAGTGAAGCCATGAGTGTCAAAGGAGCTTAGATGAGCAGATATAGTGTCAGGGTATGTACGTCCGTTATAAACATCGAGCACACTGATTGTAAAGTCGCCGGTCATTCTCCTTCTTTCACGGGTTTGTGGCATCTTCCCGATATCATACTGACCGTCAAATTTATCTTTTGCAACAATAAACGCCCGCCATACATCAAGCATATCTGAATCGTTGATAAAAGTCCAGTCAGTATTGTTATAGAAATCATCCGGATTTTTAAAAGGAAGCCCTGCTCCCTGTATTGCCACCGATAATCCGTCTGTATAACTGTATCCCGCTCCAGCAGCAATTGCTATGTCAGCACTGCCGGTAGAGTCGATCACAGTGTGTGCCAAAATGACTCCTTTTCCTTCAGGAGTGGCAACAACCACTCCCTTGACCCTGCCATTTTCTGAATAAGCACCAATTCCAAGCACGCCGAACCAAATTTCACCTCCGGCATCTCTTATCTCTTTTCTGAAATATTCAGTTTTCCAATCGAACACCCATTCAGAGAGCCGTCTCTTTTTTCTTGGATTACCGGGTGCCATATTATTAATTTCTTCATCAATAATTTCAGTATAACCTTTCCTGTAGCCGTGAAAATATTTTCCTATCATGCCTAAGGTGGTTGTGCCGCCCAATCCATGCAGATATTCCAGTACCACTGTTTTTGCTCCATTTTTGGCAGCTCCTGTTGCAGCGGGGGCCCCGGCTGTTCCTCCTCCCATTACCACTACATCGGCATTAGCAATGACAGGAAGGGTTGTCTCTTCAGCAATAATTTCTCCATGATTAAGGGAAGGCCTTAATCCTTCAAGTGTCTCAAAAACATCGCCTGTGAAAGTATACTTTTTACCGGCACTACATACTTTTAATTCTCCTGCCGGCACAGTTTCTTTTGCAACAGCTGCAGCCATTGCTCCGGTTCGCTCACCAATGCGTATAAGCTTGCCGGGCTGAAGCAGGTACTCTGCTGCTTCTTTACTGAGTGCTGCACTGCCGCTTAAAATAAAAATATTGTCAATTCCCCTGGGCCTGAATATATCCATACTTATATTATCAGGATCAACATTTGCTTTGTCATATTTTTTTTGTCCTTCAACCTTATCGGGAGGGTTTTGAAAAAGAAGGTCTGAGGATTCAACCTGGTTAGCATCCCAGGTTAGATCCCTTGCTATCTGCTCTGCATTTGCAAAAGACTGATAGCTGCCATCTTTCATATCTATCTGCAAAGTGTATTCAATAGCACTATACTTTATGTCGGTTTCAGAAAAAGCATCACCATGGGATTGGCCTGATGAGGCATATTTAACCTGTATGGGTTCCTGATGTTTTTTTGCCGACATATCCGGACCTTTTTTCAAATCATTGCCTACGACAGTAAATTTAAAAGTTTGTTTTCCTGAAGGGTATGCGGGAAACTTTGCACCGGCAAGGCGTGCCGCCAGTGCTCTTGGTGTTGCATCAATGACAGTTTTTGCTTTTATTGCCTGTCTTCCTGATCTGTTGGCAATTACAACACCTGCCGGAACTCCATTTTCATCTTTGATAATATCGGTGATATAGCATGAATATAAAAAATCTATATTGTTGTCAATAAGTTCATTATCGAGAGTTTTTTTAATATGCATCGGGGTGGGCAGCCCATTGGCGAAGATTTTTTTTCCAAGACCGGTATTTTGAACAGTCTGATCGTTTGTCCAGAGACGAAAAGTTCCGCACACATCCTCTCCAAGGTAAGGCTCCTGTGCTGCCAAGAAAACACGTGCACCGGCTGCGGATGCTTCCACGGCTGCGGCTACTGCTGCCAGGGAGCCACCAATTACAACAACATCAACATCATATGCAACGGGTATTTTTCGTTGCGATTGATAACAAAATTCAGGGTCAGCATTTTTAAGTGTTTGCGCCCATACTCCGGGTGTTAATAAAAACGCTGAACCTGCAGCTGTAGTTTTAACAAAATCGCGTCGTCTCATTTTCACTTAGGTTTAACTGTTAGTATCTGTCCTTTTTCAAGAAGGATATTTTTAAGTTTGTTATATTCCACATCCTGAATTGCCACATTTTCGTCAATTGCCAAGCATGCACCGGCAGCAGCTGATTGTCCTAATACCATAAAAACCGGTTCCATTCTTATTGACCCGTAAGCAATGTGGGATGCACTGACGCAAACAGGTACTAAAAGGTTGGTACATTCTCTTTTTTTAGGAATTATTGATCTGTAACTTATCGGGTATGGGGCTGCAACCGGAGCTTCAACATTACCTTCATTTTGTACATATCCGTTAGCATCAACATACCTTTGTATATGGTGGGAATCCATTCCATAAGCTGCAAGCCCGACAGGATCTTCGGCATTTTCATATCCTTCACAGTTCCTTTGAGTCATAACATAGTCACTAATCATTCGGCGTGCTTCTCTTATATATAACTGTTCCTGCCAACCGTCTTCACTTTCATATTCATCTTTACATGTTCCCCATTTTGAAACAACGTCTCTTACTTTTTGAGGGATCCGGGGGTGGTATGCAAGTGTCCACATCAGTCCCTGTTGGTATTTACGGTGCGCCTGCACTATCTTTTCCCGTTGTGCATAATCACCTTCCGGGTAGTCATAGTTCTGACCGATAAAATCGGTTGAGAACCCCTTTTGGTTATTGGTATCTGTTTTTCTGTTGGGCATTGGAGTATTAATCCATGGCACTAAGGGATCGCCATATGAGTACATCTTTTCTATCGGACCCTCTGCAGCTTCATAATTTCTAAAGAGCAGTTCATATTCCAGCTCATTATAATCTTCCGGCTTAGTAAAGGGAATGCGGTTTTCAGGATGGTCAGTAAGAGTCATCCTGAAACAGTAAGCTTGTATTTTTTTATCTCCGCGACCATCGATTCCCGGTCCGCCTTTGGTAATGAAAGGCAGTAGTCCGCTTGCCGGATTACCTTTAATAATATACGGGTCTACACCATCAATAAAATTGTGATGCAGGTTATTTCTTGATACTCGTCCGTTAAGTGTAAGGCTCACCCTGTTTGCCTGTACGCCATTGAGCGACTCCCCGTATTCTTTATTCGACTCGCGACCAATAGTATAGCTTACGCCGGTTGCAGCCATAAGGTCACCCTCGTAGGTAGCATCTATGAACATTTTTCCTTTGAATCTGCGGCCGCTCAACATTACAATTTCTAAAATTTGGTTGTTATTTTTTATTACTCCCGACTTGCGGTTAAGTTTTTCTCCATAAACCAGATCGATATTTTCTTTTTTTATCATCTGTTTATATACAATGAGTGCAGCAGAGGGCTCAAAAGTCCACATAGTCTCTTCCTGCGGGGTATTGCGACTTTGCCGGTACTCTTCCCCGGTTTGCCATTTCCAGTTTTTCGGATCATCATAATACTTTTTAATATTCCGGTAAAATTCATAAGAGATTCCGCCAATAGCTTGCTTATTTCCTATGTCGGTAGCTCCCAATCCGCCGGTTGTTAATCCGCCGATACGTTGTGTCGGCTCTATTAAAACGACCGACTTGCCCATACGTGAGCTTTGTATGGCAGCGGCAATACCTGACGAGGTGCCTCCGTATATCACAATATCATACTGGGCTGAGACCCGATGAAACAGCCCCGCCAGCAAGATCAGAGCACTAACTTTTAAAAGAGAAAAAGTACATTTATACATTTCAGACAGTTTAGAAATAAATAATCAGGTGATTCGTTTTTTTACAAATATAATAAACATGGCCAGTGCTGCAAGAGTGATAATGCCACCTGCAGAGTAGGAAATAAGTTTTGACAGGTGGAACCCTTCAGGGGCAAGAAACAGGTATGTTGTTGTTACATAGGTCATGAACAGTGCCGGTACCAGTGTTATAAAATAATTCTTTTTGTCATTAACCAAATATACCGTTATAGTCCATAATACAATAGCAGCAAGGGTTTGATTAGCCCATGCGAAATATCTCCAGATTATATCGAAATTAATTTGTGTAAGAAAAAAGCCTATTGCAAAAAGGGGTACACTTATAAGCAGTCTGTTTTTCATTGGTCCCTGCTTCAGGTTTAAAAAATCGGCTACAATTAATCTGGCGCTTCGAAATGCCGTATCACCCGATGTTATTGGTGCTGCAACAACTCCTAAAAGGGCAAGCACTGCTCCAAATTTTCCTAACAGTGAATTGGATATTTCATTAACCACCCATGCTGCATTACCCTGGTGCTCGTACATGATGTCATTCAGTTCACGTATACCTCCAAAAAAACTCATACTTATAGTAGCCCAGATCATAGCTACTATAGCTTCTGTAACCATAGCTCCGTAAAAAACTCTGCAACCAAGTTTTTCATTAGATATACATCTTGCCATAAGGGGCGATTGTGTGGCGTGAAAACCGGAAATTGCCCCGCAGGCAATAGTGATGAATAACATTGGGAAGATTGGAAAATTTCCGGGATCGTTGTGGAAGTTTTTGAGATTTCCGAAAGTAAGCTCAGGGATGTGGTATCCTTTTACAAAAAGTGCAGTGATTAAGCCAAATGCCATAAAAAAAAGAGCAAATCCAAAAACCGGATAAATACGTCCTATCAGCTTGTTAATAGGCAGAATAGTGGATAAAGCATAGTAAATAAAAACAATCCATACCCAGAAAGTCATAGATGTATAACCGGGTGCCAGTCCTGCCAGTATTTTAGCCGGACCCATTATGAACACTGCTCCAACCAGCACCATAAGGAATACGGTAAATATACGCATGAACTGTTTAGTAGAATTACCCATATAAATACCAACAATTTCAGTGATAGACAATCCACTGTGTTTAATTGACAGCATTCCGGAAAAATAGTCGTGTACAGCACCGGCAAAGACAGCACCCAGAACTATCCACAAATAAGCAACAGGTCCCCACATTGCTCCGGCAACTGCCCCGAAAATGGGACCGAGGCCGGCAATATTCAGGAACTGGATCAGAAATACCTTCCAGCAAGGCAAAACAATATAATCTACTCCATCGGCCATGGAAACAGCCGGAGTTGTGCGTTTAGGGTCTGCTCCAAAAACCCCTTCCAAATATTTGGCATATATGAAATACCCGCCTGTCAGTATGATTAAAGCAACTATTAAAGTAATCATAGGTCAGTTTTTTTTGTGATAAATATAACGGGTATTTTATAATTTGAAGAACTTTGATTACAGTTTTATTATTTGGAAGGGATAAATAGTATCAGTCCGTTAACTATAAAAGCGCAAATTATGATAATATTGCCTGTTACAGGATATGAAAAGAGATTGATAAGCTTACCGGCCAAGGCTATAACTCCTCCACAGGCAATAGCAGTCATAACATATTTTTTAGAGGTATTAATATTGAGAAGGGCAGCAAGCACCGGGATAACAAAGGCTCCTGAGAAAAAGGCCAGGGAGGTAAGTAATGACTGCATAATTGATTTGACAAAAAGAGCCAGGATAATGCTTAAGGCTCCCATAATAATAATAATAAGACGGGTTACAGCAATAGACTTTTTATTGTCGGAATTACTGTAAATCAGTTCGCTTATTATAAGAGAAGAGTTTAAAAGAGTGGTATCGGCTGATGACATAACCGCAGAGAGCAGTGCAGCCAGAAACAGTCCGTAGGACCAGGGGGGCATTAGGGTATGTGCAAAAAGAAGTATCTCATGGTTTTCTGCATCACCTGAAAAAACTCCAATAAATGTCAGCATCAGAGAGACCGGCAAAAGCAAGATTGCTACAATTAAAACACTCCGGGTAGCTGTTTTTTCATCTTTTGCACAAAATATTCTGGAATATATATCAGGCCCTACGACAAAAGTTACCGAATAGGTAAGAATAAGGATTACCAGGTCTGTTACAGAGAAATGTTCATTAAAAAGGGCATCTGCTTTTAATTCGGGAATCTTGCTGCTATCAGGCGACATTAGTGCAAACAGTGTTAATACAACAACTCCGGCTATGATGAGAATTGCCTGTATCTTATCTGTTTTAAGAACACTTATTTGCCCGCCTGCTACTGTATATACAATAAATACAATTCCGGTTATCAAAGCCGACCGGTAGTAATCAACAATCTCCAGACCGGCAATAATTTTGGCTCCTGCAATTATCTGTGCTGCTATAACTCCAATCCATGCTAAAGGTATTATCAATGCTGCCATAAAACGGGCATCTTTACCATAAAACCGTTCGATTAGCCCGGGAAGTGTGTATTTTCCATATCTGCTGACATATTTTGCCAGGGGGGTAAGTGCAAATAGCCCTAAAGAAGCAGATGTCAGGAACCATATTGCCGGCCAGCCACTGCTTTGGCCCAGCTCGATTGTTCCTAATATTGCAGAACCTCCCAATATTGTTGCAAGCAGGCTTAAGGTGACTGCGGTGAGAGAGGCTTTTTTACCCGCTACATAATAATCAGACGGAGTTTTAACCTTTAAACCCGGGTAAAATCCTGCAATGAGTATTACAATCAGATATATAACAACAATAAAAACAGGATCATTCATAAGCTGACATTTTTATGCCGGTAAATATCGGAAATTAATGAAAAAACCATGCAGCGCATTAGTAATCTCTTAGTATTAAAAAAAGCTTTTTTATCATACAAAAAAGGGGGAAAATAGTTAGTTTTGTCATTTGACGGTTTTTTTGCGTTAAAAAAGTTTAATTAAGCTATAATTTATATGACAAAAGTATATTTCTTTATTTTAATAACTGTTATAACCGCCGGTTGCTCATCACCGGAAAGTACCGGGTGGGTTAGCCTGTTTAACGGTAAAGACCTTTCAGGCTGGGAGCAGCTTAACGGAGAGGCAAAATTTGAGGTATCAGACGGGATGATAATTGGAACCACTGTCTTAAATACCCCAAATTCCTTTTTATGTACTGAAAAAAATTATTCTGACTTTATTCTTGAGATGGATCTGTTCGTTGAAGATAATATGAACTCCGGCATTCAGATAAGAAGTGAAAGTAAAAGTGATTATATGAATGGCCGGGTTCATGGGTACCAGTGTGAAGTAGATCCTTCGGAAAGGGCATGGAGTGCCGGAATTTATGACGAAGCCCGAAGGGGCTGGCTCTATCCGTTAGATTTGAATCCCGATGCCCGCGGTGCTTTTTTATTGGGGGAGTGGAACCATTATCGTATTGAATGTATTGGTAATTCAATAAAAACATGGCTTAACGGAATTCCCGCGGCTCATATTATTGATGATATGACACCTGAAGGCTTTATTGCACTTCAGGTTCATGGAATAGGAAATAGCAGGGAAAAGGAAGGGCAGCAGATTAAATGGAAAAATATAAGAATTAAAACGGATAATTTGATTCCTTCTCCTTCCGGAGGTATCTATATTGTTAACCTGATTCCCAACAATCTTAGCGATGCGGAACTAGAACAGGGATTTGAACTTCTTTTTGATGGTAAATCGGCCGATAATTTTATTAGTGTAAATGGAGATGCCTTTCCTTCCCGGGGCTGGGAGGTAAAAGAGGGTACTCTTACAGTTCTGGGAAGCGGCGGGGACCCTGCATTAAAAGGAGGAGATATAATTACCGTAAAAGAGTATGGGGCATTTGAACTGAAGTTTGATTTTAACTTTACAGAGGGGGCAAACAGCGGTATTAAATATGGTTTAGGCAATAATGGACCTTCCATTGGACTTGAATATCAGATATTGGACGATAATAAACATCCTGATGCCAATAACGGGGTGGCGGGGAACCGCAAACTCGGATCATTGTACGATCTTATACCGGCAGAAACTGTACCTCGCCATGTTAACGGTCCGGGGTCCTGGAACAGAGGAAGGATAGTTGTTGAGCCGGATGGTACAGTAGAGCATTGGTTAAACGGGCGCAAGCTATTTGAATATAAAAGAGGAAATAATATTTTTAATGTATTGGTAGCACATAGCAAATTTGCCGGACTTGAAGGATTTGGCATGGCCGAAAAAAGCCCTATACTGATTCAGGACCATAATGATACTGTACATTTCAGGAGTATTAAAATAAGAAAATTGTGATATAGATAGCGATAATGCAGGCTGCAAGAGAGAGAAAACTTGAGGATGGCAAACCGCAGCTACAGAAAAAAGCAGGTGGGGTTTAAGAGGTAACACCCCTTTATAAAAAATTGAAATTTAAGTATTTAATTTAATTATATACGAATGAAAAAACTTTTTTTAATTGCGATTTTATCGGTATTGTTCTTTTTTTCCGGATTTGCTCAGCCTGCAAAGTCATTGGTTCAGGTTGTTGTTACACCCGATGAAAATAGTTGGACCTATAAAAAAGGCAACAAGGCGGAATTCCGTATAATGGTTTTGAAAAATAACGTGCCACTTGAAGATGCAGAGGTTAGCTACAGTATAAATCCTGAAAAAATGGCTCCATTGGATGAAGGCGTGGTGAGGTTAAAAAAAGGTTCGGCAACTGTTAAATCCGGTAAATTTGATGAAGCGGGATTTTTAAGGTGCCATGCATCTGTTACAGTTGACGGCAGAACCTATTCATCTTATGCTACGGCCGGGTTTTCGCCGGAAGAGATTAAACCGGCAACAAAGTTGCCTGATGACTTTGTGGAGTTTTGGGAAGACGGTAAGCGTGAACTTGCCAAAATACCGGTAAATGCTAAGATGACATTGATGCCCGAGAGATGCACTTCCAAAGCAGATGTTTATCATGTTAGATTAGATAATATAAAAGGAAGAATATATGGAATATTGTGCAAACCTAAAAAAGAGGGTAAATACCCTGCAATCCTGCATGTTCCCGGAGCCGGGATAAGACCTTATTATGGTGATGTGACTAATGCTGAAAATGGATTTATAACTTTTCAGATAGGGATACACGGAATTCCTGTTAATTTGGATCCTGTGGTTTATGAAGATTTGCGCTTAGGTGCTTTAAGCAATTATCAAACTTTTAATCTTGATGATAAGGATAACTATTTTTATAAGAGAGTCTACCTTGGATGTGTAAGAGCAGTTGATTTCATAGAGACGCTTTCCTGTTTTAATGGGAATGACATAGCTGTTACAGGTGGGAGCCAGGGAGGTGCATTATCGATTATCACTGCCGGACTTGATTCCCGAATTGATTATCTTGCTGCGTTTTATCCTGCTTTGTCTGACCTTACCGGTTATCTGTCGGGTAGGGCGGGAGGTTGGCCTCATATGTTTACTGATGCCTTTACAAATAAGCCTGAAAAAGTGGAAACATCTATGTATTATGATGTTGTTAATTTTGCAAGGTTTGTAAAAGTACCGGGCTGGTACAGTTGGGGGTATAACGACAATATTTGCCCTCCTACTTCCATGCATGCTGCGTATAATGTCATTACCGCTGAAAAAGAGCTGCATCTGTTTCAGGAAACACAACACTGGACATTTCCTGAACAGCAGGAGCTGAAAAATCAATGGCTTTTCAATAGGCTGAAAAAAGGAAAATGAATATTCCGGATACTTACTTTTTTGTCAGCTTCCTGTTTGTAATGTTGGATTGACAATTAGAAAAGGAAAACAGATATTCCGGTTATTTGCTGCATAATTCAGTGAGTACACCCATTGTTGCTTTAGGGTGGAGAAATCCGATATTTAGTCCTTCCGCCCCTTTTCTTCCTTTTTTATCAATCAGGCGGATCCCTTTTTCAGCAAGCTCACCAAGAGCTTTATCAACATTCTCGACCGCATAGGCAATATGATGAATTCCCACACCTCTTTTTTCTATGAATTTTGCAACCGGACTGTCCGGTGAGGCAGGCTCCAGAAGTTCAATTTTTGTTTGTCCGACCATGAAGAATGCAGTTTTAACCTGTTGATCAGGTATCTCTTCTCTTTTGTAGCATTTCAGTCCCAATATATTTTCATAAAAAGGTATCGCCTCGTCAAGGCTGTTAACAGCAATTCCAATATGTTCGATATGTGATATTTCCATTTTCAATAATTTTATAAAATGATAATTTTAATCATAATTTTTGTTTGCTGAACAATTTTAACAAAGAACTGTTTTTTTTATGTAAACAGATTTTTTAAATTTAGCAAAAATTAAATTCTCTACAGATATGTTAAAAGAAAGAGTACTAAAAGCTCTTAATGAGCAGATAAATGCAGAGCAATATTCAGCATTTCTTTATTTGTCGATGTCAGCCTGGTTTGAGAATCAGGGCCTCCCGGGTTTTGCAAACTGGATGTATGTGCAGTATCAGGAAGAATTAACCCATGCTAATAAGATTTTCAATTATATTAATGAAAGGGGAGGTAAGGTTGAACTGAAAAGTATTGATCAGATGCCGGTAGATTTTGAAAGTGTTAAAAGTGTGGCAGAGATGACTCTGGAGCATGAACGGCATGTGACAGCTCTTATTAACGGCCTTGTTGACATTACAATTGAAGAAAATGATCATGCCACCAAAAGTTTTTTAACCTGGTTTATAGATGAACAGGTTGAGGAAGAAGCTAATGCTACAGAGATACTTGATAATCTGAAACTGATTGAAGGCCAAAGTAAAGGTAACGGCCTGTTTATGATTGACAGAGAATTGCGTCAGCGCAAGTTTGTTGATGAAACTTAGGCAGAGTAATTTATAATATATAAACTATTTAAAGGCTGCCATATAGCAGCCTTTTTTGTTCAAAAGATCAGGCATGGATAATTTGCAGGAAGCTATAAACCGTTTTCAGGAGTTAAAAGAGTTCTGCAGGGCAAATTGGGACCCAGCATCTATTGAAAAGCTTGATGAGGCGTACAGTTTTGCAAAGGCTGCAATGAGCAGTAAAAGATTCAAAACAGGAGAATATATTTTAAATCATTCTTTGGATGTGGCCTCAATAATTGCTGTGGAGATAGGGTTGGAACCCGACTCGGTTATTGCAGGAATTTTACATAATATTATGTATGCCGGCATTGAACACCCTGTCTCTAAAGAGGAGATTGAAAAAAAATTTGGTGACAGTGTCTGTTCCATTTTGGAAGGAATGGCAAAGATAAATGCCCTTGGAACCGATACAGTTGATATTCATGCAGAAAACTACAGGAAACTTTTATTAGCTCTTGCAGGGGATGTCCGCGTTATTTTAATAAAAACAGCTGATCGTTTGCAGGTAATGAGAAACCTGGGTTTCTATGATATTGAAACAAGAAAAAGACTTGCTAATGAGACATCACATTTGTATGCACCTTTGGCTCACAGGTTAGGATTGTATTCTATTAATTCTGAACTGCTGGATCTTTGCCTGAAATATCAGAAGCCTGATGAGTACAGTTATATTATTGATAAATTGAATGAAAATGAATTAGAGAGATCTCTTTTTGTTGCTGAATTTGTAAAACCTGTGGAAAAGAACCTTAAAGAAAGAGGCTTTGATTTTTCCATGAAAGCCCGAACCAAATCAATCTACTCTATTTGGAATAAGATGAATAATAAAAAGGTCTCTTTCGATGAGGTTATGGATCTTTTTGCGATCAGAATAATATTAGATTCATTGCCTGCTAACGAGAAAGCTGATTGTTGGACAGTCTATTCCGTAGTAACCGAACAATATCAGGCAAATCCGGAAAGGTTACGCGACTGGATTACTATACCGAAATCGAACGGATATGAATCGCTGCATACAACAGTAATGGGACCAAAAGGAAAATGGGTTGAAGTGCAGATACGAACTAAGCGGATGGACGAGGTTGCAGAAAAAGGATTGGCCGCACACTGGAAATATAAGGGAGGGAAAGACAGTTCGGGATTTGATTTATGGCTGGCAGGAATAAGAGAGATTCTTGAAAATCCGGAGCTGAATATTGTTGATTTTATTGACCATTTCAGTCTTAATATATATAGTGAAGAGATTTTTGTTTTTACTCCGAAGGGTGATCTGAAAAAGATGCCTGCAGGATCCACTTTACTTGATTTTGCATATGAGATTCATTCGCACTTAGGAGACACATGTGTTGGAGGGAAGGTTAACGGCAAAAAAGTTACATTGAGATATAAACTTAAAAATGGTGATCAGGTATCAATCGAGACCTCTAATAATCAAAAGCCGAAAATCGATTGGCTGGATTTTGTGGTAACAACAAAAGCAAAAAGTAAAGTTAAAGCAAGCCTGAGTGATGAGAAAAAAAGAGTAGCCGCTCAGGGGCGCGAAATACTTGTCAGAAAATTTAAAAACTGGAAACTGGAATTAAATGATGAAGCGATAAGGAAAATATTGAAAAAATATGATTTTAAGCTTGCTTTAGACTTTTATTTTGAGCTGGGCAAAGGGAAAATTGATCCTCTTGATATTAAGCTTGCTTTTACCGAAAAAGCATCGGATGAGGAGTCTCCCCGTAAAATTGAAGAGCTTGTTCAGGAAAAACTAAAGAAAGAGCCTTCTGCAGACGATAAGGAGGATTTCTTAATTATTGATGACGATCTCAAAAATGTAAATTACAAATTGGCAAAATGTTGTAACCCTGTTTTTGGAGATTCAGTTTTTGGTTTTGTTACTGTAAGTCATGGGATAAAAATACACCGCAATACATGTCCCAATGCTATTCAGCTTAAAGAAAGGTTTCCATACAGGGTTGTAAAAGCTAAATGGAAAGAGACAACAACCCAGGGGGCTTTTGTTACAACACTATTTGTTTCCGGATCGGATGAGCCCGGACTATTAGCTGATATTTCCCATATAATAGTAAAAGATACAGGTGCACAGCTACGTTCGTTAAATATTAATTCGGAAAAAGGAAAATTCGACGGAATAATAAAGATTGCAGTCCATAATATCGGGCATTTAGATTTTTTGGTTCAGAAGATGAAAAAAGTAAAAGGGGTTGTATCGGTAACAAGAGGAGAAAAATGATATTTGCATTTCGATTAATCAAAGGGTAAAGGAATTGATGTTATTTAACTAAATTATATTCAGATGAACATATTATTAGCACCAAACTCAATGAAAGGAAGTGTGAGTGCATTTGAATTTGCTGACATAGCTGAACAGGCATTTAAAGATTGTTCTCCCTTATTTTCTGTTAAGAAAGTGCCGGTAGCTGATGGCGGTGATTATACCGGTGAAGTGTTGAGAAGGGCATTGAATGCCTCAAAAAAAGAGGTGTTGGTACCTGACCCTTTGGGAAGGGAAGTGAAAGCATATTATGGTATTTCGGGAAAAACTGCCATAATTGAGATGGCTGATGCTTCGGGTATTAAACTTTTAAGCAGTGATGAGCTTGATCCAATGAAAGCTTCAACATATGGAACCGGCAGGTTAGTTGTTGATGCTATTAACTCCGGATGTAGTGAGATACTTCTTGGTATCGGAGGAAGTGCAACTGTTGACGGTGGAAGCGGTATGCTTGAAGCCATGGGGTTTTCTCTGTTAGATAAAAACGGGCTTTCATTAAAAGGCAACGGAGGTAATCTTTTAAAAATAAGCTCCATTAAAAAGCCTGAAGTGCTGCCTGAGGTATCTTTTAAAATTATTTGTGATGTTGATAATCCTCTTACCGGCAAAAATGGAGCAGCAGAGGTATTTGGGCCGCAAAAAGGGGCCTCGCAAGAGGTGGTATCACTGTTAGATAAAGGTTTGAGTTATTGGGCAGGATTATTAGAGGCGGAGTGTGGAAAGTCATTGGCAGCTATTAAAGGTGCAGGTGCTGCCGGAGGGATAGCCATTGCGCTGATGACATTTTTTGATGCAGCAATTACTCCCGGAGCAAGGTTTGTTTTATCTGTTTTGAACTTTGAGGAGTATGTCAGGTGGGCAGACCTTGTTGTGACAGGAGAGGGTAAAATTGATTTTCAAACTTTGAATGATAAAGCTCCTAAAGTTGTTGCAGATATAGCCGGTGAATTTAGAAAGCCGGTAATAGCAATTGGTGGCAGCGTTAAAAAAGAGGCTTCTGAGGCATTTAACGGAATTTTCAGTATAATTAATGAACCCATGACCCTGAATGAAGCTATTGAAGATACAAAAGAGCTTATATATAATTGGTTTTTCGAGTTAGCAAGATTTTTGCAATCCTTACAAATAAAAAATTAAAAAAAATTGTTGTAGTTTTTTAAATCAATATTACTATTTTTGAGATTTACAATAACTTTTTGAAAATTTTAACAAATAATTAAAGTAATGATTAGAAATTATATTGTATCGGTTTTAGCTATTATTTTTCCTCTATTTCTATTTGGGCAGGATGCTGCGGAAAAAATCAATCAGGCTAACGAGGCCATGAAAGCGGAAGATTATGCTAAGGCATACTCTCTCTACGATGACGCAATGAATAACCTGGGTGATGTTCAGGTAGAACCGGCTATCAATTTTAATATAGGTTTTGCTGCCTATAAAGCCAATAATGCGGAAGGTGCCCTGAAGTACTTGGATAAAGCTATTGAAGCCGGAGTTAATGTTTCAAAATGTCATGAGTATAAAGCTTTGGTTAATATTCAGAAAAAAGATTATGCAAATGCAGTTGCAAGTTATGAGCAGGCGATTGCTGCAGAAGAGGGAGATAAGAAAGACCTAATATTTAATGCAGCTGTTGCTGCTTTTCGCGGTGAATTATTAGACAAGGCTGTTGATCTTTTTGATAAAAGTGTAGAGAATGATTATAAGGCGGAAACAGCTCTTTACTATAAGGCTGTTACTCTTAAAAAGCAAAATAAAGATGATGAGTATAAAGCTACTCTTGAACTGGGAGCTCAAAAATTTCCTCAGGATGATAAAATAACCTCTGCTTTGGCAAATGTATATGTAGTAGAGGGTAATGTTATTTATAAAAAGGGTGTAGCAATTATCAATGCCGTAAATGAAAAAGTTAATGCCGGAAGTTTAAAAACTACTGATGACGGTTATATTTCAGAATTTGAAAAAGCAAAGGTTGAGTTCAAAGCAGCTGTTGAAATTCTTGAAAAAGCAAAAACACTTGATGCAAAAAATAAAAATGCCCAGGCGCTGCTGGATGCATGCAATGCCGTTCTTAATTAGCATATAAACAATGAGGCTGTTTTTCTTGGTTATCAATGCAGGTTTTTCCAGGTCATTCCATATCCAATTATAAAAATGGTTGTAAAAATTGCATTGGTGAAAGAAAATGCCCATTTATCAATCCACAGTACCGGCATAAAAAGAGTAGTCAGCTGAGAAATCAGGTATATAAAATATCCGTCTTTATGCAGTTTCCACATCCTTATTGCTCCAATAAGTGAAATTGCATGCAGGATCATTAAGATTGTAAAATAGGGTGGGGATATCTTTTCTATTGTATGCCAGGAGGAGTACTCAATAATTAATTCACCGGCTTTTTCAAAAAAAACTGATGCAAAAAAATACCCGGGAAACGCAATCCCGCTGCCTATAAAAGTGAGAATACACAATGCACTTAATAAAGGTGATCTAATGTTACTACGATTATTCATTTCAATAATAATTCTTCAAAAATAATCACTTTTTCTTAACAGATTCAGGAATGTAACGGTTCAAATTATATTAACTTTGGCCATCATTTTTATAAAATATTGTTATGGAACGTGATAATCAAGTATTTGACATCATTAAAAAAGAAAAAGAAAGGCAATTAAGAGGAATTGAACTAATAGCATCTGAAAATTTTGTCAGTGATCAGGTTTTAGAAGCTATGGGCTCGGTAATGACCAATAAATATGCTGAGGGTTATCCCGGTCACAGATACTACGGCGGATGCCAGTTTGTGGATATGACAGAACAGTTGGCAATTGACAGAATAAAACAACTATACAATGCAGAATGGGCAAATGTTCAACCACATTCCGGTGCACAAGCCAATGCAGCTGTTTTAAGTGTTATTCTTCAGCCGGGAGATACTTTTTTAGGACTTGATTTATCACATGGAGGTCATCTTTCGCATGGATCGCCGGTGAATACCTCCGGAATCTTATATAGACCACTTGCCTATAGAGTAAGGGAAGATACCGGCTTGGTTGATTATGATGAGATGGAATCAATTGCACTTGAGCACAAACCAAAGTTAATAATAGGAGGTGCTTCAGCATACAGCCGTGAATGGGATTATAAGCGTATGCGTGCAATAGCTGATAAGGCAGGTGCCATGCTGATGATAGATATGGCGCACCCGGCCGGACTGATTGCTGCAGGATTATTGGACAATCCGCTGAAATATGCCCATGTAGTTACCTCTACAACTCATAAAACATTGAGAGGGCCACGTGGCGGCATAATACTGATAGGAAAAGATTTCCCCAATCCATGGGGAACGACGACGAAAAACGGGGCTGTCAGAATGATCTCTTCACTATTTGATTCATCAGTTTTTCCCGGTCATCAGGGCGGCCCTTTGGAAAATATTATTGCAGCAAAAGCAGTTGCATTCGGAGAGGCATTAACAGACTCTTTCAGAGAGTATCAGCTTCAGGTTAAAAAAAATGCGGAGGTAATGGCAAAAGCATTTATTGATTTTGGGTATAAGGTAGTATCCGGAGGAACCGATAATCATTCAATGCTGATTGATCTCCGCACTAAGTTTCCCGATATTACCGGCAAACAAGTTGAAAATTCACTTGTCAGCGCAGAGATTACGGTAAATAAAAATATGGTACCATTTGACAGCCGTTCGCCATTTCTGACTTCAGGATTAAGGGTTGGCACTCCTGCCATCACTACCCGCGGTGTGAAAGAGGATTTAATGCCGGTTATTGTTGAATTGATAGATACGGTTATCTCCGATATTGAAAATGAAAATATAATAAAAGCTGTGGGTAAAAAAGTAAACGATCTTATGAAAGATTATCCTCTGTTTGCTTATTAAAATGGTTCCCCTTCGCTGATAACAGTGATCTGCAGCCTGGTATTTATGTCATCATCTCCTTTGCCTGACACTGAAATTGTATTTTCTCCTTTCTGCAGCTGTGGCATTTCACCCTCAACCTTTACCTTTTTAATAAGATCGCCCCTCGGGCCATATAGTTTACAGTCACCTTCACCCTTTAGTTCAAGGTACATTCCCGATTCCATCTTAACCGGAAATATAATTTTTTTGTCACCAACCATTATTGCCGGATTGTCAATAGTGCCTTCTACCATAGGAATTGCTTTGATCGGACCCACAAAACATTTCACCTCTTTACCTTTTGGAAGATTATTGTACCAAAGCTGAAACTTCTCAATATTTTTGAAATTCACTGTATGCCGGTATGAATCATAAACATAGAAATGAGAATCATCAGGCCAGATATAGTCACTGATTGCCGAAGATTCGATTTCTATCAGCTCGAAATATTTCCAGCCTGTAAAATCTATTTTTATAAAGTGGTCACCATGTGCACCATGGGAAATATGTACCGGACTGCGATGGCTGAGGTTAAGTATTTGCCCGTTGCCATCACCTTTAACCCACACGCCAATGGCCTGGTTTTTACTCAGGTCAACCACCGGGTCAAAGCTCTTTTCTAAGTTAATATATGAACCGTCGCGCGGTGATTCACCACTGTTTTTTGCAGAAACAATTCCTGCAGCTTGATTATCAGGTGTTTTTTCTTGTGAACTGTTTACCCCTCCCGTAACCCCTTCGGCAGAAATTTCAGTAACAAAACCGGGTGACCCGGAAAAATCGGCAATTACAATATTAGAAGGGTCATCATAAGGTTTTACCGACATAAGAACCTCTAATCTGAGTTTTATTTGTTGCCGGTCAAATTCATTGTGAACACTCCAGCTTGCAGAGGAGTTATCCAAAGCAGTGACTTTATGCTTTTGGTATGACACAGGCCTGAAATTCCATCTGCCGTCGTCCTGCATGAACAGGGTAAACTCTTTTCCCGGCTGGCGTAGAAGTCTTTTTACATCTTCACTGAAATAGTTCTTATGTCTGAGCTCTTCATACTGTTTCAGAATTTCTGAGCTTTGTCTGAAAAGAGGTAATCTTTCAAAAGTTTCATCGTCAACACCGCCAAGTTGTGAAAAGCCGGCATTATTACCGATCATCTTGCAGCCAAGATATTCAATATCATCAGAAAAGGTCGGCTCAATTTGCGGGGGAGCCCATATTTGGTTACCCCACCAGCCAAGGTGAATCGGCAGCATAATCTGCCCTTTTTCGACACCTGCATATTTATCTATCAACGGGGAGTGGCCACGCCATAGTCCGTGTTCCCATTCATTAGATCTTATCTCCTCCGGCAGAAAATATGCTGATGCCTTTACAGAAGCAAGGTGTATATCTATAAATCTTTTATATCCCCTCAGCGGCCTGTCCCATGCCTGCCACCTTGATCGGTAATGCCACCAGTGATGCGACATTGAGCTCATCTCCATACCCACCGGACGCTTTAAGTTTTTTGCAATCTCAAATATAAATTTAGTGCCATAATACCAGAAGTTTTCTTCTCCGCCAAGAACAGCACTGCCATCTATTGCATCTAAATAGATACCATCAAATTTGCAATCATTTACAATTTGAGCATGTTTGTATGCTATTTCTTTAAAAAGGGCAGTTTCGGGACCCGGTACAAAACGGCCAAATCTCTCACTCATGTGAAAAACTTTTTCTTCAATATTGTGGGCAGAGACTTTTGTACCGTTAGAACCACGTTTCAGCCCGGTGAATTTATAGGGCGGTGATTTAGTAACCCCGCTAAATTCAATCAATTCACTTCCAATTCTCAGGGTCACACTGTTTTCCGTGTGGAATCCCGTTACTGTAGAAATATTTTCGGTAGATTCATTAACCACTACCTCTTCCGATACTTCTGATAATGGTTCTTTAAGTGTAAAAATCCTGGCATATCCAAGGTTTTCGCTTGGAACAGGTGTAACATATCGTGACCTCTTATCAATAAAAAATGCATAAGTATGAAAAATATGGGATATCCCTGCCTCATGCAGTTTTTTATTAATTAATTTGAATGATTCCCAACCCCGGGGCCATTTTTCTTTATTCAGTTCAAGTGTTCCGAACTCAAAGAAGTTACCACCTCCGTGACTGTCAATCTGGTTAAATCCCAGTTTATGACATTTATCAATCCACTCATCTACGGTCTCTTCGGTCAGGGTGCCGAAGTTCATTAAATATGAACCATAACCATCTTTTTTCATCAGGGCCCATGCACCGCCGGCATCAGAGAAAGGGATATCTTTTGCATCAGAGATTATATCCCTGATAACCGGGAGGATACTATCCTGCGGAAGCCCCAGCACTGTTATCTCTGCATTTTCAAATCCGAATTTTTTATAACACGAAGCCCATAGCTTTGTCTGCAGCGGGGGAAGCCTCCTGACGTGAGTAAAAAGGTTCATCGAAAGAACGCAGGCACCAAACGGTTCATACGGTTGTCCTTCGAGATTAAGAGGTATATTCAAAAAAGTAAGAGATTCAATATCTCCTGTAACCCTGTCTACTCTCATGATGACCCGATCCTTTACCATAATGACCTTTACGTTCACAGTCACGCCAGTAGCGCCAAACCCTATTGTCAACAGATCATTTTCAAGGGACACTGAAGTTGCATCATACTTTTGACCACTGATCATGACATAAGCACATTTTGATTTAGAGTCGCCACTTAAGTAATTTTTTCCGGTTGATTTATCCGTAAAATGGAGGTTAGTGCC